>NZ_JBVVPM010000076.1:0-28838 GCF_055811255.1 Bradyrhizobium sp. MI1.11
CCGGCGCTGGCGAGCCGGATCGAGTTGGAGATCAAGTTCATGGTGATCTGCCGCATCGCGCGCGCATCCGCGCTCACCTGCGGCAGCGCATGGCCGAGCGAGGTGCGGATGATGATGCGCTCGCGATTGGCCTGCGGCTGCATCACGACCACGCAGGCCTCGACCAGATCGTTGAGGTTGAGGTTGGCGAAGTTGAGGTCGAGCTTGCCGGTCTCGATCCGCGACAGCTCGAGCAGGTCGTCGATGATGGCGATGACGCGCTCGCCGGAGGCGCGGATGTCCTTCATGTACTCGCCGTAGCGCTCGTTGCCGAGCGTGCCGAAGCGTTCCGAAATCATCACCTCCGAGAAGCCGATGATGGCGTTGAGCGGCGTGCGGATCTCGTGGCTGATCCGCGCCAGCATGTCGGCCTTGGCATTGGCCGCGCCGTCGACTAGGCGTCGCGCCTGCGTCAGCTCGCTCTCGCCCTGCTTGCTGTGCGAGAGGTCGCGGAACACGGCGAAGAAGTTCGGGCCGTCGGGCCGGGTGCGGCCCATGATCATGGCGAGCGGAATCACGCCGCCCTTCTTCTCGCGCCCCAGCACCTCGCGGCCGTGGTCGAGCAGGCTCGCGATGTCCTGGCTCTTGAGGTTTTCCAGATAGTCGATGACGACATGCTGGCTCTCCGGCGCGAACAGCGTCACCAGATTCTGCTGCATCAGCGTCTCGCCGTCATAGCCGAACAGCGCCTCGGCGCTGCGGTTGCAGGCGTGGATGTTGCCTTCGGCATCGAACATCACGATGCCCTCGGCCGTGGTGTCGAGGATCGCGGCGAGATCTTCCGCGTCCGCCTCGCCGACGTCGGGCTCGGGCGGGAAGGTCTCGGGGACAATGGTCTCTGCGATCACGGTCTCCGCAACGACGGGCGCAGCGGGTGCTGCTTGCGGCAGCGCGCAGATCAGCGCGTGCGCGCTCTCGCCGTCCCAGTCGATCGCGTGCAGATGCGCTTCGGTGGTCGGCAGCGGCGCTTCGCCATTGGCGAGCGTCGCGCTGATCGTGACAGGCGTGCCTGCTTGCGATGTGCTGCTGGCCGCGGACACGCCCGGCTCGACATAGAGCGCATCCAGCCCGCCGGCGTTCTCCAGGGCGCTCAGGCTGGCATAGCCCATGCGCGCGAGAAACGCGGGGTTGGCGTAGAGCAGGCGGTCGAGCCGGTAGATCAGGATGCCTGATGGCAGCAGGTCGAGCAGCGCGCGGTCGCGCGGGCTGTGGCCGTGCGCCGGCGGCGCGGGCGCGCTCAGCCATTCGGCTGGCGTGTGCGGCGTCTCAGACTTGGGCTCGGGCTCCGGCGTCGGCGCTTCGGGCGTGATCTCGGCATCCGGCGGTTCGGCCGATGCCGCGATGGTTTCCTTGTCGCGTTCGAGGCGCTCGGACAATTGCCGGGCAAGCTCGTTGAACGCGCTGTTCTCGACCGGCGTCAGCGTCGGCGATCGCGTGTCGCCGGGCGCGCGGAACGGCAGGACATTGGGAGGCGTTTCCACTGGGGTTTCCGGATCGGTTGGATGTGAATTCGCGTCGGTTGTGGGTTCGGGCGGTTTAGCTTCAGGCTCAGGCTCAGGCTCAGGCGCGGGCGGTTCGATCGGCGGAGGCGGCGCCTCTAGCTCGGGTTCGACCATATCGGCGGACAGGCTTTGCGGCGCCTGCGGTTCGGCCAGCAGCTCAAAACGCCTGAGCGCGTCGAGCCGGTTGAGGCCATCGAGATCGCGGCAGACGCCAAATCCCCTGAAGCCCGCGAAGTTGCGGTCGCCGTCGTAAACCGGAAGTCCGGCAAGCTCGACCGGCAGATGCTCGCAGCCGTCGGCCGGCCAGTTCACGGTGATCCCGGCCCAGGTATCCTTGCTGGCAAGCGCCTGCGCCACGCGGCTTTCAGGGTCGAGCGCGAATGCGTCGGCGATCTCGTGCCAGGGGCGGTCGAAGCCGGCGGCCGTGCGCGGGCCGATCAGGCGGATGAATTCGTCGGACAGAAGCACAAAGCGGCCCTCTGCATCCACCTTCCAGAGGAAGCGCAGCGGATGCTGACGCGGTGCGGGCGGCTCTTCGTGGCCCGACGGCGGCTCGACCATGCCGGTCACGGTCGGCGCGGCCTGCGGCGACACCATGGCTTCGGCCGAGTTTTCAACCGGAGTTTCTGGCGCGGCCTCGGCCGCTTGCTCGACGGCTTGCTGGATCGAGACGATCTCAGTGGCCGGCTCGCGCGCGGGCGGTTCGTGCGCGATCGTTGCGTCCGGCGCGTCGACCGGCTCGGCAAAGGCGTCGAACAGCGCGATTTCGGATGGCGCATCGTGCGACGGCGCAGCTTGAACATGCTCCGGCACGGCGGCGGGAGCAGGAGGCGGCGCAGCCTCACGCTGGACAATGTCTTCGCGCGCGACCTCTTCAGCGGCCTCGGCTTTAACGTCATCAGTCGCAGCCGCCGCCTGCTGCACGGCAGGCTCGATCAGCGCGACCAGCCCGACATCGGCCCCGCTGCCGACCCGCTGCAGCACCATCTGGCCGATGCCGATCGGCGTCTCGGCGCGACCCTGGCGAAGCGCGTCGCTGCGCGCCCGGTCGAGGCCGGCTTCGCCGAGATCGCGGAAGCCAAGCAGGGTGCGGGCCGTTTCGCTGGCGCCGACGAACAGGCCATCGGGCGCGAACGCCGCCATCGGCGTCTTGGCGCCGTCGACCAGACGAAGCAGGCGCTCGACCAGCGGCATGGTGCGCAAGCCCGGGTCCATCGCCGTGACGAGCACAGCGCGGCCGCCATCGGCGAACTCCAGCCGCGCGCAGGCGCAGGTCATCAGCGTGCCGAGCCGCGCCCCGAAGCCGCGCAGCCGTTCGAGCCGGATGGCCCCGTTTGGAGGCAGCCGGCCGGCAAGCCGGATGATCTGCCGGCGGTGGCTGTCGGTGGGCCCGAAAATCCTGTCCGCCAGCGCCGTGGCATTGGCCGCGCCGAACAGCCTTGCGCCGACCGGATTGGCCCAGAGCACGCGCGTGCCGTCGATCGACCAGAGCCAGGCGGGCAGCGGCGAGGTCGCGTGCACGGCCAGCCGGGGATCGCCCACGCCTCGCAACTGGAAATCCGAACTCGTCATCCGACCGGCTTCGCGTCCCGCTTGTGCGCATGGCTGCCGGGAATGGCAGCCTTAAGAAAGGGTTAGTATCGCCCGCAGCCGCGGGCAGGTCCACGTCCCAAGCCTATGCGGCAAGGCCTAAAGCCGCGATAACCTTAATGTCCCCGACCCCGCAAGGCGTGCCGGCGCTGCATCCGCAGGATTCGCGCGTGGCAAATGGTCAGTCGCATCAACCCGAACTCGCGCCCCACCCAAGCTGCGTTCCCTCCCCCCTTGTGGGGGAGGGCTAGGGAGAGGGGTAAGCCCAGCAAAAGGTGTCAGTCGTTGCCCTGAGGCCCAGAGCGCGACGGACAGAATCCCCGTGTGGCACCCCCCTCCCTGACCCTCCCCCACAAGGGGGGAGGGAACGGAGAGAGCGCTGCTGGCCGTCGCAAACTCCCTCAACCACCGGTTCCCCTGCCCGGGAACCTCATCCTCCCCGAGATTAAATTTTGCAATGCACCCTCCAAACCCGTTGCGTTGCACAATGTTGACATTTTAGGCAGCCATGGTCCCCGCGCTGGGCGAGCCATCATTCGTTTCGTGTTTCCAGTCTTCGCACCCGTCACCCGGTTGGCCGGCGGGCGCGCCTGAAGGCTCACTCCGTTTTTTCATTAGTGTGAGGGACAAACCATGACAGGTGCGACTGATCCGTTTTCTGCCTCGATCATTCCGTTCGAGGTCCCCGAGCAGATGCGTGCGTTCGCCGAAAAGGGCGTGTCGCAGGCCCGCGAGAACTACGCCAAGTTCAAGGACGCCGCCGAGACCCACAACGGCACCGTCGAGGCCGTGTTCTCTTCCGCCCACAAGGGCGTGAGCGAATACACCGCCAAGCTGATGGAGTTCGCGAAGGCCAACACCAAGGCCCATCTCGACTTCACCCAGGAGCTGTTCAGCGTGAAGGCGCCGCAGGATGCGTTCGCGCTGTGGACCAACCATTCCAAGGCGCAGCTCGAGACCTTCCAGGCCCAGGCCCGGGAGCTCGCCGAGATCGCCCAGCGCGCTGCCACTGCCGCCGCCGAGCCGATCAAGGCCTCCGCCGCGAAGCTCTACCCCGCCGCCTGATCCGGCCGGGACGTCTGAATTAAGAACCCGGGCTAAAGCCCGGGTTTTTTCTTCACCTCTCCCGCCTGCGGGAGAGGCCGGGAGAGGGCTCTCTCCTCACCGGGAGTGTCGCGACCAAGCGGGCGAGGGGAGCGCAACCTCGCTGCGGTCGCCATCAAGCCTGATTTCATTGCGCTGAGGGTGATTTACCCCGGTTTTTCGTCTGTTTGCGGCCTTGCCAAAAACGCCCGTTGCACCTAGTTTCCGCCCCGTCCAGCCCCCCTCGGTGACCGGCCCTTTCAAGGGCGCCCCTCGGGCGGCTCGCAAGGATGCAGTTGTAGCTCAGTTGGTTAGAGCGCCTGTCTGTGGAACAGGAGGTCGGTGGTTCGAGCCCACCCAACTGTACCAACAAAATCAATAGCTTCTGCCATCAACGACGAAAAGGTTGCAATCGCAAGCTACCGCGTAGCTACCACGGCAACGGCAAGAGCGTTCTGGTTCCAAAAACGTTCGTAGTGATGGACGGACCCTTGGCCTAGATCGGCGCGGCGAATGCTCTTTGCGCTTCGGTTGGGTCGTTTCTGGCGCGAATCTGGTGCGGTCAATGTCTGCTCGTGCAAGCGAGTCGGGATTGACATCTAAAGGTCTCTATCGCCGTACTTCTTTTCAGGATGATCATCGAGCGGACCGATTTGGGCCTCTCAAGGCTGAAACAGGGGTTCGATTCCCCTAGGGAGCGCCAGCAAACTCAGGCACTTAGGTCGCCATCAGCCACGTTCGTTGAATAATGGTTGAATAAGACGCTGGTGAACAGCGGCGAACGCTTGGGGAATTTGCTGCCGAGATTTAGCAGACTGGCCTCGGCGCAATGCCTCGCTGTGGCTGGCGCACTCGCGAAAAATTTCCTCGTCGCCCCTTTGTATCCGGAAATACTCAAACCGCCGCTGACGTGCGCTGTCGTACGCGAGTGCCCTCGGATGCTCGCATTGACGTTGCTCATCGCACAATCAACCCTTCTGTCGAGCTTTGCGCGAATAGGAGAGCCACGTGAGATACAATCGACGAGAGAAAACTGGCGGACAACAGTCACAAGTCAGCCTATCCGCTCCGAAAGCCGCAGAACCGAGCACGATGCCATTCGCCCAGCGGCTCACCTGCACGATTGACGATGCATGCGAAGTGACCGGCTTGGGACGCACGAAACTTTACGAGTTGATAGGAGCTGGGCGTATCGTCACGACAACGATCGGACGTCGGCGACTAGTAGTGGTGCGCTCTCTCCTGGCGCTCCTTGACACCAACATGTCGAACTAATGGACGTGCGACTATCGCCGCGAGTTGAATCTCGATCAGTTTAGTCCGCTCGACCCTCGTATCCTGGCTGCAACATTTGGTATTCGCGTGTGGACGCCGAAAGACGTTCCAGGTCTTTCAGCAGCGGCACTGAAGCAACTCCGTAAGGTCGATCCGGACAATTGGTCTGCTGTCACGATTTGCGTGGGCACCAAACGCGTCATCATCGTCAACGACCAACACTCGCCGGAACGGCAGAACAATTCGATCATGCATGAGCTCTCGCACATCATTTTGAAGGACAGGGCGGCACAGGCATTCGTCTCACCTAACCTCGCCGACTGCGATTCTATGTGATCTTGAAACCGCAAAGATGGCGGACAATTGGGATGAAACGTCGTGTCTCTCCAGATTTGCTCGTGGAGGGACCGAACGCACGACAGAAAAAGAAACAATCTGCTCGCCGTCAATCTTTTTCAACGGGATCGGTAGCCTTCAATCGATCGGCTTGAAATCCAAGGGCACGCAAGAGTTGAAGACTACTCCACCACCAGGAACAAAAAGAACGTATGCGAGTTGCACATCGCTCAACCCATTATCGTTTCAACTGGCGTTAGCGGCGCCAATCTTCTTGCATGATGGCTAGACCCGTTTCACGCCCGAGTGCAATTGCAGAAAGCTCAGGACTGCAGCGGCCGTTTGGCTCGCTACAAAGCCATTTGTAACGCCGCCGGCCGGCCGCTGGACGGTTCTGGCTCATTTGCGCTCTTGTCGGAAGACGGAATGCACAGCCGACGCCTCGCAGGCCTTTGCGCCGACGAAAGCGGCGGCGCGTGACTGAGCGACCCAAGGCTTCGCGGTCATGGTTGTCCAACAGTCGGATGACCAGTTTCGGCTGCTCGAAGAAGGAATGCACGTCTTCTCTGAGAGATATTCCTACTGCCGGGTTGACGGCCTTGACCAGAACCAGCGGACGTCAATCTGGTACAGCAAGAATGCCGCAGACTGGCTCTATGGAAGGAACCAGTTCTAGCCTACATCGGTGTCATGAATGCTCCACAGCATAGGCCACCGAGATGAGCAATGAAAGCGCTCACCTGCACTCTGAAACAGCGATCGGCGCACCGGTTTACAAGACCTGGATGTGCGCGCTCTGCGGGGTTGTTTACAGCGAGCGGGAGGGATGGCCGGACGAGGGCATTCCGCCGGGCACTCGCTGGGAAGACGTCCCCGACGAGTGGATCTGCCCCGATTGCGGCGCAGACAAGAGTGAATTCCAGATGACTGAGGTCTGAACGAAATCCCGTTGATGCTGCGAGCAGCGTGCGCGGCATTCATCAATTGCCAGGGAGCTAGCATGTACGTCCCCCCACATTTCGCCGAGTCGCGCCCTGAGGCGCTTCACGATCTCATCAACAAAAATCCTCTCGGCATCCTCTTCACTAACGGGAAGAGCGGGCTCGACGCAAATCACCTGCCTTTCGAGTTGCATGCGAAGGAAGGGCAGCAGGGCGTGCTTCATTCACATGTGGCTCGCGCAAATCCCATTTGGCAGGATATCGCGACGGGAAACGAGGTGCTGATCGTATTCCGCGCCGGGGATGCCTACATCGCGCCGAACTGGTATCCGAGCAAGGTCGAGTTCAAGAAGCAGGTCCCGTCCTGGAACTATATGGTGGCTCATGTGTACGGACGCGTGACAATCCGCGACGATGAGCGTTACGTTCGTGGCATGGTCGCGCGGCTGACGCGCATCCATGAGGCGAAGCAGGCCGATCCTTGGAAGATGACTGACAGCCCCAAGGACTACATCGATATGATGCTCAAGATGATCGTCGGAATCGAGATCGAGATCACACGACTCGTTGGCAAGTCGAAGCTTAGTCAGAATAAAGAGGTCCGGGACATTCTCGGTGCAGGGAACGCGCTCAAGGCCCAGGGCAAGGATGTGATCGGCGATGCAATGCTGGCCGCCGCTGTGGCCAAAGCGGAGCAGGCCTGACTCATATCCGACGGAGCGACATGCTCGGAGAAATCGTGGCGCAACGACCTACTTGTAATCCTCGGGTATGACGGGGCCAAACCCATCGGCGGCCCTGCGCAAGCATGGATAATCTCATTCGCCCTACGATCGTCTGCCGCTGGCGAAAGCTGTAGTTGGACTCAAAAACTGGAGATCAGTGCGCGTTCTTCCCGGCGCGCTGCGAAGCACCCAACCCAATGTTCAAGTTCGCGGCGAGCGCCGATTGCTGCGAATGAGACCTGAGTGCGGCCATACAGATATTATCTGGCAGTTTCCATCCGTGGGCGCTTGGACAGTTCGGCCTTTCTGTTCGCGCGGACCGATGCCTCAAGGACACCTTTCAGGCGGACTGCGGCCGCCTGCAATTCCGCGACGGAAAAGCCGCCGAAGCCGAGCATTAGACCGAACCGAGCAGGCGCATTTTGGTACATGGGCGAGATCGGTCGCACAACCAGCCCGGCCTTATGTGCTTGCTCGGCAAGCTTGACGTCGTCGAGGCCGGCAGGAAGCCAAAGCACCAGGTGCATACCTTGGTCGCTGGGTTGGAGCGCTGTCCAGGACGGCAGCTCCGTCTCAATGGCGGAGATCAGGGCCACGCGCCGTTCTGCGTAAGCGCCCCGGATGCGCCGTATGTGAGCTTCGAAATAGCCCTCGCGCATATATTGCGCGAGCACATATTGATCGGCTGTCGGAGAATGGCGGTCAATAAGAGCACGGGCGCCCGCGAACGCATCCACCAGCGGAAGGGGAACGATGGCGTATCCGATCCGCATGGATGAAAACAGCACTTTGCTCATCGTCCCGAGATAGACGACACGTGTAGGATCGAGTCCCTGCAGGGACGGAAATGGATGTCCCGCGTAGCGAAGTTCGCTGTCGTAATCGTCCTCGACAATCCAGGCATTGTTTTGACGGGCCCAGGACAGCAGAGCCGTGCGTCTCCCCATGCTCATCGGCATGCCGAGCGGATATTGATGCGATGGCGTAACGAACGCGACCCGAGCCTTCGGGCATCGGACGAGACCTTCGTGGACGTCGATGCCCTGCGCGTCGACGGGAATGCGAGAGGTCTGGACGTTGAAGTTTCCGAGAACCGCGACAATACCGGGATAGGCGGGGTCTTCCGCCCATACTGCGTCTCCGTCCGCAAGAAGAACGGTTGCAGCCAGAAAAAGACCCTGCTGCGTACCCGCCGTGATCACGACCTGGCCGGCCTCGCATTTCACTCCACGGGCTTTACGAACGTAGTCAGTAATCGCGAGCCGCAAATCAGGCAATCCTTTCGGGTCGATGTATCCCGACGGGGCAGCCACGCGCAGCGCTCGGACGCGATTACCGAGACGGCGCCACTTGTCATCCGGGGCGACCGCGCCTGCCGGATGAGCGATTGCAAATGGCGCCGTCCCTTGCGGCCGAAGAGCTTGCGCGACCTCTGCAAGACGGGCGACGTTCTCCCGCAACACAGGGCCGATCCGCGGCGGCGCAATGAATGCCTGCGGTGGGCTGACGAGTTCGCGACCGCCGTTGACGTTGGCGACCATCGTGCCGCCTCTGGCGCGCGCCTCGAGGTAGCCTTCCGCATGTAGCTGACCGAACGCCTCGATGACCGTACCCCTCGCGAGTTGGAGCGATGCCGCGAGGGCGCGGGTGGACGGCAGCCGTTCGCCCGGCTTCAACATCCCGTTTGATATCGCCTCGCGAAGTGCCTGCGTGAGTTGTTGTCCGACCCGGCCTGCGGCCTTGTCGAGAGAGCCCAGCGAGGGAATTGCGATGATGTTTCGGCGCCTTGCCATTGCCGTTCTGGTCTACCTGTCCGCTCGTACTTTGAAGTCCAGAATAGACCAACTCTGTGAGTCATTGAAAGAAATCGTCACATACCTCTCTACCGCTCGGTTTCGACATCCCGACCCGCCGAGCAGCGATGGCCTTGCGGGTCAACGACCATTTCCCCACGACGTAGGTAGCTCGGCCCGAGGCCGTGGAAGATCGCCTCGTTGAATCGACGGGCTGAGCATCTTCGTTGTTGAGAGGCTATCCAGTTTCGAAGCCCGTCGAGAGTGTGAAATCCATCGGCCGCGTAGCAGCGGACGTCCGGAAGGAAAGCCTGCATCAATTCGGCGAGCGCATGTCCCGGATCGAGGTCCAAGCACCCTGCTGGCCCTCAGCTCTGCCAGGGCCTCCGGGGTCGCCGACCGCTCGATGAGGCGCGCGAGCTGCAAAGTGAGCTTCACTGTTGCATCGCTTGCGGAGAAGATGCGCTCGCCGTCGCCTCCTGCGAGCAGAATCCGCTGGCTTTCGATCGGCCTCGCGCCTGCTGGCGGCGAGCGCCTCTTGCAAGGGTTTGCGGGCGCGCGCGAGCCGTGACGTGCGGGAAGTGATCTCAATGCGTGTCTATATGTTGAAGGCGGCTGCGGCGCTCAGGCGCTACATCGATGATCGACTTGTACAGATGGATCGGCGAGCATCAGCGATAGCTCCCTACCAGACCGATGAAGAATGCATGATCTGAGGTTCTCCGCAGGCGCGGACGCCCCGGCGGCGAGGGTTGCTGTTCGGCGCCAAGCAGAGGTTTGCCCTGAACCAAGCTCCAGCCAGACCTGCAGTTCATTGCGAGGAGCGGGCGTCTTCACCGTCGAGCTGAGCCAGCAGCCAGTCTGCAAACGCTCGTACGGCCGATCTTTGTCGGCTGGCGCGCGGATAGATGAGACGGTGACCGACGTAACTGATATCGATCGCACGTCCCGCCAATGGGGCAACCAATCGCCCATTGGCCAGTTCAAGCTCGGCCAGGAGGGTTGATTCCAACGCCACTCCCAATCCCTCCACAGCGGTCGCAATCGCAAGAAAGCTCCGATCGAACCTCATGCCGTGGAGCGCGGGGGCTTCCAATCCGTTGGCAGCGAACCATTGATGCCACTGCACCTGCTTCACGTCTGAGCGGATGAGCGTCTGATCGAGGAGATCAGCGGCCTTCCTTATCGATTTTGCGAGCGAGGGAGAGCAGAGCGGCGTGACCGTCTCCTCTGGTAGAGGAACAATCTCGACGCCTTCCGCGCGCGGCGGACCGTAGACGATGTCGATATCGAAATCATCGTTGCTGAAGCGCGCATAATCCGTGCTTGCGGCCAGTCGAACCTCGAGCTTCGGGTAAGCAGCGAGAAACTGCGCAAGCCGTGGCGCCAGCCATTGCGCAGCAAAACTTGGGGCGGAATGGACGCGCACCAGTTGTGGGCCGCGGGCGGCGACTTCTTCAAGCCCGCGGCGGAGCTGATCGAACGCCGCCCCGGTGTGACGCATCAGATTTTCGCCGGCTGGCGTGAGCCGCACAGATCGCGCGCTGCGCTCGAACAGAACGGTCCGAAGCGTGGCCTCCAGCTTGCGAATCGCGTGACTGACGGCGCTCGGCGTCAGGTGAAGCTCATTCGCCGCATCGCGAAACGATCCGGTCCGGGCTGCGGCTTCAAAGGCACGAATTGAGGATATCGGGATCTTCGAGAGCATTCGATAAGTGAACCAGATTCATCGATCCGTGACAACTGCGCGTTTGTAGGGCCGGCCTCCGCAGGTCATTCCTAAATCCAGCAAGGAAGAACAATTTGCGGGAGGAATTGATGCTGCTCAGCGGTAAGACGGCAATCATTTCGGGCGCGGCCTCGCCGCGGGGCATCGGGCTCGCAACCGCCCGGCGGTTCGCCGCCGAGGGCGCTCGGGTGGCCATTCTGGATATCGACGCCGGCGCCGCGGCGGACGCTGCGGCATCGCTTGGAAAGTCCCACATTGGACTGGCGTGCAACGTCGCCGACAAATCGTTCTGCGAACAGGCAGTCACCCGTGTGATCGAAACCTTCGCAGGCATCGATATCCTGATCAACAATGCCGGGATCACCCAGGCCGTCAAGTTCCTGGACATTTCGCCGGCAGATTGGGATCGAATTCAGGACGTCAATCTCAAGGGTATCCTGTTTCTGTCCCAGGCGGTGATCCCGCATATGCGCGCACGGAAGTCCGGCTCGATCGCGTGCATGTCGTCCGTCTCGGCCCAGCGCGGTGGTGGAATTTTTGGCGGGCCACACTACTCGGCTGCGAAAGCAGGGGTCCTTGGCCTCGCCAAGGCGATGGCGCGGGAGTTCGGCCCTGACGGGATTCGCGTCAACTGCGTTACGCCCGGCCTGATCGGCACGGATATTACGGCAGGCAAGCTGAATGATGAAATGAGAGCGAAAATTCTGGAAGGCATTCCGCTCAATCGCCTCGGCACGGCAGAAGATGTCGCCGGTATCTACACCTTCCTGGCCTCGGACCTATCTGCCTACGTTACGGGTGCCGTGATCGACGTCAACGGCGGCATGCTTATCCACTGAGCCAGCGAGATAAGGTCCAGATCGATGGAAACGCCCACCAATGCGCTTATCAACGCGCCCAAGCTAGCGGACCGCGCCTACAACATCCGCCGCAATGCGCTGCGCATGGGCGAAGTCCAGGGGCAGGGTTATATCGCGCAGGCGCTCGACATCTCCGATGTTCTCGCCGTGGCCTATTTCCACGCCATGCGTTACCGGCCTGAAGACCCGTCATGGGAGGGCCGGGACCGCTTTCTGCTCTCCAACGGACATTATGCCATCGCACTCTACGCAGCTTTGATCGAGGCGGGAATTGTCCCGGAGGAAGAACTCGAAACCTATGGCAGCGACGAGAGCCGCCTGCCGATGTCGGGCATGGCCTCCTACACGCCCGGAATGGAAATGTCGGGCGGATCGCTCGGACTTGGGCTGAGCATTGCCGTCGGCATGAGCCTAGGACTCAAGCGCAAGAGATCCGAGGCACAGGTATACACGTTGTTTTCCGATGGCGAACTCGACGAAGGCTCCGTCTGGGAAGCGATCCAGTCGGCAGGCCACTACAAGCTCGACAATCTGATCGGCATCGTCGACGTCAACAATCAGCAGGCGGATGGTCCTTCCACGCAGGTTATGGCCTTCGAGCCGCTGGTCGACAAGCTTCAGGCCTTCGGCTGGTTCGTGCAGCGGATCGACGGCAACGATCTCGATGCCGTACTTGCCGCGTTCGACGCGGCCAAGTCCCATTCCGAGCCCAAGCCGAGGATGATCGTCGCCGACACTCTGATGGGGAAGGGCGTTCCTTTCCTGGAGCAGCGCGAGAAGAATCATTTCATCCGCGTCGAGCAGCACGAATGGCAGCTCGCGCTTGCCGCGCTGGAAGCTGGGAGGCAGGCATGAGGACCATCAGATCAGCACCGCAGCCGCGCAAGCCGCGCCTGACCACCTCCGCCATGATCGCATCGATCGCTTCTGAGGGACAGAAGACGAAACCGGCGCCCTTTGGACATGCGCTCGTCGAGCTCGCCCGCAGCCGCCCTGAGGTGGTCGGCATGACGGCCGATCTGGGCAAATACACCGACCTGCACATCTTCGCGAAGGAATTTCCGGACCGTTATTATCAGATGGGCATGGCCGAGCAGCTTCTGTTCGGCGCTGCGTCGGGCCTTGCCGCCGAAGGCTTCATGCCGTTCGCGACCACTTACGCCGTGTTCGCATCGCGACGGGCTTACGACTTCATACACCAGACGATCGCGGAGGAAGATCGCAACGTGAAGATCGTCTGCGCGCTGCCGGGGCTGACCTCGGGCTATGGCCCGAGCCATCAGGCCGCAGAAGATGTCGCCCTGTTTCGCGCGATGCCGAATATGACGGTCATCGATCCCTGCGATGCTCACGAAATCGAGCAGCTGGTGCCCGCCATCGCGGCCCATCACGGGCCTGTCTACACCCGCCTGCTGCGCGGCCAGGTGCCGCTCGTGCTGGACGAATATGATTACAAATTCGAGCTCGGCAGGGCCAAGCTGATTCGTGACGGGAAGGACGCCCTGGTCATCTCATCCGGCATCATGACCATGCGTGCGCTCGAGGCGGCGCAAACCTTGAAGGGCGACAGCATCGATACTGCGGTGCTGCATGTTCCAACCATCAAGCCGCTCGACACTGAGACGATCTTGCGTGAAGCCGGCAAATCGGGCCGTCTTGTCGTCGTTGCCGAGAACCACACGTCGATTGGCGGCCTTGGCGAGGCAATTGCCGCGGTTCTAATGCGTTCAGGCGTTCATCCGCGTTTCCGCCAGATCGCATTGCCGGACGAATTTCTTCACGCTGGCGCACTTCCGACACTGCACGACCGCTACGGGATTTCTACCGCAGAGGTCGCAAGGCAGATCAAGCAGTGGCTTGCACCGGCGCTAAGCGCCAATCCAGCCAAGTCCTTGTGAGGAGCTACACCCGTCGCATGTTGCGGCGGCGAGCGATGACTCTTGCCTACATGCCGGCGGTCGAGAGCGGTGAACCAAGAGACGCGAAAGCTGCACGCCAGCGCAGGCTGATGCTGTCGGCACCAACGTCAATGCAGGATCAGGAGGAAACATGATTGTCTCGAAGCCCGGAAGGATGAGCCGCCGTACGCTATTGATGGCAGCCACGGCCGTACCTCTCTGCGGGATTCTTACTCGTCCGGCTTCCGCAGCCGAGTTCGTTTACAAGTTTGCGACCGGGCAGGATCCGACCCACCCCGTGAATATCCGGGCCCAAGAGGCGATCGACCGATCCGCGAAGCGACGAGCGGCCGGCTGGAGATCAGGCTGTTTCCGGCCAATCAGCTCGGCTCCGACACCGAACTCCTGACCAGGTACGCAGCGGCGTGAGTTCTTCAACCAATCGTCCTCGATCCTTGCCACCCTGGTGCCGAGCGCGGGCATGCACCGCCTTCGCATTCGCCGATTACGACAGCGTATGGAAGGCGATGGACGGCAAACTCGGCACCTATGGAATTCCGGTCATTGCCCGTCACGACGACATGCTTCCTTTTGCGAGCTTTATTGTCCCGAGGATGCGCTTTGGGTCTCCCCTTTCGCGGATGAGAATCAGCCCGTCGTCGTCAAGACACTCAAGCGGACCGCGGCGATCGGGAGCTTTCGCCGAGCTGTCGGCTGGACCCATGAGACGCGGGGTCGGTGCGGCATCGACCGGAGCTATCTACTTTTTGGTGAGTTGGGCTGCCGCCGCGCCCTGCCCACTTAAGATGCATGCGTTCGCGGGCTTCGCGGCGACGCTGGCGCCATTCGCGTCGGCGCTTCGCTCGCTCTGCCGGCAGCGGCAAGGATGGCACTGGTCAGCGTGACTTTCCGGGCCCGCGCGGTCCTTGTCCTCCCAGTGCCGCCAGACCTTCTCGATCAGCGGGCCCAACTCGGTGGCCATTGCGTCGAAAGCGCTAAAGATCGGTTGAGGACGTGTTCTCCGCACCAACCGACTTCCGGATCCGGTTCGCGCGGACCTCGCGGTGATCAATGCCCCTCGATATCCGGTAGTATTACGCGCCGGCCTTGCCGAAATTGGCTTGCAGAGTCGAGCGACTGATTGCGGACGTCGAGGCAGTCTACCGCCCGATAGCATTCATCTTGGTGCAAGTCGCCGGACCGATGCCGTGGGATTTGCTGACAGGGAGTGCCTCCACGAAGCCGGGGCTCATCTCCGGCGTGATGACGTACTGGCCGTTTGCCGCGCCAGGCTTTCTGCAGATACGCGCCGGCCGCGGAAACTCGCGTCCGAGGGGGCGCGATAGCTCGCCCTGGTCAGTGCTCTGGAGCGGGACATCGCTGACGGTCGGCTGTCCGATGGCGACTGCCTTCCGCCGCACCTTGACCTGGCACGAGAGCTCGGCCTGTCCGTCGGCACCGTCAGCAAAGCCTATCAGAAGGCCGAACAACGCGGGATCAGCGGACATGTCGGGCAGGGCACCTTCGTCCGGCGTCATTCGCCGCGCAGGCCGAGGCGGCCACGGCATGACATGAACCGGTCAATTTAGCGCTGAGCGTGCCCGGCCACGGAAGCGAAACGCAGGTCCTGTCCGCGTTGTTTGGCGAGGTGGTGCGCGAACCTGATCTTGCACTGTTGTTGGGCTACCATCCTCACGCTGGCGTTTCCCAGGAACGTGAAATCATCGCAGCCTCGCTCTCTGACAACGCCTTTACGGTCGCGCCGGCACAGCTGATTCTGTGCAACGGCGCCCAGCACGCGATCGATGTCGCCCTGCGCTTCGTGGCAAAACCCGGCGACAGTGTCTTGGTGGGTGCTTTCACTTATCCCTGCTTCAAAGCCATCGCCGCGCCAGCCACCTTAATTTGGTGCCCGTGGACATGGATGAGGACCGAAGCGACCCTGAGGCGCTGAAAAAGCCTGCCGGGCGTCCCGAGCGCGAGTGCTCTATTGCCTGCCGACGTTGCAGAGCCCCACGGCTCGCACGCTGAGTCTTGACCGCGGGGGCGCATCGGTGAATTCGCCGAGGAGCTCGATCTCGCCATCATAGAGGATGACGTTTACCGCTTTTTCTTCCCCGAGCGTCCTGTGCCGATCGCCTCATTGGTGCCGGCCCTCTCCTTCTAAATCACGTCCTACTCCAAATACCTTGCGCCAGCCTTCAGGCTCGGGACAGTGACAGTCCGGCCGGCCTACATCGCTCAAACTCAGCTCCTCCTGCACGCCTGTGCCTGGTTTGTTGCTCAGGTGTTAGGCGAGACTGTGGTGCGGTTGATTGAGAGCGGAAAGCTGGAAGAACTTCTGCGTGAGCGGCGGCGTCAGGCGCACGAACGTTACGGGATGCTCCTAGACTTTTTCCCAATGCCGCAAACTTCAGTTCTCAGCCTTCTACGGATAGTTGCAGTTGCCGCAAGAGTGGTCCGCAGATCGGTTTACGGCCGCTGCGCCAGGACGAGGCATACTTGTCCCCCCCCGCATCGCCTCAGCGGTGGGAAAGGGGGATCCTGGCGCCATTCGCATCTGTTTTGGCGCCCCCAGCGATCCTAAAGAACTGTCCGATATATTTCAGATACTTCGGGACATTATGGCTCGCCAGCCAGTAAACGTCGCTTCTCACGCGTAGGTGTCCGTCTTCGTTTCGGTACGCGTGGCGAATCCCTTCGCGCGACAGCCCCTTTTCTTGGCTGCGACGATAGATCGGCTGCCAGCAAGCCGGTGCTGCCGAACTAAAGAAGATCACCGATGGAAATTCTCGGCCAGGTCTCGGTCTGCCGAGCGGCTTTAATCTTCGCCGACCAAGCGTCGATGAGACTGCCGAGGACCAATCGCCCGTTGCCGTGAATGTCCGGCCATTTCATCGTTGGTGTTCCCAGTGGCAACGAGATCACCCCATGCGCCGCCGATAGCAGGGCGGTCGCTAGGCGCTCCGTCAGCCCCGGCCTCGCCTCCACCCTCAATTCGGAAAGATACTCCGCGATCGAAGTCACAAATAGCCCGTAGCCCTTTCGTGCGATCTCAGTTTCACCGAAATAAACCCCGTCGGGAAAACGCCTGTCCTCGACTGTGCCGGCCATCGAATAGAGCGATCGAAAATGATCGGGGTTGTCCACCCAATACTTGATATAGGCCTCCATGACACGCCGCAGCCGGACCTCACCGCTGGAATGAAGCGCGCGGACTTGGTCGAGCCGATCCGCCATTTCCTCGAGATTCCTCTCCTTCACTGCCAGCAGCAGCAGGATCTTGGTCGGAAAGTATTTGAGAACCGTGCCCTTCGAGTAACCGAGCGCATCGGCGATCTTCTGGATCGAAACGGTTTCGAGTGTGCCGCTCGCGAACTCCTTTCGCGCTGTTTCAAGGATTCGAGCCTGCAACGCGCGCTTGTCAGCTTCTTGGCGCGCGCGCTTCTGAAAGCGCCGCATCCCCTTGGAGTTTCCTGATCTCTCGGCCGACATCCAATCTCCGCCCGGTCTGTCCTGCAGCTACATGGCTGTTATCACGAGCAAAAAACGCCACTCCATTCCTAGCTTGCCACCTTCTGCAATAAATGACTATAGTCAATTAAGTAGAAGCGACCAAACGGAGGCGAACAGTGGCAACTTCGGCACGCGAGTATGCCTGCAGCGATTTCGATCCGTTCGACTGGGACACTCGCATCGACCCCTATCCGGCCTATGCCGAGCTTCGTGCGAAGGCACCCGTCGTCAGGCTCGAGAAATACGGCATCTTCGCCGTGCCGCGTTTTGCCGAGATCAAGGCGGTCTTTGCTGACCATGTGAACTTCAGCAATGCCGGTGGTGCTGGCATCATCAATTCTTTCAAGGAGAAGCCGTGGCGTCCGCCGAGCATCGTCCTCGAAGCTGACCCACCGCTACATACACGCACCCGAAAGGTGCTAGCTCGGATCATGTCGCCGGGTGCCATGCGGGGCCTCGAGAACGGTTTCAAGGCCAAGGCCGCCGCGCTGGTCGATGAACTCATTGAAAAGAGATCATTCGACGCCGTCCGCGATCTTGCCGAAATATTTCCGGTGACTGTATTTCCCGATGCTCTGGGCATCGACAATGAGGGCCGCGAAAATTTTCTGACCTACGGCGCCATGGTGTTTGCCGGCATGGGGCCGGAGAACGATTATTTCCGAACTCTGATGGCCAAGGCACCTGAGGTTTTGCCTTGGGTTGCCGCGAAATGCCAACGGGACGCCTTGGCTCCCGGCAGTTTTGGCGCACAGGTCTACGAGGCCGCCGATAGCGGCGAAATTACCCATGACGAAGCGCCTCTGCTCGTCCGGTCCTTTCTTTCGGCGGGACTGGATACGACTATCAGTGCAACAGGCATGGCCCTCTTTAGTTTAATCCGTCATCCGGAGCAGTGGGCCATTCTGGCCGCCAATCCTTCGCTGGCGCGCGGCGCGTTCGATGAGAGCCTGCGCTATGATTCCGCCGCACCTTACGTCTTTCGGACCACACCGCATGAAACCGAGATCGCAGGGGTGCCGATCGGTAAGCACGAGAAAGTATTGCTGCTGATTGGTTCTGCAAATCGCGACGAAACGCGGTGGGAGCAGCCCGACCAGTTCGACATCACCCGGCGCGTCTCGGGCCATATCGGCTTCGGCACCGGGATCCATGGCTGCGTGGGGCAAATGGTCGCGCGGCTCGAAGGCGAAGCCGTTCTGGCCGCCTTGGCGGCGAGCGTCGCATCAATCGAGATAACGGGCGAGCCGGTATACCGCGACAGCAGTGGATTGCGGGCCCTCAGCTCACTGCCGGTACGCGTTACGACGAAATAGCGCCAGCCCGGGCTCTTTGCGGCGGCTGTCATTGCCCGCCAGGACGGCTGGCGGACCTGCTTCCTTTGCGAGCTTATTGCCCGAAAGGTGTTGTCGTGCAAGCCCCGCTGCTTCTTCGACGTAGTTGCTATAGTTCAGCACGCCTTTCGCATGAAAGTGCGTTGAGCCGAGAAGGGATCTTGTTCTTGAAAAGGAGCTTCCCAAGGGCCCGAAGGATCAACGATCGCCTTGATAACGTTTGCATCGAGAATCAACGCGGGCCCTCTATCAGCCTTGCGAAATACGCCATCGTCATCGTGGCGAACCCCAGGCAGGTCACCAGATCAACGCCTGCGGCGAGCAGCGCATCGCGCTGCAAGTCCGTGCTCTCGCCGTCGGAGTCCGACCGACACGCATGTAGCCAACCAACATAGGCGGATACGCATCGGAAATAGGTTTCCGTGCGCGTGGCGGCAGAGTTTTCCGCATATTTTTTGCGCCACCAAGCGTTTAGTTTAGGACGCTACTACAAGATTCGGTAGTTGGCTAAAGCCACTTTGAGGCCCTAGGTTCCGGCCGCCTCCCCGCCGATCATCATCATCGACGAACAGAAGCGAACGCAAGCGCACGTGAAGCCCGCACCGCCTGCCGGTCACCTTCCGCCCTTCCATCGCGTAGAGACTGAAGTGTCACCATGTCCGAACAACCCTTGCCGACGCTGCCGATGTGGCGCGTCGATCACATCGAGCCCTCGCCCAAGATGTTGGCGCTACGCGCCAACGGTCCGATCCACCGCGTGCGCTTCCCGTCCGGGCACGAAGGCTGGTGGGTGACAGGCTACGACGAGGCCAAGGCGGTGCTGTCCGACGCGGCGTTCCGGCCCGCGGGAATGCCGCCGGCGGCATTCACCCCGGATTCGGTAATTCTCGGTTCGCCGGGGTGGCTGGTCTCGCACGAGGGGGGCGAGCATGCCCGGTTGCGCACGATCGTGGCGCCGGCCTTCAACGATCGCAGGGTGAAGCTGCTCGCGCAGCAGGTCGAGGCGATCGCCGCGCAGTTGTTCGAGACGCTGGCGGCCCAGCCCCAGCCCGCCGACCTGCGGCGCCACCTCTCCTTTCCGCTTCCGGCCATGGTCATCAGCGCGCTGATGGGCGTGCTCTACGAGGATCACGCGTTTTTCGCCGGCCTGTCCGACGAGGTAATGACGCACCAGCATGAAAGCGGCCCGCGCAGCGCGTCGCGCCTGGCTTGGGAAGAACTGCGCGCCTACATTCGCAGCAAGATGCGGGACAAGCGCCAGGATCCGGGCGACAACCTGCTGACGGACCTGCTCGCGGCGGTCGACCAGGGCAAGGCGACCGAGGAAGAGGCGATCGGTCTGGCCGCGGGCATGCTGGTGGCGGGGCACGAGAGCACCGTCGCGCAGATCGAATTCGGCCTGCTGGCCATGTTCCGCCATCCGCAACAGCGCGAACGCCTGGTCGGCGATCCATCCCTGGTGGACACGGCGGTGGAGGAAATCCTACGCATGTACCCGGCGGGCGTGGGCTGGGACGGCATCATGCGCTATCCGAGGACCGACGTGACCATCGCGGGCGTGCATATTCCCGCGGAGAGCAAGGTGCTGGTCGGACTGCCTGCGACGTCGTTCGATCCGCGCCATTTCGACGACCCGCAAATCTTCGATATCGGGCGCGCCGAAAACCCGCACCTGGCGTTCTCCTACGGTCCGCACTACTGCCTCGGCATGGCGCTGGCCAGGCTGGAACTCAAAGTGGTGTTCGGTTCGATCTTCCAGCACTTTCCCGCGCTGCGCCTGGCCGTGGCGCCGGAAGAACTGAAGTTGCGCAAGGAGATCATCACTGGCGGGTTCGAAGAGTTGCCGGTGCTCTGGTGATGCGCGGACACCGCCGGGAATCGCGATCTTCTCCGCAATTTGCCGGCGCGCCTGGCGCGCGCCGTTCCGATCAGCAAGCCAACAGTTAACCAAGATGGACGTGCAAGAAACCACGGCAGCATGCCGGGACGCCTTCGCCGAACTGGCGTCGCCAGCGTGCATCCACGACCCGTATCCGTTCATGCGGTGGTTGCGCGAGCACGATCCGGTGCATCGCGCGGCGTCGGGCCTCTTTCTGTTGAGCCGCCACGGCGACATCTACTGGGCGCTCAAGGCCACGGGCGATGCGTTTCGGGGACCGGCGCCGGGCGAACTGGCGCGCTATTTCCCGCGTGCAGCGACCAGCCTGTCGCTCAATCTGCTGGCGTCCACGCTGGCGATGAAGGACCCACCGACGCATACGCGTCTGCGCCGGCTGATCTCGCGCGATTTCACCATGCGCCAGATCGACGACCTGCGGCCGAGCATCGCGCGCATCGTCGCAGCGCGCCTGGACGGCATGGCGCCCGCGCTGGAGCGCGGGGAGACGGTGGACCTGCATCGGGAATTCGCGCTGGCCTTGCCCATGCTAATCTTCGCCGAACTGTTCGGCATGCCCCAAGACGACATGTTCGGGCTCGCCGCCGGCATCGGCGCCATTCTGGAAGGCCTAAGCCCGCACGCCAGCGATCCCCAGCTTGCCGCGGCGGACGCGGCCAGCGCCAGGGTGCAGGCCTACTTCGGCGACCTCATAGAGCGCAGGCGCACCGATCCCCGCCACGACATCGTGTCGATGCTGGTCGGCGCACACGAGGACGATGCCGACACGCTGTCGGATGCGGAGTTGATCAGCATGCTGTGGGGCATGCTGCTGGGCGGCTTCGCCACCACTGCCGCGACCATCGACCATGCGGTCCTGGCGATGCTGGCGTATCCCGAACAGCGGCACTGGCTGCAGGGAGACGCCGTGGGGGTGAAGGCATTCGTCGAAGAGGTCCTGCGCTGCGACGCGCCCGCCATGTTCAGCTCCATTCCGCGTATCGCCCAGCGCGACATCGACCTAGGCGGCGTGGTGATCCCGAAGAACGCGGACGTGCGCGTGCTGATCGCGGCCGGCAATCGCGACCCGGACGCCTTCGCCGACCCCGACCGCTTCGATCCCGCGCGGTTCTACGGCACCAGTCCTGGCATGTCGACCGACGGGAAGATCATGCTGAGCTTCGGCCACGGCATCCACTTCTGCCTCGGTGCGCAACTGGCCCGGGTGCAGTTGGCCGAGAGCCTGCCGCGGATCCAGGCGCGCTTCCCCACGCTGGCATTGGCCGAGCAGCCGAGCCGGGAGCCCTCCGCGTTCCTTAGGACGTTCCGCGCGTTGCCGGTGCGGCTGCATGAGCACGGGGACTGAGATGCGCGTCGTGGTCGACCAGGATATGTGCGGAACCACCGGGCAGTGCGTGTTGACGCTGCCGGGCACCTTTCGCCAGCGCGAACCGGACGGCGTGGCCGAAGTGTGCGTGGCGACGGTCCCGCAGGCGCTGCACGCTGCCGTGCGGCTCGCGGCCAGCCAGTGCCCGGTCGCCGCCATTCGGGTCATCGAAAGCGACGCTGGCGATGACGAGCGCGCCACCGCCGACCCTGCGCCTTCTCCGGCCGAGGCCGAGCGGCATGCCGCAAAAGACCAGCGCAATCGACGAGGACACGATGGGACGGTTTGAAGGCAAGGTGGCCGTGGTAACCGGCGCCGGCGCCGGTATCGGCAAGGCATGCGCCCTCGCTATCGCGCGCGAGGGCGGCAGAGTGGTGGTGGCCGACATTGACGGCGCGGCGGCCATCGCCTGCACCGCGCAGATCGCGGCCGAAGCGGGCCACGCGCTGGCCCTGGCGATGGACATCGCCGATGCGCAGGCGGTGGCAGCGCTGTTCGAGACGGCGGAGCGGCACTTCGGTGGGGTCGACCTGCTGGTGAACAACGCGAGCGCCATGCATCTGACCCCGCGCGACCGCGCGATCCTCGACCTGGATCTGGCGGTCTGGGACCAGACCATGGCGACCAATCTGCGCGGCACCCTGCTCTGCTGCCGGCAGGCAATCCCACCGATGATCGCCCGCGGCGGTGGCGCGATCGTCAACATGTCGTCATGCCAGGGGCTCAGCGGTGACACCGCGCAGACGTCCTACGCCGCGTCGAAGGCGGCGATGAACATGCTGTCGGCCTCGCTCGCCACCCAGTACGGTCATGCGCAGATCCGCTGCAACGCGGTTGCGCCGGGTCTCATCATGACCGAGCGTCTCCTCGCCAAGCTGGACGAGGGCATGCAACGGCATCTGCGCCGGCACCAGCTCCTGCCGCGCGTCGGCCGTCCCGAGGACGTGGCCGCGCTGGTGGCGTTCCTGCTTTCCGAGGATGCTGCGTTCATCACCGGCCAGGTCGTGTGCATTGACGGCGGCATGCTGGCGCATGTGCCGACGTACGCCGACGGTGGCAACAGCCGCGCCGCGCGGCCTGCCGGCAACACCGCCGAAGCGGCTGCGGCGCCGCGCTGCTGATGGACATGCTGCTCAACCCGCTGGCGCGTCGGCACCGGCTGCGGTACGACATCCCGATCGTGCCCGGCGCTTTCCCCCTGGTCGGGCATCTTCCCGCCATCGTCTGCGACCTGCCGCGCCTGCTGCGGCGCGCGGAACGGATGCTGGGCAGCCACTTCTGGCTGGATTTCGGCCCTGCCGGACACCTGATGACCTGCGTGGATCCGGACGCGTTCGCGCTGCTCCGGCACAAGGACGTGTCCTCGGTGCTGATCGAAGAGATCGCGCCCGAATTACTTGGCGGAACGTTGGTCGCCCAGGACGGCGGCGCGCACCGGCAGGCGCGCGATGCGATCAAGGCGGCGTTCCTGCCCAAAGGGCTGACTCAGGCCTGCATCGGCGACCTGTTCGCGCCCGTCATCTGGGCGCGGGTGCAGGCGTGGCGTGACGGCGGCGACGTAACCATCCTGCGCGAAACCGGCGACCTGATGCTCAAACTCATCTTCAGCCTCATGGGTATCCCCGCGCAGGACTTGCCAGGATGGCATCGCAAGTACCGGCAACTGCTGCAGTTGATCGTCGCGCCCCCGGTCGACCTGCCCGGGCTGCCCTTGCGGCGGGGCCGCGCCGCCCGCGACTGGATCGACGCGCAGTTGCGCCAGTTCGTCCGCGACGCGCGCGCGCATGCCGCGCGCACCGGGTTGATCAACGACATGGTAAGCGCCTTCGATCGCAGCGACGATGCGCTCTCCGATGACGTCCTGGTCGCCAATATCCGCTTGCTGCTGCTTGCGGGTCACGACACCACCGCCTCGACGATGGCCTGGATGGTGATCGAGCTGGCGCGGCAGCCTGTGCTGTGGGACGCCCTGGTCGAGGAGGCGCAACGCGTGGGCGCGGTGCCGACCCGGCACGCGGACCTGGCGCAGTGTCCGGTCGCTGAGGCCCTGTTCCGCGAGACGCTGCGCGTGCATCCGACGACCACGCTCCTGCCGCGTCGGGCGCTGCAGGAATTGCAACTCGGCCAACGGCGCATTCCCGCGGGCACCCATCTGTGCATCCCGCTGCTGCATTTCTCGACCTCGGCGCTGCTGCACGAGGCGCCTGATCAGTTCCGCCTGGCGCGGTGGCTGCAACGCACGGAGCCGATCCGGCCGGTGGACATGCTGCAGTTCGGTACCGGCCCACACGTCTGCATCGGCTACCACTTGGTGTGGCTCGAACTGGTGCAGTTCTGCATCGCTTTGGCGCTGACCATGCACAAGGCCGGGGTGCGGCCGCGGTTGCTGAGCGGCGTCGAAAAAGGCCGGCGTTATTACCCGACCGCACATCCGTCCATGAAAATCCGCATCGGATTCTCATGAGCTGGCATCGCTTGCGCCTGTGTGGCGAGGCAGCGACGCCGGCAACACCGCGGCGGCCCGCTGTGGCCGTCTCCTGTCAGGTACAAGGACATGAACAGCATGCAGACCGGTTCCACGCTACACGACGACCGAACTGGCGTTTCCACGCTCGGCGGATTGGGCGCGCAGGCGCGCGGCGCTTCCGGCAGGCTGATGCCTGAGATCTGGATGCAGGACGGCGCAAAGCGGGTCGAACAAGCGCTCGCGCGTCGTCTCTGCGTCGAAGACAAGGGTGAGACCGAGCTGATCGCGGCAATGCGCTACGCCACCTTGCATGGCGGGAAGCGCACCCGCGCCTTGCTCTGTCTGGCTGCCGGCACACTGGCCGACACGCCGGCGCACATGCTCGACGACGTCGGCGCCGCGATCGAGATGATGCACGCCTGTACCCTGGTCCACGACGACCTGCCCGCGATGGACAACGACGTGCTTCGCCGCGGCCTTCCGACCGTGCATGTCAAGTTCGGCGAAGCCACCGCGATCCTGGTCGGCGACGCGCTGCAGGCGCACGCCTTCCTGACCCTGGCGAGCCTGGATGCGCCGGGCGACAATCCTATCGCGCTCGTGCGCGAACTGGCGCAGGCGGTGTCCGCCGAGGGTGCCGCAGGCGGGCAGGCCATCGATCTGTCGCTGGTCGGAAAGCACGTCGAGCTGGACAGGATCGTCGCGATGCACCGGATGAAGAGCGGAGCGCTAGTGCGCGCGTCCGTTCGCATGGGCGCGCTATGCGCCATCGCGGAGGATGCCGCGCACGCTGCGCTGTACTGTGCGCTCGATCGCTACAGCGCCTGTTTCGGCCTGGCGTTGCAGGTGGTCGATGACATTCTCGATGCGACGGCGGATACCGCGGCGCTGGGCAAGACCCCCGGCAAGGACGCGGCGGCGCAGAAGCCGACCTGCGCGTCGATCATGGGGCTGCAGGCTGCGCGCCAGTTCGCGCTCGATCTGTTGCGCGACGCCGGAGAGGCCATCGTCCCGCTGGGGCCGCGTGCGGAACGGTTGGGGCAGATGCTGCAGCGGGCCAACGCGCACCTGTTCAAGCACGCGCCATGCGCATGAGCGCGCCCGTGCGCATGGAGTCGCCCTTGTGCCGCTGCGATCAGCCGGCGGTAGCGGTGCATGCTGCACCGTGTCCGAGTCCGCGGCGCCCATCGCAGCGGTTGCCCTGCACGGCCGCGGCGCGCTGCGGCCAAGCCTATGCGGCGGACCGGCGCCAGCGTCGTTGGCGCGTCGCCGCGCCAGAGCAGTGCGGCCGTCCGGCGCTGCCCATCGGCCGGGCCGCGACGGACCTGCGGCGACGTGCGCGGCGTCTGCCCGATCCTGGTTCTCGTCAACCGTCTGCAGAAGGAACATCCCGCGTGAACGCGCAGTCCGAACAGATCCTTTCCGAATTGCGCCACCTGCTGAGCGAGATGAGCGACGGCGGCAGCGTCGGTCCGTCCGTCTACGACACGGCGCGAGCTCTGCAATTCCACGGCAACGTCACCGGTCGGCAGGACGCCTACGCGTGGCTCATCTCGCAGCAACAGGCCGATGGCGGATGGGGAAGCGCGGACTTCCCGCTGTTCCGTCATGCGCCCACGTGGGCGGCGTTGCTGGCATTGCAACGTGCCGATCCTCTTCCCGGCGCTGCCGACGCGGTCCAGGCTGCAACCCGGTTCCTCGAACGCCAGCCCGATCCCTACGCGCATGCGGTGCCGGAAGACGCGCCGATCGGCGCGGAGCTGATCTTGCCGCAATTTTGCGGCGAGGCCGCATCCTTGCTGGGCGGCGTGGCGTTTCCGCGCCACCCGGCCCTGTTGCCGTTGCGGCAAGCGTGCCTGGTCAAGCTGGCGGCGGTGGCGACGTTGCCGAGCGGCCATCCGTTGCTGCACTCCTGGGAAGCCTGGGGGACCTCGCCGACCACCGCATGCCCGGACGACGACGGCAGCATCGGCATCAGTCCGGCGGCCACAGCCGCGTGGCGTGCGCACGTCCTGACACAGGGGAGCACGCCGCAGGTCGGGCGCGCGGACGCGTATCTGAAGGCGGCATCGAAGGCGACGCGCAGCGGCATCGAAGGTGTCGTTCCCAACGTCTGGCCGATCAATGTGTTCGAACCATGCTGGTCGCTGTACACCCTGCATCTGGTCGGGTTGTTCGCGCATCCCGCGCTCACTGAGGTGATGCGCGTGATCGTCGCGCAGCTCGATGCCCGCCTTAGCGTGCGCGGTCTCGGCCCGGCATTGCACTTCGCGGCCGATGCGGATGACACCGCCATTGCGTTGTGTGTCCTGCGCCTTGCAGGCCGCGACCCGGCGGTCGATGCGTTGCGCCAATTCGAAAGCGGCGAGCTGTTTGTCACCTTCCCCGGCGAGCGCAATGCCTCGATGTCGACCAACATCCATGCCCTGCATGCGTTGCGACTGTTTGGAAAGCCTACCGCCGCCGCCAGCGCCTATGTCGAAGCCAATCGCAACCCGGACGGTGTATGGGACAACGAAAAATGGCACGTTTCATGGCTGTATCCCACCGCGCATGCCATCGCTGCGCTGGCGCAAGGCAACCCCCAGTGGCGCGACGAGCGCGCGCTGGCGGCGCTGCTGCGCGCGCAGCGCGACGACGGCGGCTGGGGCGCCGGTCGCGCGGCCACATTCGAGGAAACCGCCTATGCGCTGTTCGCGTTGCACGTGATGGACGGGAACGAAGAGCCGACAGGGCGCCGGCGCATCGCGCAGGCGGTGGCGCGTGCGCTGGAGTGGATGCTCGCCCGCCATGCGGCGCATCCATTGCCGCAGACGCCGCTGTGGATCGGCAAAGAACTATATTGCCCCACGCGGGTCGTGCGCGTGGCTGAACTCGCCGGGTTGTGGCTGGCACTTCATTGGGGGCGGCGCGCCCTGGCCAAGGGAGCAGGAGCGGCGCCATGATCCAGACCCAACGCGCGCTGCAGCAGGTGCTGGAGTGGGGGCATTCCCTGACCGGGTTCGCCGATGAGCATGCCGTGGAAGCAGTCAGGGGCGGCCAGTACATCCTGCAGCGCATCCATCCGAGCCTGCGCGACGCCAGCGCCCGCACCGGCCGCGATCCGCAGGACGAAACGCTGATCGTGGCGTTCTATCGCGAACTGGCGCTGCTGTTCTGGCTCGACGATTGCAACGACGTTGGCCTGATCGCGCCGGAGCAGCTCGCCGCGGTGGAGCAGGCGCTGGGGCAGGGCCTGCCGTGCGCGCTCCCCGGATTCGAGGGCTGCGCGGTGCTGCGCGCCTCGCTGGCCGCACTCGCCTACGATCGTCGCGACTATGCTCAGCTTCTCGACGATACCCGGCGCTACTGCGCAGCGCTGCGCGACGGACCCGCGCAGGCGGCAGGGGCGGAACGCTGGTCCTACGCCGAGTACCTGCACAATGGCGTCGATTCGATCGCCTACGCGAATGTGTTCTGTTGCCTGTCATTGCTGTGGGGGTTGGACATGGCGACCTTGCGCGAGCGTCCGGCATTTCGCCAGGTCCTGCGGCTCATCTCCGCGATAGGGCGTCTGCAGAACGATCTGCATGGACGCGACAAGGACAGGACGGCGGGCGAGGCCGACAACGCGGCGATCCTGCTGCTGCAGCGCTATCCGGCTATGCCTGTGATGGAGTTCCTCAAGGACGAGCTGGCCGGCCATACGCGCATGCTGCACCGCCTGATGGCGGAAGAATGCTTTCCCGCGCCGTGGGGAGCGTTGATCGAGGCCATGGCCGACATCTGCGCGCAGTACTATCAGACCTCGACCAGCCGCTATCGCAGCGACGCCGCGGGGGCAGGCCAGCGTGCGCCGGGCTGAACGCGCGGGAGGCGGAGGCGAGCGCCCGCTCCCCTCGGTCAGATCGGACGCAACGCCGTCGCCCGATGGAGCGAGCATGAGCGACACCGCCATGAGCCCGTGCAAGGACGACTATCTGGACGTCGTGCTGGATCGGCGAACGGCACCGGCCCCGATCGCCGACGGCTGGAAGTATATAGGTTTCGAACACTGCGCATGCGACTTGGACCTGACGCAGATCGAGCGCTGCGCCTGGCTGGTGGGCAAGATCATGGCGCGGAGCGGCGTCCATAGCGATCACCGAGAAACCCGGTACGCAACGATCCCAGATCATGCCGACGAAGGTCGCGGAGATGAACACCGCATTCTGGGCGAGGGTCCAAACCTGGTCTTCAGCATCACGCTCAGCACGGTACCGGCAATGTAGATGAAAAACATTCCGATGCCGATCAGCAGCATGATGCGGCCATGGAATGGCCCGACCAGCAGTCGATCAAGACGAGTGCCTGCGTTCACGGATTCGAGTTTGACGCTCTCCCTTGATGCGGACCGCCTTCTTCGAACGTCTGCCGCTTGTCTTCTGTTAGCATTACAGTTGCTTTTGTTGCGGGCTTCTGAATCCATGGGCAACCATGATTCGAATGTCGTGGGCGCGGGCCGCGTC
>NZ_JBVVPM010000077.1:0-28583 GCF_055811255.1 Bradyrhizobium sp. MI1.11
ACGCTGCCGCGTCCACCGCAAGCCCGGCTCGCAATCAAGACGACAACGAGATCGCCCCTCAAGGATGAGCCGGGATGCGCGACACATACGCCAAAACCGAATTTCGGTAAAGCGGAATATATTTGCGTGAGCGGATTGACAGAGGAGCGACACAGGCGCGGTCGCGTAGCCCGGATGGAGCGCAGCGTAATCCGGGAAGGTGCGAAACGCAGCGCGAGCGGCCCTGGATTGCGCGGAGCCTGTCATCGGGCGGCGCTTCGCGCCGACCCGTTGGCTCCATCCAGGCTACTTGACTACCTGCTATCCGCCGAAATCCCGCGGGCTGAACGGCAGGTCCATCACCTTCCATTCCCCGTATTTGTCGGCCGGCAGCATCTTGTAGGGCTGGCAGGCCTGAAGCGCGCTCATGGCGGACTTCACGAGCGCCACGCCCTTTGCGGATGGCGGCGCTTCGATCAGGATCGGCTCGCGCGCCAGCGTGCCGTCGGTCGCGAGCACGGTGCGCAGCTTGATGTTGACGGTGTCGGTCGGCGCGACCCCAGCCGGCAGCTTGGCGCAGCTTCGCAAGTGACGACGCAGCTCGGCGATGATTTCGGCCGGCAGCTTGGCCGCGATTGAATCCTTGGCATCGCCGCCATCGTCCTTGGGGGCGTCTTTCGACAGCTCCGTCGGCAATTCCGGCGGCAGGCCCAGCATGACGCCGTACTTGACGGTGACGTCGGGCTCCGGCGCCTGATAGGCCGGGGGCGGCGCGGCCTCTGGCTGCTGCATCGCTTGTGGCAGGAGCTGTGGCGCCGGGGGCTGAGGTGGCTGCGGAGTCGCCTGAGGCGGCGGCGACTGCGATGGCTGAGGCTGTGGCTGTTGAGGCTGCGGTTGCGTCTGCGCATTCGCCTCGCGCTGCTGCTGCGGCGTCTGTGAAGGCTGTGGCTGCGGCTGTTTCTGCTGCGGCGGTTCAGGCGAGGCCTGCTGCTTTGAGGCTTGCTGCTTCGAGGATTGTGCCGCGGCCTGCTGCTTCGCCTCGGGCTTTGGCGCGGTTGCCGCCTTGTCCTTGTCGGTGAAATCCAGTTTCGGTAGTTTCAGGTCAGGGATCGGCTCCGGCGGCTTCGCCTTGAGTTTTTCTTCGGCCTTCTCCTCGGCCTTGGCCTCCTCCTGCTTCACCTGCTCCGGCGTCACGATGCTGACGGAAACCGATTCGGGCGGGTTGGCGTGAAACGGATGGACTTCGCTGATCACGATGATCAGCGCGACCAGCGTCAGATGGGCGATCGCCGACGCTGCAATGTCCGTCCGTATGATCTTCCGCAGTTCCATCGCCTGACTTCAGGTTGCCAAGCTGGTCCTAGCATACGGCAGCCCCCTCTCAATCCCATTTTGGCGCGAAGCCGAAATCGGTCAGGCGGCCCCTGGGACTGGCCAGCGCAGCGATCTGGGCCATCTCGTCATCCGAAAGCTCGAAATCGAAGATCTCGATGTTTTCCGACAGGCGTTCGACGCGCGAGGTGCGCGGGATCGCAGCGACATTCTGTTGCACCAGCCAGCGCAGGCAGACCTGCGCCGGCGTCTTGTGATGCAGACGTCCGATCTCGGCGAGCGTCTGGTCGGTCTTGATCCGCCCCCTGGCGATCGGGCTGTAGGCGACCAGCGCGAGCCCGTGCTGATCGCAGGCCGCCCTCACCTTCGCCTGGTCGAGATAAGGGTGGTATTCGACCTGGTTGCAGGCCAGCGGCTCCGGCGACAACGCCACCGCCTGCTCGATCAGCGCGACAGTGAAATTGGAGACGCCGATGTGGCGGGTCAGGCCCATGCGCTTGGCATGCGACAGCGCGCCCAGCGTCTCCTCCAGCGGCACGTGCGAATTGGGCCAGTGCAGCAGCAAGAGATCGACAGAGGGAAGCCGCATGCGCACCAGACTCTCCTTGACCGAGCGTTCGAGATCGTGGGGCGCGAAATGGTTGGTCCAGACCTTCGTCGTCAGGAAGATGTCGTCGCGGCGCACGCCGGAGGCGCGCAAGCCGTCGCCGACCTCGCGCTCATTGTCGTAGACCTGTGCGGTATCGATGTGGCGATAGCCGAGCCGCAGTGCCTGCTCGACCACACGCGCGCACATGCGCCCGCTCAGCTCCCAGGTTCCCAGCCCGATGGCCGGTATTCTTGCGCCATTGGTCTCGACGAACAGCATGAGGAATCCTCTCTGTCGCGGTCGCCCCAAATCATGATCCAGGCGTCACTATGAACCCGGCTGGCAACGCTGCCAACGGGCGGCACCGACCGCCGGGCCGGATCTTGCGCGCAATGCTAACGGGAGGTTCGCGCCAGACCTTGACGCCAAGCCTCGACGACAGGCCTTCAGCTCAGGCTTTGGCGAGCGCCTGGAACACGGTCTCGGGCGCATGCGCGATCACGGCGAGCAGCGCGCGGGCGGGTCCCCGCGGGGCGCGCTTGCCCTGCTCCCAGTTGCGGATGGTCTCGACGGGAACGCCGAGTTTAGCCGCGAACTCCATCTGGGTCAGGCAGGCGCGGCGACGCAAATCGCGCACGGCGAGCGAGCTGGCTTCGGCCGGCGCTGCGCTGGCCGCAGGCTGGATTGGCAAGGGCTGGATCGGAAAGGGCTGGATTGGAAACGGCTGGACCGGAAACTCCTGCCCATCCCGCAACTCGACGATCCGTCCGTCCGCCTTCAGCCGCACACGCATGCTCATTCCCCCAAGCGGGAACGATGATGCGGCAGCTCGCTTAAGTTCGGATTAAAGATGATGGCCAGTAGCCCGGATGGAGCGCAGCGCGATCCGGGGCATCTCTCGAGCCGACGCAGCGGCCCTGGATTACGCTTCGCTCCATCCAGGCTACGGATTTCAACAGCTCCTACCTCAGCCCGAACCATAAGGTCGCGATGCCGAGGAAGGAGAAGAAGCCGACGACGTCGGTGACCGTTGTCACGAACGTGCCTGACGCCACCGCCGGATCGGCTCGCACACGTTCGAGCGCCATCGGGATCAGGATGCCTCCGAGCGCGCCGGCGAAGAGGTTCACGATGATGGCGAGCCCGATGACCATGCCGAGGCCCGGGATCCTGAACCAGGCCACCGCCGCGATTCCCGTGATCACGGCAAAGGCGAGACCGTTGACGAGGCCGACCAGGCCCTCGCGCACCACCACGCGCCAGGCATTGGAGGAGCCGAGCTCGCGCGTCGCCAGCGCCCGCACCGCGACCGTCATGGTCTGGGTCGCGGCATTGCCGCCCTGGCTCGCGACGATCGGCGCCAGCACGGCGAGCGCTACCATCTTCTCGAGCTGCCCCTCGAACAGGCCGAGCACGGAGGACGCCAAGAAGGCGGTGGCGAGATTGACCAGCAGCCAGTTGAACCGTGCGCGTGCAATGGTGAACACGGTGTCGGACAGCTCTTCGTCGCTGTTGACGCCGCCGAGCGCCTTGAGGTCCTCGTCCGCCTCTTCCTCGATGACGTCGACGACGTCGTCGACGGTGATGACGCCGACGAGGCGGTCCTGGGTGTCGAGCACCGGGGCTGCGACGAGATTGTACTTGCCGAACATGCGCGCCACCTCCTCCTGGTCCTCCAGGACGGAGACGCGGCGGCGATCCTCGTCGGTCAGCTCGGCAAGCGCCACCGGGCGGCGGGCGCGCAGCAGCACGTCGAGCGAGACCGCGCCCTGCCAATGCTGCTCCTTGTCGACGACGTAGATCTCGTAGAAGCGGTCAGGCAAATCCGGCGTCTCGCGCATGTAGTCGATCGCCTGCCCCACGGTAAAATCCTGGGGCACGGCGATGAACTCGGTCTGCATCCGGCGGCCGGCGGAGTTTTCCGGATAAAGCAGGCTGCGCTCGAGCACGACGCGCTCCTTGAGCGGCAGCTTCTCGAGGATCTCCTCCTGATCGGCCTGATCGAGCGTTTCCAGCAGCTCGACCGCGTCGTCGGATTCGAGCTCGAGCACACCTTCCGCGACCGTCTGCGGCGGCAGTTCCTCGAGGATCTCCTCGCGCACGCCCTCGTCGAGCTCGTTCAGCGCGGAGAAGTCGAAATCGCGCCCCGTCAGTTCGACCAGGCGGACCCGATCGTCAGGCTCGAGAGCCCCGATGAGATCGCCGAGATCGGCCTCGTGCAGTTCGGCAACGCAGGCGCGCAGCGCGGCGCTGTCGCCGGCCTCGATCGCATGGGCAATTTCCGCGACGAATTCGTGACGAATCTCGCCGTCTTCATTGCGCATCGGCACGTGGTCGAGTACCGATTCCGCAGCAGACGCGGCACCGTCCAGATGTTCATCCATGGCGCGCCTCGCCGTTCGACAGGTTGAAACGAGTGGTCTGAGCTGACGGTTCAGGCAATACCCACAAGGCAACTCTGAGCGCAATGACAAAGATGCTTCGATTGAGGTGGACCTCGATGTCGGCAGGCGCAGCGCTCGCCGCCCTCGCCGGCACCGCCTCGACTGAAGCCGCCGAGTGCCCGCGCAAGGACGCGCTCGGCACCTCCCGCATTCTGAGCGTCGACGCCAAGACCACGCCGCGCGTGGGCTTGAAGAGCTTTCCGCAGACGTTGCCGCTCGCCGATCACGAGGTCGTGCTGACCTTCGACGACGGACCGCATCCGCCGACGACGTCGAAGGTATTGGCGGCACTGGCGCAGGAATGCGTGCGCGCGACTTTCTTCCTGATCGGCCTGCACGCCTCCGAACACCCCGACATGGTCAAGCGCATCGCCCGCGAGGGCCATAGCATCGGTCACCACACTTTCTCGCATCCGTTCATGGCGCGGATCCCGTTCGACAAGGCGAAGAGCGAGATCGATCGCGGCATTGCCGCCGTCGAGCTGGCTCTGCACGGCACCTCGACAACGACGCCCGCGACCCCGTTCTTCCGCTTCCCCTATTTCGAAGCCACGCAAGCCGAGCTCGACCTATTCCAGTCCCGCGGCATCGTGGTGTTCGGGGCTGACCTGTGGGCCAGCGACTGGAACGAAATGACGCCGGAGCAGGAATTGAAGCTCGTCACCGAGCGCCTCGCCGCCGCCGGCAAGGGTATCATCCTGTTCCACGATCCCAAGGCGCGCACGGCCGCGATCATGCCGGCCTTCCTGCGGTATCTGAGGGAGAACGGGTATCGGGTGGTTCACATCGTGCCGGCGGGCACATCACAGAAGAGCGCCGACGCCCGTTGATGCCGGAATGTCACGCCGGCGCAAAATGGGGTGATTTTGGCCCTATTAACAGTCTGTTCATGCTACGCCATGCAAGTATCAAGGGGACTTGTCGCGGCAGAGTCCTGGGTAGCGGTTCCTTGCGCCTGAACCGTTTGCAGATGTCTCCGACCTACTATGGCGGCAATCGCGTAAGAGGGCAGACCGGGTTCATGATCGGAAGTAGCGTTGTTGCTCGGACGCGATCGTGGATCGTCCTTTGCCTTGGCGGATTCCTAGGCGGATTTTTGGGTGTCCTGACCATCGGCTCGCCGGCCATTGCGGCCGACTGCCCCGGCCGTCCGGACGCACTCGGCACGTCTCGCACTCTCGTGGTCGATCCGCACGAGCATCCCCGCATCGGCACCATGCAGTACCGCGAGACGCTGCCGCTGAAGGATCATGAAGTCGTCCTGACCTTCGACGACGGTCCGTTGCCGAAATATTCCAACCAGGTGCTGCAGATCCTCGCCGACGAGTGCATCAAGGCGACCTTCTTCATCATCGGCGAACAGGCCAAGGCGAACCCGGAAGGCGTGCGCAAGCTGGTCGCCGCGGGCCATACCGTCGGCACCCACAGCATGACGCATCCGCTCACAATGGACCGGATGCCGCTCGACAAGGCCGAGGCGCAAATCAATGGCGGCATCGAGTGGACATCGGCCGCAATGACCGATCCGTCCAAGCTCGCGCCGTTCTTCCGCATTCCCGGCCTGATGCGCGCCGACGGCGTCGAGAACCTTCTGATCTCGCGCGGCATCCAGGTCTGGAGCGCCGATTTCCCGGCCGACGACTGGCGCCATGTGTCCTCCGATCGCGTCTATCAGCTCGCGATCCAGCGGCTCGAGGCCAAGGGCAAGGGCATCCTGCTGCTGCATGACATCCAGGCCCGCACGGTGGCGGCCCTGCCGAAGATCATCCGCGACCTCAAGGCGCGCGGCTATCGCATCGTGCACGTGGTGCCCGCGACCGCCGAGCAGCCAGCGACGCCGACAACGCCGGTGGAATGGCTGCTGCATCCGCCGACCGAGACCACACCGATCGCGCGCTGGCCCGCCGTGCCGAACTTCGTGTTCGCGCAGACCAAGACGCTTCCGGCGCCCTCGCTGGCCGACCTCAACGCGCAGACCGCGCATCAGCCGCTGCTGCCGCGCAAGACCATGGCGCTCGCCGATGTCGCCGCCACCCTGCCCGTGCCCGCCCGCGATCTCTTTGCGATCCCCGAGGGCTCTGTCGAGGTGCTGCTGTCGACGACGTTGTCGCGGCGCGTCGCGACGCGCCTGGCAATGGCGGCCGAGACGCCCCGTGCGGCCAAGGGCAAAGCCGGCAAGGCGCGCGCTGCCCGCACCGCGCGCGCTGCTCATGGCACACCGAAGCATGCCGCAGAGACCGAGGGCACTGCCCCCAAGGGCACTGCGCCCAAGAGCGCCGCGCCAAAGAGCACTGCGCCGCGCCCGACCCGTGTGGCGAGCCTGAAGAAGCGCGCGCAGTAGAGCCTACTGTCGCATGATGTTGGCGACGCAGAGCAACACGATCAGCGCCAGGAAGAACAGGTCCATATAGGACTTGACCTCGCCGTCGCGCCGCAGCCGGGCGACGTCAACCACGACCTGCCTGCGCGCGTTCGTTCCGCCCGCGCCGTCATTGATCGGGCCCTGCAGCCGCTTGGTCTCGGCCTCCAGCCGCTCGATCTTCTGGTAGAAGTAGAAGGCCCGCAGCGTCGAAGCTGCGCGCATGCCGGTATAGATCAGCACCAGGATCGCGATGATCGCCCGGTTCTGGTATTTCTCCATTAAATTCAGGCTGAAATAGACCATCGCCATGAATGCGAAGTTGGTCACGAAGCGGTAGACGAAGCTTAGAAAGACCATGCGGGCTCAAGCCTTGAAGGGTAGTGCAACCGGACCGTGTTGCGAATGCGGGGATCAGGGGGCCAGACCGGAATAGCCGGCCCGAATGCCATGCAGGCCGGTCTACGCCAACTTTTTTTCACCAAAGATACTATTGCCCCGGCAATGCCGCCTTTTAGCCACGCCCGGCCATAATGCAAGCCGCAGGACGGCCGCCGGGCCCTCCGCGTGCCTGCTGGCTGCAACGGCTCCATGGAGATTTGGCGGAAGTCCCGATAGACTGGCGCCGCCACATATGGGGTCTGCCGATGCCGAAGAAGGGAATCACCGGCCACGACGACTGGGTTCTGACCGAGGCGCTGGCGACCGCGCTGGTCGCGCTGGAGCAGCTCGACACCAAGCACCAGCCGAGCGCGCATATGGACGACATCCGCAAGATGCTCTCGAACGGCAAGGAGCCGGCGGCGGTGAGCCTGCATCTCGCCCAGGCCAAATGCCGGCTGTTTCCCGACCTCGATCCGCTGGAGATCTACCGGGAATACGGCATCGGCGAGGAATATGGCTGAGGGCGCCGTTGACGGCCGGACTTAAGGCCCGCCGGCGACCGATCCCGCGATCACCATGACCAGCGCGGCCAAGTCGATCTTTCCGTTGACGATCAGCTCCTCCGAGGCTTTCGCATCGTCCGCGCGTTCGACCTTCAGCAATTGCGGCCGGTTGGCCGCCTGCCGCTGCAGCTCCTCGACGATGGCATCCGTGAGTTTCTCTTCCAGCATGGGCTTCGTCCTCAGGCCGCCATCGCACGACAGGATTGCGCGCAGGAGCGGCACATGGCGACGCACTCGTCCATGCCGCCGACCCGCTCGCAATCCTCGGCGCATTCGCTACAGATTTCCGCGCATTCGCCGCACGTATGCCGGTGATGCGGCGTGTTGATCAGCATGAAATGCGCCGCCGTCCGGCACATTTCGGCGCACGCCATCATCAGGCGGAAATGCTTGGGCTCGACGTGCTTGCCGCCGGTCTGGAGGCAATGGTTCATCGCGGTGCCGAGGCAGGTCTGGTAGCAGCTCATGCAGAGCGCGATGCAGCGCGTCATGTCTTCGGATTGAGCCATCCGGTTTCTCCAGTGCTCGCCCCCTGCCCCGGTCAACCAGGGGGATGTTGTGATCGTTCCTTCCGTCGTGCCGATTGTGACGCCCAGGGAACCTCGCAAAACTAGCCGTAGCGCCTCGCGCGCACCGCCCGGTAGCGAGCATCGGTCTGCGGCTTGATGAACAGCGCCGCCACGCTTGGATGGCGTTTGCGTATCTCGGTCTCTATCGCGACGACGCATCGCTCGATGTCGTCGGCGCGCTTGTCATCCGCAAATTCGATGCTGAGGGCCGCAACGACCTCGACCGGCGACAGCTGCACCGTCAGAAGGCCGTTGGCCCTGAGCACGCCGGGCGAACGCCTTGCGATGTCGAGGACCGATCGCGCAAGCTCCGGATCGGCAGGCTCGCCGATCAGCAGGCTCTTGCTCTCGCGCGCGAGACCGATCGACACGATCGCCAGCAATATCCCGATCAGGATCGAACCGATCCCGTCCCAGACCGGCTGGCTCAGCACTACGGCGGCCGCAGTGGCCGCCGCAGCAATGGCGATGCCGACCAGCGCCGCGCTGTCCTCGAGCAGCACCATGAATGCCGGAGGATCCTTGCTGCGAACGAAGGCCTGATAATATCCGAACCGCTGGCCGTCGGAGCCGAAGCGCCGCAGGGCAACCAGCCAGGAGCCGCCTTCAAACAGGAACGACAGCCCAAGCACCACGAAGCTGACGATCGGACTTTCGATCGGCTCGGGTGCGGCGACATGCAGAATGCCCTGATACAGCGAGACACCGGCGCCCAGCGCGAAGATCAGCAGCGCAACGATGAAGCTCCAGAAATACAGCTCGCGCCCATAGCCGAGCGGATGGGATTCGTCGGGCGAACGGCTCGCGCGCCGGTAGCCGTAGAGCAGCAGGATCTCGTTGGTGGTGTCGACGAGCGAATGCACCGCCTCGCTCGTCATGGCCGAACTTCCCGTCCACGCGGCGGCGCCGATCTTCGTGACCGCGACCAGGACATTGCCGAAGAGCGCCGCATAGACCGCGGTCTTCGAGGATGATTCTGTTGCCAATGTCCGATACCCCGCTCCTCATGCCAGCCGCCGCGGCAGGCTGTGGTGGATCGTGCAGGCGGCGACCGCGGCGTGGCCGAACGCGACCGAGATCTGGTGCAGGTCGGTGACGACGTCGCCGATGCCGTAGAGCCCGTCGACCGAGCTGCGCTGATGATCGTCGACTTTCAGGTAACCCTCCCCGGTATGTTGGGCCCCCAGATTCATCGCGAGATGCGAGCGCACCTCCGCACCCATCACCGGGTAGACCATCTCGAATTGCGCCGTCCGGCCGTTGGCGAAGACGGCTTCGACGCCGTGGTCTCTCCGCCTCAGGCGCAGGCCGGGCGCGACGACGATCTCGACACCCGATTCATTCAGCTCCGGTGCCGCGGCCTTCCCGTCATCCTCGCCCGTTGCCAGCAACGTCACGTCGCGCGAGTAGCCGCGCATGAAGAGCGCCTTGCCGGCGGCACGGTGAAGCGGACCGACGATGCCGATGCGACGGCCGATCGCCTCGTAGGCGTCGCAAACGGGGCAGTAGCGCAACAGCCCGTCTGCGACCGCCGCGCGCCATTCGTCGAACGGCGGATGGGCGTCGACGATGCCGCTGGCAAGGATGACGGTAGCAGCCGTATCCGCGCCGCCGTTCCAGATCGCCTGAAAACCCTGGTCGTCTCGCCGCAAGGCGGTGACTTCGGCGGCCACCCGCGTGACCGCGAGCTCGCCCAGTTGCGCGGACATGCGCGCGAGCAGGTCGGTGCCGGACAGGCCGTGGACGAAGCCCGGCACATTGTGACTGCGCGGGATCAGCGCCGCCCGGCTCGCGCCCGCGTCCACGACACAGACGCGGCGCCGAAATCGCGCGAGATAGATCGCGGCCATCAGCCCGGCGGGGCCGCCGCCGACGATCAGGCAATCATACGGCTGATCATTCGCCGTCATTTGGGGTTTGGATCCGACAGGCCCGCACCGGGCGCGCGAAGCTGTCCGCTCCGCGCCAGCCGGACCGCATTACCGAGCGCGCGCGCGACGTTCTTCACCTCCGTCTGGAATGCCCTGTCGTCATCGAGGTCGCGGTGCGAGGTGGCGTATGGCTCCATGTAGCCGACATAGCCATCGAGCTCGGCGAAGCGGCCCGCCGAGATCAGCTGCATGTCGGTCAACCAATCCGACAAAGCGCGGCGCACGCCCTCGGCACCGACCGCATCGCCGTGAACGACGAGGCCAAAATGACGGCCGGCGAGATGGCGCGGATAAGACCAGCCTTTCAGCTCCAGCGCCTTGGCTTCGGCAGCCTTCTTGCCGTGGGTCGAGGTCGGATCGGGATTGCCGCCGTCGGCGCAGACCATGCGATCCATCATCGCCTTGAGCCCGGCGGGCACGTGATACCAGTTCACCGGGGTCACGATCAGGATGCCGTGGGCCGCGACCCAGAGCGGATAGATATCATTCATCCAGTCGTCGGTCTGCCCCAGCGAATAGTTCGGATAACAGCTGCACGGCCAGTGGCAGAGCGGCATCGCGGTTCCGACGCAGGATTTGCAGGGATGGATCGTCTTGCCGAACTCCGAAGCCAGGCGCGATAGATCGAGGACGTCGACGGCAAGCCCAAGCTCGGCAAAGACCGGCTCGGCGAGCTCGACCAGACGCCAGGTCTTGGACATCTCGCCGGGACAGGTGTGCTCGCTTCGGGCCGAGCCGTTGATGATGAGGATGCGCGGCGTCTCGTCCGCGTCGTCATGGCGTCGCTGCGCCGCCAGGATCTTCGCGCGCGCATCGAGCCAGTCGACGGCGATGTCGTAATCGGGATCGGAGAATCCTGCGCCCGCCTTTCGCGTCAGCGGGGCCTTGCGTGAATTGCTGTAGGCATCCCAGGCCGCGCCGACGATGGCGTCGAGCTCGCGCTGGAGCGGTGCAAAGGCGGGATCGACGAACCGGCTCCGGTAGCGGCGCTCGAAGGCCTCGCGCGAGAGCTTGACGGGCGGCATCCCCTTGCGAATGTCGGCTTCCGTCATGCTGGCTCCTCGCGAGGTCGGTACAGTCCGACCAACCCGGGGCGCAGCGCGCGGTTCCTTCTCGCTCTCCTCTCGTCGCCCTACTGGCGGACAACTTCCGGCGGCACATCGAACTGCGCGATGCGCTGGTCCAGCCGCCACAGTTCGATGCGGTGCACCAGCACGAGCGAGGCGGCCTCGCGCTTGGCCTGCTCATCATTGTCGCAGACCAGGTTGATGCATCCAAACACATGCCCGTCCGGATCGATCTGGAACGCGCGGTAGTGCTTGATGCTCCGCATCGTCACCCTCCCCGTCTCGGGTATACGGGTTCGCTCAGCCAGTCCGTCAGGTTGGAGGTCACCTCGTTCTGCTTGGCGCGCCGAAGCAGCATGTCACGCTCCTTGCCGGGCGGCAGGCTGCGCGCGCGCTCGCGAGCGGCTTCGGCGAATGCCACCAACCGCTCCTGGAGCGATTGGGTCTGTTTCCTGCGGTTGCGTTTCGCGGTCATTGTACTTTCACAAAGCCCTTCAGATGGAAGGAATTGGGAGGAATTGGCCCCGGCGGGAGGTCGGCGCCGGGGCCAGAGTTTCGTGCCGGTCGGGGCGGCCCAGCCCGGCAGCGTTCACAGCTTCGGCCGCAACCGCAGGTTCCGGCATTTCAATAAGTTAACGGTGCGTGATTTTGCCGATGCGAAACGAAACGGCGAAGCATCACCCGGTCGCGGCCATTCGCAGCAAGGCGCAGCGCGAAGGCATTTCGCTCAAGCCCGTCAACCGCTCGCCTTACAACAGGCGATCCAAAGCAGCGAAGCGGCGCTGAGCGAGGCACCCATCCCGGCGCATGCTAGCGTTTGATGTCGTCGGCTCCTATTCCGACGGCACGCGGTGTCTGAGATCCTGCTGTTCCCGGTTGTCGCGAAGGGCCTTGAGCTCCGAGCGCAACATCGCGCTTTCCATCACCACCCGGCGCACCTCGCGCGTGGCGTCATCAAGCTGATCCGCGACCGCTCTGCGCTGCGCCCGGAGGGCGCGGCTCGCTTCGATCGCGCGCTCAGCGCGGGCAAGCAGGACGTCGTTCATCGAACGACGATAGAAGATTCGGGATGAAACCGCCTTCACGTAAGTTACGTCAATTACTCAAAACCAGCCATCCGCTCAAAAAACATCCGCGAACGCTAACCTGGATCAAGTATCTCGGAACAGCCGAGAAGACGCTTAGGCCCGTCGATAGAGTTGCAAATAGCTCGGCGAGAACAGCGCCGCGTCCTTGAGCGCATCGAGGTCGGTGATGGTCAGCGTGCGATCGCGCAGCACGATCAGGCCGGAGGCACGCAGCTCCTGAACCGTGCGGTTGAGATGGACCACCGACAGGCCGGTGGCGTCCGCAAGATCCATCTGCGTCACCGGCATCACGCAGGAATTGCCCTCGACCATCCCGACAGGACGCAGCCGCTCGATGATCTCGCAGAACAGATGGGCCACGCGTTCAAAGGCCACCCGGCGGCCGAGATTGATGGCCCATTCGCGCTGGATCGCGTTGTTGACGAGCGTCTCGCACCAGAATGCTTCCGCCAGCGCGCGGTCGGCAGCCACGAGACCTTCGAACCGCGCGCGCTTGATTTCGGTGTAGACGACCGGCGTCATCGCCGCGATGGAATGATCCATCACCGACAACAGGAACGCGTGCGCGTCGCAACTTTCGCCGGGAAAGAGAAAATTGACAATTTGGCGCCGGCCGTCCTCCAGCGTCTTGTAGCGGCAGAGCCAGCCCGACAGCACGAGGCGCACGCTGTCGACCGGATCGCCCTCCGAGATCAGATCCTCGCCCGCCCCTGCACGCTGGATTCCTTCGAGCATTGCGTATTCGAGCGAGGTGCGGGCCTCCATCGACAACGGCCTCAGCACGTTTAGCCGGCGAATGACCGGGTCCACCTGGCTGCGATCGAGCGTCGACAAGGGCATCAGCTGGCCACCGCCGGTGTATGAAACGCCCGCTTGCTGAGGGGCATGGTGATCGTGCATTCCAGTCCCCTCGGATTGAATGCCAACCTGGTCTGCCCCTTGAACTCGAACGCGAGTGTGCGCTCCAGAAGCTCGGCCCCAAATCCTTTGTGCGGCGGCGGCGCAACCGGCGGCCCACCGCGCTCCCGCCACTCGAACACCAGCTCCGCCGGGTCGGTGCCCTGCTCGAGGCGCCAGGAAATCTCGATGCGACCAGTCGGCCGGCTCAGGGCGCCGTATTTGAGCGCGTTGGTCGCCAATTCGTGAATGGCAAGGGCAAAGGTTTCCGCGGCCTTCGACTGAAAACGCACCGTGGGGCCGCTGACCCGTACCTGCTCACCTTCCCTGGCATTATAGGCCAGCAGCTCCTCGACGGCGAGGTATTCGAGGTCTACGCCGCCCTCGGGATCGCGGGTCACCAGCGCCTGGGTTCGGGCGAATGCGTTGAGCCGGCCATCGAGATGGGACGCAAACTCCTCGACCGTCGAACTGCTATCGGCCGTGCGACGGGCGATCGAGCGCACCACGCCCAGCGTGTTGCGGACCCGATGCTGGAGCTCGGCCAGCAGCAGGCGCTGCCGCTCCTCGGCGCGGGTAATCGCGGTGACGTCGACAAACGTGATCACGACCCCCGCGATGAAATTGTCGATGCTGCGATAGGGCAGGATGCGCACGATGTAGCGCGTGCCGGTGTCCGGATCCCTGAGCTCGCGCTCGGCGGTGGCAAGCGTCCGCAGCACGCCGCGAATGTCGTCATAGAGCTCCTCGATCGGGATGCGCGCCTTGATGTGCGCGATGGGGCGCCCGGTGTCGGTCTCGACCAGATGCAGAACCTGCGTGATCGCCGGCGTGAAGTTCATCACGCGCAAATCGTTATCGAGGAACACGGTGGCAATCTGCGTGCTCTCCAGGAAATTCTCGAGGTCGCTGGTGGCGCGCGTCAATTCCTGGACGCGGTGAGCCAGCTCGCCGTTCACGGTGGTCAGTTCCTCATTGACCGACTGCAATTCCTCGCGTGAAGTTTCGAGCTCTTCGTTTGCCGACTGAAGCTCTTCATTGAGCGACTGGTATTCCTCGTTCGAGGACTTCAGCTCCTCGTTGGTGCTTTCGAGCTCTTCGATGGTTGCCTGAAGGCGCTCCCGCGTCGCCCGCAGCTCGCCTTCGATACGCTCGACATGCTCGGTCTGCACCAACGCATTGGGCTTGCCTTCGTCGGCACCGATGGCGCGCACCGGGCCGTCCTTGAACAGGACGACGAAATTGCGATCGCCGCTGCCGCCCTCTTGGATCGGCTCCACCGTGATGTCGACGGGAATGTGCTGGCCGTTGGCGCCGAGCTGAACCTGCTCGGCATGGGCGGGCTCGTTCGTCTCCGACGCGCGGCTGAGCACCGCGCGCAGGTCCAGGCGGAGATCGCGATGGACGAGTTGGAGCAGATCGAGCGTGGCGGCGCCTGCCGTCGGCTCGATGTAGCGTCCGGTGCGCCCGGAAAAGTGCAGGACCTGAAAGTTGCTGTCGGCGATGACATAGGCGGGCGCATAGCGCTCCGCGATCCGCTGCGCGCGACGCTCCAGCCCGATATCAGGGCGGAAGGAGCGCGCCGGCGCTATCTCGAGGTTTGCCCTCCCCGCGGCGGTCGTGATCGGAAATTCCGGCGGCAGCCGGGTTCCGGTCTCGAGCTTCTTGAAGATGCGGGCGCGGCGGTCGACCGGTACGAACAGTTTTGGATGCCGCGTCACGTTCTCGGAATTGCCGAGGAACAGGAACCGATCCGGCAGAAGCGCGAAGTGGAATAGCGGGATCACCCGGTTCTGCAATTCGGCATTCAGATAGATCAGCAGGTTGCGGCAGGAGACGAGATCGAGCTTCGAGAACGGTGCGTCCTTGATGACGTTGTGCTGCGAGAAGATGCACATCTCGCGCAGCTCCTTGACCACGCAATAGGTATCACCCTCGCGCACGAACCAGCGCGCCAGGCGCTCGCCGGTCATCTCCGCTTCGATCTTGGTGCGATAGCGGCCGACGCGCGCAGCCGCCAGCGCCCGTCCGTCGATGTCGGTCGCGAAGATCTGAACCTGCGGTGGCGAGTCCATTTTGGCCATGTACTCGCGCAGGAGGATAGCGATCGAATAGGCCTCCTCCCCGGTGGCACAGCCGAGCACCCAGACGCGAACCTGCTGGCTCGCGTTCTTGCCTTCGAAGAGCCTCGGGACGATCTGGCTCTCCAGCACCTCGAATTCGCGGTTGTCGCGGAAGAATTCGGTGACGCCGATCAAGAGGTCGTTGAAGAGGTGCTGCGCCTCGTCCTGGTCGTTGCGCAGGAAATCGACATAAGCGGAAATGTCGCCGATCTGGACCACCTGCATCCGCCGCTGCACGCGACGCAGGAAGGTGTTCTGCTTGTAGCCGTGGAAATCATTGCCGGTCTTGCTGCGCAGGATGTCGGCGATGCGCGACAGCGAGGTCGCCGCAGCGGCGAGCACCTCGTCGAACCCCTGCTTCTCCTCCAGCCGGCGCAGATGACGGGCATAGACCTGGATGTGCTCGGCGATGTCTTCGGCGGTCAGCACGTAGTCGGCGATCGCGGCCGGCGTATCGGCGTCCTTCAGATGATCCGCCTCGTCGCTCGCGCCTTTTTCGGCGATGGCAAGGCCACCGTGGTCCTTCAGTGTCGCGGTACCCAGCGTGCCATCGCCGCCGATGCCGGACAGGATCACGCCGATCGATTGCTCGGCGCGTTCTTCCGCCAACGACACCAGGAAGCTGTCGATCGTGGCCCGCTCGCCGGGCGCCTGCTCGGCCGGGCGGACGCCGAAGCGACCGCCGTGGATCGTCGTGATCATCGCGGGCGGGCACAGATAAATCGTGCCACCCTCGATGGTCTGGTCGTTGCCGACGTCGGAAATCTTGCCACCGTGGGAATTTCGCACGATCTGGCGCAGCCGCGGCTCGTCGAGGGCCTCATGATGCTGGAACGCGAGCACGACGGCCTGGTCGGCGCTTACGGTCAGCCTGGAAAAGAACCGCTCGACACTATCCAGAGCTGTCGGCGCGGCGCCCACCCCGATGATCAGCGGAGACCTGGTCTGGCGCTCTCTTTCGACCGGCTGGTCGCCGATTTCATGCATGGTCTCGATAGCCTCATTCAGTGACGGGAACCAGAGGACGCCCGCTCGCCGGAAATAGCAGAATTGATATTATCCCAACAGGTGCAAGGCGGAAACGTCACGCTGCGTTCCGTACAGCGAGCATTGGGTGTTCGGCATTGAACTTGGGCGGCCTGCCAACGCCCCCGGATCACTCCGGGCCGACTTGCTGCCGAAGATAGGCAATCCGCTGCTCGATCAGGACACGATGGCGCAGCCATTCCGTCAAGGTCTGCTTCAGCGCCTCGACCAACCGTTCCGCCTGGTCCGCGTCGTGGCCGCCGGCACTGAGTTCGCGGATGCGCGCCTCCTGATCGAGGATGCGCTGCGAACCCTCCTCGATATCCCGATCGGCCTTGATCAGATGGCGGCGCTCGGTATCGAGCTGCTCGGTCCATTCGGCGAGGGAAATGGTCATGGCGACCTCAAGCCTCCCGCTTGCGAGCCGGAGGATCGAGCGACTTTAGCACGACCCTCCGGATCATGTCGGCATATTCGCGATATTCGGCAGCCCGCGCCTGGTACATCTCGGCAACCGCAGGCCGGCCGTTGCGCCGTCCGTCCAAGGCCATGCGCTGCACCAACTCAGCCCGCTCCTCAATGATGCGCAGTGCGACCCGCAGGGCTTCATCCACTTGCCCCTCCTGCTCTTTTGCGAGGATGTCGGCGGCGAAGGCGTGACCGACCTGGCAACGGAAGCGCATCGGGTGCGATTCCTTGATCTCGGACAGCACGCCTCCGCAGGCCGGACAGGTCAGTGCAACCGGATCAGCCACCGAGAGGAGCTTGTCACTGCCGATCCGTTCGCCCGCCGCGATCTCGACCTCGAGCCGGATCTCGGGCGGGATCGGCAGCGCGGCACCCGCAACCTCCCTGGCGAGATCGGACAGAACGTCGCCCATGCCGGCGCCAGGGACGCAAAGATCGATGATGGTCGCCTCCAGGGCGCTTCTTGGCATTTCATCGGCGATGGCGTCCGAGGGGTCCTGAACCACCGAGATTCCGCCGCAACGCTTGATGGCGTTGAGACCGGCCGCACCGTCGGACAACAGGCCGCTGAGGAGCACACCGATCACGCGCGGGCCGTAGTTGATGGCGGCCGAGCGGAACAGGGCGTCGATGGCCGGCCGGACCATGTTCTCGCGCGGACCGCGCCCGAGGAACACGCGATCCTCGGACAGCAGCAGATGATGGTCAGGTGCGGCCAGATAGACCTGGCCGGGCTCGATCTTCATGCCGTTTTCGGCCTGCCGGACCGGCAGCGGGCCAGCGCTGCTGGCGACCGTCGAGAGAATGCCGATGCCCTGCGCCGGGATGTGCAGCACGATGAACACCGCTGCGGGCAGATCGGGCGGAAGGCGCCCGAGGATCTGCTTCAGCGGCGCGGTCGCGCCGGCCGAGCCACCTATGACGATGATGTCGCGGTTGCTCATGGAACCCGCTTTCGGTTGTAACGTTGTACCAAGGCGGCTCACCGCCCTATGTTCCTACCGACCGCAAAGGAAGGCACGAGGCGCCATGGCGAGATCGCCCACGTCATCAGCTCCGCTGTCGCCGCTCAGCGGCCGCCGGATCTTCATTGTCGAGGACGAATATTTTCTCGCCGATGACATTGGCCGGGCATGTCGCGCGCTCGGCGCGGACGTCGCGGGCCCGGTGGGCGATCTCAACGACGCACTCGGGATCCTGCGCGACGGCATCGTCCTGGATGCCGCCGTGCTCGACGTGAATATCCGCAGCGAGATGATCTTCCCGGTCGCGCGCGAACTGAAGGCAAGGAACGTACCCTTCCTCTTCACGACCGGATACGACAAGGTCACGATCAGTCCGGAATTCCACGACGTCCCGATCCTGGAGAAACCAATCGATCTGCCTGCGATGGCACAGCGGCTGGCGGCGCTGATCGCCGAAACGCACGGTTGAGCCGAAGGCGGTCAGAACAAATGCGCGAAAGCGAGCCAGGCGGTCACCGCCAGGCACAGAAGCACCGCAGCATAGGGCAACGCGATCCGCAAATCAGCAGCCCTCCCGGCCATCAGCCCATCATCATCCAGACGATCGCCGCCATCATCACCAGAAAGCCCGTGATTGCCGTTGCGACAAAGGCCTGTTCGACGCGATCCATCGGCATCGCAGCCCCCTTTTTCCAGCCGAACCAGTCTGAGGGCTCGGGGAGCTTTGCGCATTAGGCTATGTGAATCGGCGTGCTCCTTTGTGTCTGTCTGCGGGATCGGCCGCACCGCCCAGCAGAGATTGCGAGAGCCTCGTTCTACGACTTCGCCGTGCCCGGCTCCGCCATCTTGCGATGTTGCTTGGCCAACATCTCGTTCGGCGTGACGTTGGCGATTGTGGTCTGGATCTTGTTCTTCATTCCCGTCACGATGTCGGACTCGCCGCGCAACATGGCGTCGAAGCCGGCCTTCGCGACGTCGTAGGCACTATCCTTCTGCTCGGTGCCGACCTTGGTGTCCGTCATGTCGGCGCGGCGGAAGAACTCCGTTTCGGTGGCGCCCGGCATCAGACAGGTAACGGTGACGCCGCTGTCGCGCAGCTCCTCCCGGAGCGCGAAAGAGAATGAATCGAGAAACGCCTTGCTGGCGTTGTAGACCGCCTGAAAACTGCCCGGCGTGAATCCGGCAACCGAGCCGGTGATCAGGATACGGCCCGAATTGCGGCGGAGCATCTCGTTGCCGGCGCGATGGATCAGATACAGCGTGCCGGTGATGTTGGTGTCGACGACGTGCTTGATCCTGGCAAAATCCTGATCGAGGAATGCCTTGCCGAGGCCGACGCCGGCATTGGCCAGCAGCGCGTCGATCGGCCGGTCGCCGACCGCGGCGCAGAGCTTGTCGACGCCGTCGGTGGTAGCGAGATCGGCCTCGACTGGCTCGACGCTGGCGCCGAGCCTGCGGAGATCGACGGCCACCCTCTCGATCTCGGGCTCATCCGCCGCGATGACAAGGTTGAAACCTGCCTGGGCACAGCATCTTGCGAGTTCCAGGCCGATGCCGGTGGAGGCGCCGGTGACGACGGCAAGTTGATTGGCGGGCATGAGCGTATCCTTCTCGTATTCTCGCGATGACGTTGATGACGCTCCAATAGCTGCAACCGCCTCTCGTTCCTATCCAGGCCAACCCTCACCCACACGATGTGCGGTGCGAAGATTTTCCACGTGCAATAGCAACCATCGTTCGTTGTTCGACTTGGATGCCTCGTAGCTCGCGGGAGGACAGAGATGAAGGCGCTGGTTTGGCACGGCAAGGAAGACATTCGCTGCGACACCGTCACCGATCCTGAGATTCAGGATCCGCGTGATGCCATCATCAAAGTCACGAGCTGCGCCATCTGCGGCTCGGACCTGCACCTCTTTCACAATTACATTCCGGGCATGCTGCCCGGCGACATCATGGGCCACGAGACCATGGGCGAAGTGGTCGAGGTCGGCTCCGGCGTCGACGGCAAGCTGAAGAAGGGCGACCGCATCGTCGTGCCCTTCACGATCATTTGCGGCGAATGCGACCAGTGCAAGCGCGGCAATTTCTCAGTCTGCGAAACCACCAATCGCAAGCGCCATCTGGCGGACAAGGCGTTCGGACACACGACGGCCGGCCTGTTCGGCTACACGCATTTGACCGGCGGTTATCCCGGTGGCCAGGCCGAATATCTGCGCGTGCCGTTTGCCGACGCCACCCATATCAAGGTGCCCGACGGTATTCCCGACGAGCAATTGCTGTTTCTCAGCGACATCTTCCCGACCGGCTGGCAGGCCGCCGCGCAATGCGACATCGAGCCGACCGATACGGTCGCGATCTGGGGCTGCGGGCCCGTGGGTCAGATGGCGATCCGCAGCGCCATTTTGCTCGGCGCCAACCAGGTGATCGCGATCGACTGCCTGCCCGAGCGGCTCAGCATGGCGGAAGCCGGCGGCGCCACCACCATCAACTTCGAAACCGAAAGTGTCCTGGAACGGCTCGAGGAGCTCACCGACGGCAGAGGCCCCGAGAAATGTATCGATTGCGTCGGGATGGAGTCGCATGTGATGGCCTCCCTGCCCGACACGCTGCTCGATCGCGCCAAGCAGATGGTCATGGTGGAGAGCGACCGGCCGCATGTGCTGCGCGAGATGATCTATGTCTGCCGCCCCGGCGGCATCATTTCGGTGCCGGGCGTGTACAGCGGATTCTCCGACATGCTTCCGATGGGCGCCTTCATGAACAAGGGCCTGCAGATGCGCACCGGCCAAACCCACGTCAACCGCTGGACCGACGACCTGCTCCGCCGCATCGAGGAAGGCGAGATCGATCCGTCCTTCGTCATCACCCACACCGTCCCGCTTAGCCAAGGCCCCGAGATGTATCAGGTGTTTCGCGACAAGCGCGACTCCTGCGTCAAGGTCGTGCTGAAGCCCTGAGGAGCAAGGCCCATGTTTCATTTCTCCAACATCGTGCGTACCAAGGGTGACCCAAAGATTCTCGCGGGTGGCCCTAGCCTGAAGCGGCCCGAAGACCAGCTCGCGCGTGCGCTCGGCTGGTTCAGCATTGGTCTCGGCGTTGTCGAATTCTTCGCGCCGCGGCGGGTCACCGAGACGCTGGGCATGGAAGGTAGCGAGACGCTGGTCCGTGCCTTCGGCGTGCGCGAGATCCTGGCCGGGATCACGACGCTCTCGGTCGAGAAGAACGCCGGCCTGTGGGCCCGCGTCGGCGGCGACGGCCTCGATGCCGCCGCGCTGCTCTCGGGGCTGACCGCGGACAATCCCAAAAAGGGCAATATCGCGCTGGCGCTGCTGATGGTCGGCGGCATCGCGATGCTCGATTACCGCGCCGCGCAGGACACCAAGCCGCGACGGCCGCCGCGCGACGCACGGCGCAAGCTGTATCCGAACCGCAGCGGCTTTCCCAAGGGCATCGAGAGCGCCAGAACCGCGGCCAAGCAGATCGCAGCGCACGCCACGACGGGACGGGACGGACCTGAGGACGCACGACGAGGTGATGCAAGACAGTGATGCAAGGCAATGAGTGAGGCGTCCCGTAACGAAGGTGCGTGGTGGGAAACCGCCGTCATCTACGAAATCGCACTGATCTCGTTCCAGGACTCGGACGATGACGGCAAGGGCGACCTCGCCGGCCTGACATCGCGCATCGACTATCTGAAATGGCTCGGCGTCGATGCGGTGTGGCTGACGCCGATCTCCAAGAGCCCGTTCCGCGACCTCGGCTACGACATCTCCGACTACTGCTCCATCGACCCTGCGTTCGGCAGCCTCGAGGCGTTCGACCGCCTGCTCAAGGCCCTGCACGCGGCGGAGATCCGCCTGATTCTCGATCTCGTGCCCAACCATACCGCGAACGATCACGCGTGGTTCGTCGAGAGCAGCAGCTCACGGAACAGCGCGAAGGCCGATTGGTACATCTGGGCCGACGCGGCCGAGAATGGCGGCCCGCCCAACAATTGGCTGAGCCGCTTCGGCGGCAGCGGTTGGGAATGGTGCGAGGCGCGACGGCAATATTACTACCATTCCTTCCTGGTCGAGCAGCCCGATCTGAACTGGCGCAACCCGCAGCTGCGCGCCGCGATCGCCGATGTCATGCGCTTCTGGCTCGATCGCGGCGTCGACGGCTTCCGCGTCGACGCCAGCGCGGTCCTGATCAAGGACGCGCTGCTGCGCGACAATCCGCATAACCCGCGAGCGAAAGGCAAGCCGCCGCCGCAGCGCCAGACGCCCGTCTTTACCGACGATCGCCCGGAGACGATGGATTGCATCGAATTCATCCGCGAGGTGATCGACGGGTATCCAGGGCGAATGTTGTGCGGCGAAGTCCAGGGCAAGACCGACCGCATCGGCCACTTCTACGGCAACGACCGACCGCGCCTGCATCTACCGCTCAATTTCGCGCTGCTGGACTCGCAATGGGACGCGCTGTCCCTGCAAGCAACGATCGACGCGTATTTCAACGCTATCCCGGATCATGCATGGCCGGTCTGGGTGATCGGTGGCCACGACAAGCAGCGAATCGCGAGCACGATCGGCGACGCGCAAATGCGCGTGCTGGCGATGCTGTTGATGACACTGCGGGGAACGCCGTTCTTCTTCATGGGCGACGAGATCGGCCGCAAGCGCGTTCCCATTCCGCCCGACCGCGTCCACGATCCCTTCGAGAAGCTCGTGCCGGGGTATGGCCTTTGCCGCGATCCCGAACGCGCGCCGATGCGATGGGATGACAGCAGCAACGGCGGCTTTACAACCGGCGATCCATGGCTGCCGCTCGAGCCGCCCGACGGCGCGGCCAACGTGGCAACGCAGCAGCGCGACCCACGTTCGATCCTGGCGCTGTTTCGCGCGCTGATGACGCTGCGGCGCGAGCACGCGTGCCTGCGTCACGGCGGCTACGAGCCACTACGCGCGCAGAACGACGTTCTGGCCTACAGGCGGACGCATGGCGGCAACGACATTCTGGTCGCGCTCAACATCGCCGCCGAGCCGCGGAAATGGCAGTGGCAAGGTCGCGGCCGCCTGCTGATGTCCACGCACCTCGACCGGCCGTCCGAGCCGTTGCCGGACGCCTCCATCCTGCTCCGCGGCAATGAAGGCGTGATCATTGCACTCGACGCACGATGACGGCCGAGGAACCATCAGCGCGTCAGAGAGTCTCACTCAACGCTTCCGACGCCCCCCTGCCGGAGGCTGAATAGACGAACCGCGGCCCCGGCGCTCATCCCCCTTCAAGCGCCGGGGTGGCGGCGTGAGCCTGGAGGCAGACCATGAGCAAGACCAAGGGCCTCGGTCAGCGGATCGCTGGCAAGGCGAAACAGGTCGTCGGCGAGATCGTCGGCGATCAGGATCTCCATGAGGAAGGCAAGGAGCAAGCGGAGCGCGGCCGGGACGAACAGAGCAAGCCGAGCGAACTCAATCCGTTGAAGAAACTCAATCAGCTGACGTGAACGCCGCCGCGCCGTCGACCATTTCCAATTCAATTCGCACCGGTGATAAAGGCGCCTCACGGCGACGCTCGCGCTGGGTCGCCGCTGCCGAACTCGGCCTGATCAGCAGCACCTTCTCGACCATCGTCAGCCAGCTCTTCGCCGCGCGCATCGGACGCGATGCCGCCGTCGACTGGATGACGGTGGCCGCCATCCCCGCACGCGATTGGGCGATCAGCGCAGAGCCGTCGTGGAGCGCGATCCTTGCAGGGATCGCCTTCCACCAATGGGCGGATTTCTCCTGGGCGCTGGTGTTCTTCGGTGTGCTCGGGCGCTGGACCGCCGACCTGCGGCCGCTCACGATCCTGCTGCTCGCGCTGCCCTGGGCCGTGTTCTCGTCAAGCATGGAATGGTTCGTGCTGGTGCCGCTGTTTCCGTTCTGGCAGCCGCTGTTCACGCTGCAGCAGCCCTACTGGATCGGCCTGCTCGTCCACAGCTCCTCGGCGGTGATGTACCCCCTGTTCGCCCGGTTGCGCTGGAGACGAGGCGCGGCACCCGCGCGCGATGTTCGCTTCACCAACGCCTGGATCACCGGCGCGCTGGCTTTGATCGCACTGCTCGGCGCGGCCGCGTTGTTCGGCAGCCATGGTTACGAGCCGCCGTGGATGGGCCGCGACAGGGACGCCGACCAGACTTACATCCGTCACATGACCGAGCATCACGCCCAGGGCATCGCGCTGGCGCGGATTGCCGCAGAGCGCGCACAGGACCCGCATCTGCGAAAGCTGGCGATGCTGATGGTCGCAAGCCAGACCGGCGAGAACCGGATTTTCGAAACGTGGTGGCTGAGCTGGTTCGACACCGAGATGCCCGATTGCAGCTCGGACGAACGTGCCGCCATGCCGGGCTTCCTGACACAGGCCGAGATGCGGCAGGTCAAGGCCGCGCCGGCGGACCGATTCGACACGCTGTTCGTCGAAACGATGAGCAAGCATCATGCCGGCGCGGTCAGAATGGCCGACCAGATGTGGGAGAGCGCCGGCGATCTGCGCCTGCGTGTGATGGCCCACGCCGTCCGCCACGAGCAGCAGGGCGAGATCGCACTAATGCACGGCGCCAGCGGCATTGCCGCCGTCGCCACCGCCTTCCACAACATGCTCGGCGACAATGTCAATTGAGCGGATCGTCCCCTACTCCCGCCAGAACTCCGCCAATTCCTCGGCGGTCATCAGATCGACCTGGCCGTGAAAGCGGGTGCGGTACATCGTCATGAGCGCATCATGGCCGACGTCGGACGAGCTGCACAGCGCATCCTCGATGATGACGACCCGAAAGCCGAGATCGACGGCGCTCAGGACCGTCGAGAGCACGCAGACGTCAGTCTCCGCCCCGGTGATGACGACCGTGCCGACATTCTTCTCGATCAGCAGACTCGCGAGGCCGGGACTGCTGAATGCCGAATAGGCCGGCTTGTCGATGACGACAGCCGGCGGAACGAAGCGGCTCAGGGCCGGCACGAGTTCGAGACCGGATGGCGGCAGATGTTTGCGGGTCGCTTCGCGCCAGCGACGAAAATAGCGCTGCCACTGTCCGGGCCGATCTTCCGGGTCCTCGGGCGTGATGAATCGCGTGAAGATCGTTCTGGCCTGATGGCGCGAAACGATCGAGGCGATCGTCGGCAAGACCCTCGCCATCCATGGCGTCTCCCAGAGACCGCCAGGAGCGAAAATGTTCTGCATGTCGATGCACAAGTGAACGGCGTCGCTGATGTCGGTCACTTCCGACGCGCTGTCTCTCATCGTCTTTCACCATCAGGAACATGGCCGCGCGCCGGGAGCCGGCATTTCCGCAGCGAGCTCACCGACTGCAATGCGATTCCGACGGCCATCGTTCCCCGGTCATCCGCTCCGGAGGAAGTGCTTGCCGACGCAGACCAATCCAGAGAAGCCCGGCGTCGGTGGAATCGGCTTGCGCCGCTTCCCAACCAAGCGTAATTTTCAACTCTACGTAGCTCATTCGAAAGCATCTATCGGGTTCGGCCAAGCGGGAGACAGCAATGGCGGATGTCCCATGGCACCTTTCCGGTGACTATTTCGAGAATTGCAGTTGCAGCATCGTGTGTCCCTGCCTGGTGTCGGCGGCGCCCCCGTTGACCGCGCGACCGACTGAGGGCTTCTGCAACGTACCGCTGATCTTCCACATCGAGACCGGCCGCTATGGCGATATCGCGCTCGATGAGCTGAATGTGCTCGTCATCCTCCACGCACCTGGGGTGATGGCGGACGGAGACTGGTCGGTCGCCGCCTATATCGATCAGCGCGCCAACGATGACGAGACCGAGGCCTTGGCTGCAATCTTCACCGGCGGCGCCGGTGGTCCCATGGCTGCGTTCGCGCCGCTGATCAGCAAGAACCTCGGGGTGCGCAAGGTCCCGATCACGTTCCGGATCGACGGCAAGACGCGGTCCGCGGAAATCCCCGGCATCCTGCACATGTCGGTCAATCCGCTACCGACCATGCATCCGAGCGGCGAGATGTGGACGAACATCGGCCATCCGGTCAGCCCCGACGCAATGGTGATGGCCGTTGGCGCCGCCGGCAATACCTTCAGCGATCATGGCATGCGCTGGGATAATTCCGGCAGAAACGGCCTCTATGCGCCGATCCGCTGGTCGAACCAGGTGTGATGTAACTCCCGATACCGGCCTGCATCGGCGGCCGGCGACATCGATCGCACAACATCGATCGCAAATGACGGACAGCCCCATGGAAGCCGTGCTGCGGCGCGATCGCTGGATCGTCGGCGGCGCGATCGGCGTCATTGTCGCGCTGGCATGGAGCTATGTGCTCTGGCTCGCCAACGACATGGACATGGGCGGCATGGACATGACCGAGTTCCGGATGATCCCGGCCGGGACCGGAATCATGCTGCCGGCCAACGCGCCGTGGCGAACGATCGAGTTCGCCTATGTGTTCCTGATGTGGGCGGTGATGATGATCGGAATGATGGCTCCCTCGGCCGCGCCCATGATCCTGATGTACGCCCGCGTAGGCCGACAGGGCAAAGCGCAAGGCAAGCCATTCGCCGCGACCGGCTGGTTTGCCGCCGGTTATCTTTTCGCCTGGTGCGGCTTTTCGCTGGCAGCCACCTTGCTCCAATGGGCGATCGAGCGGGCCGCCCTGCTGAATTCCCGGATGGCGATCGCGAGCAACGTGCTTGGCGCCATCGTGCTGATCGCGGCGGGCATCTATCAATGGACGCGGCTCAAAGACGTCTGTCTCGCCCAATGCCAGTCGCCGTTTCTATTCCTGATGCGCCACGGCGGCTTTCGCAGCGAGCTGCGAGGATGCGTGCTGCTGGGCTTTCGGCATGGAGGTTATTGTGTCGTCTGCTGCTGGGTTTTGATGGCGCTGTTGTTCGTGGGCGGCGTGATGAACGTACTCTGGATCGCGCTTTTATCGTTGCTTGTACTTTTGGAGAAAGTCACGCCGGTCGGACGCTGGATTGCACGCGCTGCCGGCATCGCCTGTGTGGCCGCGGGCACGTGGCTCCTGCTGACCTTGCCGCAGTGATGACGGGTCGCGAACGAGGACCGCGCCGACGGAGCGAACCCTCGGCCGGGAGATCAAAAATCGGAGACTTCTGGAGGCCCCATGCCAGGGTTCGTAGTGCGAACCTGGCGGGCACTGAAGATCGCGAAAAGATCCCTCGCGTGTCTGTTTGCTTGGTGCGCTCGGAGGGACTCGAACCCCCACGATTTTACTCACTGCCACCTCAAGGCAGCGCGTCTACCAATTCCGCCACGAGCGCTTTTGGGGATGCCGGCTTGAGGCTTGAAGGCCAACCGGATCAACGGCGCCGATCTAACAAATCCGTCAGAGGGGTACAAGCCTCCAAAGGCCCTGAATTCCACAAGCTTGGCAGGAAAGTTCCGGCTCCTTGCGCCGGGATCGGCCTTTTTCGCCTGCTCGGGCCGCTACTGCGTGCCCAGGCCGCTACCGCGTGCCCGGGATACGTGGCAGCATCTGCTTGACCTCGACCGCGATGCGGTTGCGGTCGACCAGCACGACGCCGGAGGCGACCGGCAGATTATTGGCCAAAACCTTGACCTCGTCGGCCTCGGTTGCGTCCAGCTCGATGATGGCGCCGCGGGAAAGACGTAATACCTGATGGATCGGCATGGTGGTCGTCCCGAGGACGACCATGAGATCCACGGTGACTTTGTCGAGAGTAGGCACTTCAGGACCACCGCAACTTGGGACTAGGACTAGGGACTTGGAATTTGCGCCTGCGATCATCACCTGGTTATGGTTAGCCAATGGTTAATTCACCTCGAAACCCCCGCCAAAACCAGCGTCAAGAGCTCGATTTGACGTCGTTTTCCGCCTCCTCCGGCGAGCCCGTGGAGTGGCGGATTTCGGACGCGCCCGTGCCCTATCCGGAGGCCGTGGCTGACATGGAGGCGCGCGTCACGGCGATCGCGGCCGGTGAAGCCCCGGAGCTGGTCTGGCTGCTGGAGCACCCCCCACTCTACACCTCCGGCACCTCGGGCAAGGCCACCGACCTGCTCGATGCCCGATTCCCGACCTTTGCCACCGGGCGCGGCGGTCAGCTCACCTATCACGGGCCCGGCCAGCGCGTGGCCTATGTCATGCTCGACCTGAAGCGCCGGCGCCCGGACGTCCGGGCCTATGTCGCGAGCCTGGAGGAGCTGATTCTGCGGACACTCGCCGCCTTCAACATCCGTGGCGAGCGGCGCGAGGACCGGGTCGGCGTGTGGGTGAAGCGGCCCGACAAGGGACCTGAGCACGAGGACAAGATCGCGGCCATCGGCGTCCGGCTGAAGCGCTGGGTCTCGTTTCATGGCATCGCGATCAATGTCGAGCCGGAGCTGTCGCATTTCGCCGGCATCGTGCCCTGCGGCGTCGCCGATCCCCGCTACGGCGTCACCTCGCTGGTCGATCTCGGCCAGCTCGTGACGATGGCGGATGTCGACGTCGCGCTCCGGCAGGCCTTCGAGGAGCTGTTCGGGCCGACCCGGGCGCTTGTGCCGGAAGCGGCGGCCTAACTTCTGGTCTCTCTCATTCTCCGCAAACCCGGAATCAGCTACGCTCGATTCCGGTGTCGCCCACGCCTCCCCCCTCCGCCGGGAAAGTACATTTCATACCGGGCGAATTGATCATCGGACCGACTGTTCGAGCGCCAGGCATAAGGAGGGGTTGCGTTTCAGCTCGCAATGGGAGGTTTAGCGATGAGACTGGGCGGATTCAAACGGTCGTCGCAACACCAGTTACTTTCACTCATAACAGAAGATCGTCAAGCGCCTCCGCCGGCG
>NZ_JBVVPM010000078.1:0-292 GCF_055811255.1 Bradyrhizobium sp. MI1.11
TGGGGGTTTTGCGTCTGGTTTTTTTTCCCCCCCCCCTCGGGGCCGCCCACACACACCCTTGGCGTCGCCGGTTTACCCGGGCCGACCCAGTACACCGCGGCTTCTCGGTTCAAATCACATCCGTCTCTGGAATACTGGATCGCCCGATTAAATCGGGCGATGACAGCGAGTATGTGGCGCGCAGCTCCATCTCCATCGTGGGGGGGGGGGGGGGGCGCGGCCCCCCCAAAAACCCAATAAAAAAAAAAAAACAAAAAAACCCCCCCCGGAAATAAGAAAGGGGGGTTTTTGG
>NZ_JBVVPM010000078.1:302-28112 GCF_055811255.1 Bradyrhizobium sp. MI1.11
ATAAACCCCCCCCCCCTAATTCCCGGGGCTTTTACCTCCGTTTTGGGGCCCCCCCCCCCCCCCCCCCCCCCGCCCCCCCCCCCCCCCCCCCCCCCACGAATTCTCAATTCGAACTATCGATCAAGCTCTCCAGCAGCCGCTTCAATTCGCTCGTCGATTTGTCGCCGTAGCTCTCCAGGATGTGCTCTTCCTGGTCGACCGCGAGCGAGTTGAGCTTCTTGCTCAGCACCTTGCCGCGATCGGAGATGAACATCAGGACCTTGCGGCGATCGTTCGGGTCCTGCACGCGGTAGACCAGCGTGTCCGAGACCATGCGATCGATCATCTTCGTCAGCGTCGGATGGTTGAGCAGCACGGCATCCGCGAGTTCGCCCATCGAATGGCCGTTGCCATCCGACAGCACTTTCAGGATGCGCCACTGCTCGACGGGCACGCCTTCCTTGCTCAACCGCAGTTCGAGCTGCCGGTTGATCTCCCGGTTGGCTTGCGCGAGCAGGTAGGCGAGGTGTTCGGTGATCGGGGTGTTTGGTTTTGCCACGGCTAAGACTTTGTCTTGACCCAAATGAGTGAATGTCTTGCAATCGATGCTGCATCTATATGCACTTCAATTCTTGAATATTCAATATTTTCAAAATAGGATATTGCCCAACAATAGGGCGGGTGCCGCGGCCGCCTGCTGAATGAGCTTTCAAGTCTGGTATCAGACAGGAGTTGGCGTGCGCGCGACGGTAAACTTCCCGGCTCACGGCGGTCCGGCGTTACCGCCGTCCTTGCTGTTCAGGAATCTGTCGCCCGCGGCAGCGGATTTCGACCTGTCGCCGGTTGACGCGCATTTCATGAAGCGCCGCGGCGCACACAACAAGCTCCGCGTCGGCGGCTTCATCTGCTGCACCGGCTCGCCCGGCGTTTGGGGCCCGTGCGCGACAAGCAGCGCGCAGCTCGCGGTAGCCGAGATCAACAAGCGCGGCGGCATCCTCGGGCGCGAGATCGAGCTTTCGATTTACGACGCCGGCGGCCCGCTCGACGAGATTCTGAGCCGCGCCGAGCAGGCGATCGCGTCCGATGAGATCGACCTCATCGTCGGCTTGCATACCAGCGCGGTGCGTGTGGCGCTGCGCAAGGTCACCACCCGCCACCGCATCCCCTACATCTACACGCCTGTCTACGAAGGCGGCGAGCAGACGCCGGGTGTCATGGCGATCGGCGAGACGCCGCGCTGGCAGAGCCGTCCGTCGATCCACTGGCTTGCCGACGTCAAGAAGGCGGCGCGCTGGTACCTGATCGGCAGCGACTATGTCTGGCCCTGGCAGTCGCACCGCGCGGTGAAGCGCTACATCAAGGAGGCCGGCGGCCATGTCGTCGGCGAAGAGTTCGTTCCCCTCGGCGAAGACAACCATGAGCCGCATCTGGAGCGCATCCGTGCCGCGAGGCCGGACGTCGTCCTGATCTCGTTGATCGGCACCGACAGCATCACGTTCAATCGCGCGTTCGGCGAATGCGGCCTTGGCGCCACGACGCTGCGGCTGGCCGGGGCGATGGACGAGACCGTGCTACTCGGAATCGGCGCCGACAACAGCGAGAATCTGTTCTGCGCCTCCGGCTATTTCCCCGGCATCGGATCGCGGGTCAATGACGACTTCCAGAGCCGCTATCGCGCGATGTTCGGACCGAACGGCCCCCCGATCGGGTCGCTCGGTCAATCCAGCTATGAGGGACTGCGCTTCCTTGAGGCCGTAGCAAACAAGGCGGGCACGTTGGCGATGGCGCCCATGCTCGCGGCCGGCCGCAACATCGTCTATGGCGGCGCGCGCGGCCCCGTCACCGTCAGGAACGGTCATACCCGGATGCAAATGTATCTCGCCGGGGCGGATGGCCTCGATTTCAAGCTGATCAAACCGATCTGATGCCGGCGCGGCCATCCGCAAACGCCCGAATTCAAAATAATACTTGAAAAGGAAAATATTTCCGTCTGTAATATCGAGGTGGAGCCGATGGGCCCGCGCCGTGCACGCGCGCCCATGAGGCTCCAATGCCAGGGATTCCAATTCCAGGGATCAAGAAGCCTTGAGGAGAGCGCCGTGACAGTTGTCCTTCCCACGCCAGCCCAATTGCGCAGTGTCGCCGACCAGTGCGGCCTTTCGCTGACCGACGACGATGTCGCCTCGTTCCGCGGCCTGATGCAGGGCTCGATCGAGGCCTACAATCTCGTCGGCGCCATGCCGGACGAGGTGCCGGAGGTCAAATATCCGCGCACCCCGGGCTATCGGCCCTCGCCGGAAGAAAACCCGCGCAACGCCTGGTATCGCAAGTCGACGGTGAAGGGTGCGGCGAGCGGCAAGCTCAAGGGCAAGACGGTTGCTCTCAAGGACAACATCATGCTCGCCGGCGTTCCCATGATGAACGGCTCGGCGACGCTCGAAGGCTACGTCCCCGATTTCGACGCCACCATCGTCACGCGCATGCTCGATGCCGGCGCCGAGATCGCCGGAAAAGTTCATTGCGAATCCTTCTGCATGTCCGGCGGCAGCCACACCAATGCGGTCGGCGCCGTCCACAATCCGCACAAGATGGGCTATTCGGCCGGCGGCTCGTCGTCAGGCTCAGGCGTCGTCGTCGCGCTCGGCGAGGTCGACATGGCGATCGGCGGCGACCAGGGTGGTTCGATCCGCATGCCGTCCTCGTTCTGCGGCACCTATGGCATGAAGCCGACCTGGGGCCTCGTGCCCTATACCGGCATCATGCCGATCGAGGTGTTCGTCGATCACACCGGGCCGATGACGGCGACCGTCGCCGATAACGCGCTGCTGCTCGAAGTGCTGGCCGGCGACGACGGCTACGATCCCCGCATCAAGGCGCCCAAAGTCGAGGAGTACACCAAGGCGCTCGGCCAAGGCGTCAAGGGCATGAAGATCGGCATCCTCAAGGAAGGCTTTGAGCAGGCGAATGCCGATGCCGCCGTCAACGAGAGCGTGCGGGAGGCCGCAAAGCGTTTTAGGGATCTCGGCGCCACGGTCGAGACGGTTTCGATCCCGATGCATCTCATGGGCCCCGCGATCTGGACGCCGATCGGCACCGAGGGCATGACCCAGACCATGATGTATGGCGATGGCTATGGCCTGTCGCGTTCCGACCTCTATTCGACCACGCTGATGGACTTCCATCGCGGCTGGCGGCGGCAGGCGGATTCCCTGTCCGAGACCACAAAGCTGTTCCTGCTGCTCGGCACCTACATCAACAACACCTTTGGTCCGCGCTATTACGGCAAGGCGCTCAACATCTCCCGACGCCTGACCGCGGCCTACGACAAGGCCTTCAAAGACTACGATTTGCTGTTGCTACCGACCACGCCCATGAAGGCGACGAAGCTGCCGGAACCCACGGCCAGCCGCGAGGACTATGTCGCGCGTGCGCTGGAGATGATCTCCAACACCGCGCCGTTCGACATCACTCATCATCCGGCGATGTCGCTGCCCTGCGGCATGGTCGATGGCCTGCCCGTCGGCCTGATGCTGGTCGGCCGCATGTTCGAGGAATCCACCATCTACCGTGCCGCCCACGCCTTCGAGCAGATCGGCGACTGGAAGAAGATGTGAGCGAGGCATTGATGCGGGCCAACGGAACAGGGAAGCGTTTTCGGACGCGTCAAGACAACAAGCCGGAGCCCCGTTCCGATCCCGTCGGAACGGGAAAGGCTCTGGCGCATGGCTAACGCGTTCGTCGCGGCTTTCGAGATCCTGAGCTTTGGCGCGATCATCGTCCTGATCGTGCTGGGGCTCGGGATCATCGCCAGCATGATGGGCATCTTCAACTTCGCGCAGGGCGAGTTCGTCCTGCTCGGGGCCTACATCACTTATCTCGCCTACGCCAAGGGCCTGCCGATCTGGGCCGGCATGGTCGCCGCGCCCTTCGTCGTCGGCGCGCTCGGCTTCGTGCTGGAGGCGCTGATCATCCGACGCTTCTACGCAGCGCCCATCGTCGCCATGCTCGGCACCTATGCGCTCGGCCTGATCATCCGCGAATCCGTGCGCGGCCTGATCGGCGGCTTCTATCTCACCGTGCCGGAGCCGATCGGCGGCTCGATCGATATCGGCGCCATGCACATCTCGGCCTGGCGCTTCACCATCATCGTCATCACAGCGCTGGTGATGGGCGGCTGCTATCTGTTGCTGGCGCGCACCAGCTTCGGCCTGCGCGTGCGCGCTACGCTGGAAAATCCGTCGCTGGCCCGCGCCTCCGGAATTTCCACGCCGCTGATCTACGGCGCCACCTTCGCCTTCGGCGCGGCGCTTGCCGGCCTTGCCGGCGCGCTGATCGTGCCGGTGTTCAGCCTGTTCGCCGATCTCGGCCTGCGCTTCCTGATCCAGGGCTTTGTCGCGGTGATGGTCGGCGGCGTCGGCTCCTTCATCGGGCCGGTCGCGGGCGCCGGCGTCATCGGCACGCTCAGTGCCGCGCTCCCTTGGGTAATGGCGCCCGTCGTGGCCGATGTTCTCGTCTTCGTACTCGCCATCGTTTTCATCAAATTCCGGCCGCAGGGCCTCATCGCTGGAAAAGGGGTTTAGTCACATGTCCGATCGCACTCAGCTCTCCCGCCGCCGCTTCCTCTCGAATTTCGCCTTTGCCTCCGGCGCGGTCGCAACCGGCGTCGGCAGTTGGGTGATCCCCGCGCCCTGGGCCAATGCGGCCGAAGCCCCGATCAAGGTCGGCATCGCCACCGACCTCACCGGGCCGATCGCCTACGCCGGCAATGCCGACGCCAACGTCGCCAAGATGGTGATCAAGGAGATCAACGCCGGCGGCGGTCTGCTCGGCCGCCCACTCGAGCTCTATATCGAGGACACGGCCTCCAACGAGTCCGTCGCTGTCGGCAACGTCCGCAAGCTAATCCAGCGCGACAAGGTCGACATGGTGCTCGGCGGCATCACCTCGTCGATGCGCAACGCCATCAAGGACCCGATCGTCGCGCGCGGCAAGACGCTCTACATCTATCCGCAGCTGTACGAAGGCAAGGAGTGCACGCCCTATCTGTTCTGCACCGGGCCGACGCCCGCGCAGCAGTGCGACGAGTTCATTCCCTGGCTGATCAAGAACGGCGGCAAGAAGTTCGCGCTGCCGAGCGCCAACTACGTCTGGCCGCACACGCTCAACGTCTACGCCCGCAAGGTGATCGAGGCCAATGGCGGCGAGGTCGTGTTCGAGGAATATTATCCGCTCGACCAGGTCGACTTCTCCTCGACCGTCAACCGCATCATCTCCAACAAGGTCGACGTCGTCTTCAATACCGTCATCCCGCCCGGCGTCGGTCCGTTCTTCAAGCAGCTCTATGAGGCCGGCTTCCTCAAGAATGGCGGACGGCTGGCCTGCGTCTACTATGACGAGAACACGCTCAACATCAATCAGGCCGCCGAGATCGAGGGTCTCGCCAGCTGCCTCGATTATTTCAAGGTGCTGACCAAGGAGAACCCGTTCGACGCGAAAATCCAGGCGGCCTACGAGAAGGATTTCCCGGGCAACTTCCTGTTCGCCGCCGGCAGCGCCGCCACCGGCACCTATCGCGGCCTGAAGCTGTGGGAAGCCGCCGTCAAGGAAGCCGGCAAGATCGACCGCGAGTCGGTCGCCGCGACGCTCGACCACGCCAAGATCGCCGAAGGCCCCGGCGGACCGGCCGAGATGGTACCGGGCAAGCGGCATTGCAAGATGAAGATGTACACCGCGGTCGCCAAGGGCGGGAATTACGAGATCGTCGGACGCAGCGACGGGCTCGTCGATCCCAAGGAATGCTGAGGCGGAATGCCGAAGTCGATGAGTGTGGTAAGAGAGGCCATCGCCGGCGACGAAGCGGACGATGCGATGGCTGAGCGCGCGGTAGCGGAACAGGTCGCGGCAGGACGAAAAGTCCTGCCGATCGTGGAGGGCGTCGTGCTCGTTGCGGCGCTGGTCGCGCCGCTGGTGCTGCAGGACTACCTCACGGTGTTCGCGACGCGGGTGATCATCCTCGCGCTGTTCGCGCTCTCGTTCGACCTGGTGTGGGGCTATGCCGGCATCATGAGCTTTGGCCAGGCGCTGTTCTTCGGCTCGGCCGGCTATGGCGTGGCGTTGCTCGCGCGCGACCTCGACATCACCAACATCTTCCTGGTGCTGCCCGCGGGAACGCTGATCGGGCTCACGTTCGCGCTGTTGCTCGGCGGCTTCCTGCTGCTGGGACGACATCCCTCCAGCGTGATCTTCGTCTCGCTGGGCACGCTAACCGGCTCCTACGCCGCCGACCGGCTGGCGCGCGGCTGGTACTATCTCGGCGGCCAGAACGGTATCCCCTCGATCTCGTCGATGACGCTCGGCAGTTACGAATTCTCGGAAGGGCCGCCGTTCTACTATCTCGTGCTTGGCCTTCTTGTCGTGGTCTATCTCCTCTGCCGTTTTCTGGTGCGCTCGCAGTTCGGGTTGGCGCTCGCGGGCTTGCGCGAGAACGAGCAGCGCATCGCCTTCTTCGGCTACAAGACGCAGCACCTGAAGGCGATCATCTTTGCGATCGGCGGCGCGGTGGCGGGTCTTGCCGGCAGCCTTTACGCCTTCCACGAGGGTTTCGTCTGGCCCAACATGGTCGGCGTCGTGGTCTCGACGCAAGTCGTGCTCTACGTCCTGTTCGGCGGTTCCGGCACGCTGATCGGCGCCGTCATCGGCGCCGTCATCGTCGAGGGCGTCAGCTTCTGGCTCTCGGACAATTACCGCGAGGTCTGGCCGATCATCCTTGGCGTGCTGCTGTTGCTCGTGATCCTGTTCCGGCCGCTCGGTCTGATCAGTTTTGTGCTCGGCGAGCGCGAGCGGGTCGGCAGCTTTGGTGGCAAGTCCAGGAAAACCGGGAAGGAGAAGCGCGATGCCGCTCCTTGAAGCCACCGGCGTCAAGAAGATTTTCGGGAAGCTCACCGCGCTCGACGGCGCCGCGCTCACTGTCGGCGAGAACGAGTTTCACGGCCTGATCGGACCGAACGGCTCCGGCAAGAGCACGCTGATGAAGTGCATCGCTGGCGCCGAGGTGCCGACGCAGGGCAAGGTGAGTTTCATCAACACCGACATCACCGCGTTCACGCCGACCGAGCGTGCCCGCGCCGGCATGAGCCTGAAATTCCAGATCACATCCGTGCTGCCGACGCTGACGCTCTACGACAACATCCTGCTCGCGCTGCAGGCGCAATCTTCGCTGTTCGATCTCGTGTTCTCGCGCACGCGCGGGCTCCTGCACGATCAGGTCATGACCATGCTGACGCAGTTCCGCCTCGCCGACCGCGCTTTCGATGCGGCCGCAGCGCTGTCGCACGGTCAGCAGCAATGGCTGGAGATCGCGATGGCGCTGGCCGGCAAGCCGAAACTCCTGCTGCTGGACGAGCCGACCGGCGGGATGAGCCTGGAGGAGCGCCGCGTTACCGGCGAATTGCTGCAGCCGATCAAAAAGCATTGCTCGCTTGTCATCGTCGAGCACGACCTCGATTTCATCCGCGACATCTGCGATCGTCTCACCGTGCTCGACCAGGGCAAGGTGCTGGCGTCCGGCACGGTGTCGGAGATCCAGGCCAACAAGGCCGTCCAGGAGATCTATTTGCGCCGTGCCTGAATTTTTGGACATCAAGCATCTCGACGCCGGCTATGGCCGCAGCCAGGTCCTGTTCGACGTCAACCTCGGCATTCCCTGGCGCGGCGGTGTCGCCGTGCTCGGCCGCAACGGCGCCGGCAAGACCACGTTGATGAAGACCATCGTCGGCGAGTTGCCGGCGTGGAAGGGCGAGGTCGCTTTCGATGGCCGCGACATCAGCCGCCGCGCGACCCAGGAGCGCGTCCGCGCCGGCATCGGCTACGTGCCGCAGGAGCATTCGGTGTTCGCGCGTCTGTCGGTGCGCGACAATCTCGCGGTCGGCTCGCTCGCGAGCAGGAAGGCGGACGCGGTCGACCACGTGCTGACCATCTTCCCAAAACTCGGCCAGCGCCTCGACCAGCCCGCCGGCACGCTGTCCGGCGGCGAGCGCAAGATGCTCGCCATCGGCCGTGCCATGCTGGGCGATCCAAAACTGCTTCTGCTCGACGAGCCGACCGAGGGCGTCTGGATCGGCGTGATCGAGGAAATTACCGAGCGCCTGATCGAGCTCGCGAAAACCATCGCCGTGATCATCGTCGAGCAGCACCTCGACCTCGCGCTTCGCGTCGCGGACTACGCCTACGTGCTCGACCGCGGACGAGTCGCGCTGCAAGGCGAGGCAGGCGAGGTGAGGGGCAATCCGGAGCTGCTGCGGTATCTGGCGCCGTAGGGCGCCCTGCCAGTCCGGTCATCCCCGCGCAATGGCGAAGCCATTGTCGCTGGAGGCGCTCGCGCAGCGAGCCTCGAAGGATGCACGGCCGCGCGGCCAAGCGGGCCGTCGGCCTTCGAGGGTAGCTGAAGAAGCGGACACCTCAGGGTGACGGTGAAGTGCTTCCGAAAAATGGATTGACGATGGACAGCCCGCCGATGCTGCGTCCGTGCTGCATGTCCTCGCTATACAGGGTCTCGCAGCCAGCCTCGATTGCGGTCGCTACGATCAGAGCATCGTAAAAGGCAAGCGTATGGTCGCGCGCAAGCGCAAGCGCCGTAGCGTGCGTGTCGGCAGTGAGATGACGCCGCCGCCGGCAATTGTGGTCAGCGCGCGCTCGCGCCGGATGTCGGCCGAAAAGGCATAGACCAGGATGTTGCTGTCGAAGAACGGGCTTATCTCTCGTTCGCTTCGTCCCGGTCGAATTTGTAACCCTCGGGCAGGGGAATCCGGAACTGGTCGGCTTGCCTGAGAAATTCCGCTCGTCTGTCGACCTTCTCTACTGCGATCTGGCCTGTCGAAGTCTCTACGACATTGAGCTCGTCACCGGGGGAGAGGTTCAAAGCCTCAACGAGTGCCTTAGGCAGGCGGACTGCGAGGCTGTTACCCCATTTGGAGACCAGCATGGAATGATATGCCCTGATCATTCGGGACCGCCGTCAGCTCGGTAAAAATCGGGATAGGGCGAGAGGTTCCCGCCCGCTTACTTCACCGCCCCGAACCGGCTGTCGAACGAGTTCGACTGGACCACCGGCGCGGCGCCCATGATCTGGGTCGCTTCACCCGCGCCATCGGACACCGACGGCTTCAGCGTCGGGCGGGTCGCCGCGAGGCGGGTGTCGGGCTTCGCTGGTTCGGCGGGCTTGGCGACGGCAACGGCTGGCTTCGGCGCATCCTTCCCTGCATCCTTGGACTTGTCGTGTCCCGGCACGAACCGGGTTACCGCGGCCTTCAGCCGGGACGCCGCGGTAGGCGGCGTCGTGGAAGTCGCAGCCGGGGCGACGGATGCCGTGGCCTGCGGCGGCGGCGTGGTCGCCGTGGCGTCGGCGTTGCCGATGCCCATCTTGCGGCCGAGGTTGGAGAAGAAGCCGGATTTCTCCGCCGGAGCAGCGGTGGCGACACGCGTGTTGGCGGCGGGCGCGCTGACGGCGACGACCGGCTCTTCCTGCGGCGAGGGCGCGGCCGCATCGAGATTCGGCTTCGGCGGATTGACGTGTCCAGGAATCGTGCCCGGCGCCTTCGCCATCGCCAGCATCTGGAGCGTGGTGCCTTCGGCGCCTTCCGACAGGCCGGTCGAGCCCTCCGGAATCTTCGCGGCAAAGATCTTGTTCATGCCGCCGTCGATGCCGGTGTTCATGCGCGCAACGGGCGTGCCGCGCGAGACCAGCTTGTTGTACTCGGCCTGGTCGCGTGCATCCTTCTCGCGCACGGCGCTGGCGATCTCCTCGGGGATCACATAGGCCGGGCACTTTGCGGACGCGTCGAACACCGGATCACGCTTGGCGTCGGGCGGCTTCGCCGCGTCGAACACGTACTTCTTTTCGCAGAAATCGACCTTCGGCTCCTGCCGCGTCACCTCGAAATGATCATAGCCTTCCTTGATCATCTTCCAGAACGGCATGTTCGGATTGTTCCGGTGCTTGGCCATGTTCACCGGCGTCATCTTGAACGGATAGGCCTGCAGCTGGAACGCCTTCTGGCCGCCGAAGAAGGACTCGCGCCCGAGCGAATAGATCTCGGCGATCTGCTCGTCCGTCATCGCGTAGCAGCCGCGCGAGGAACAATCGCCATGCACCATCAGCTGCGAGCCGCTGCGGCCCAAAGCCTTGTCGAACGCGTTCGGATAGCCCGTGTTGAACGACAAATAGTACGCCGACTGCGGATTCATCTGGCCCGGATTGATCGAGTAGAATCCTTCCGGCGCCTGGCGGTCGCCTTCGCGCACCTTCGGGCCGAGATCGCCGGACCAGCGACAGATCGGATAGGTCTTGAGCAGCGCGAACTGGCCGTTGCGGGTCTGCTTCCAGACCTCAAGCTCGGCCTCCTGCTTGAACAGGCGCACCAAAATCGGTGATTGCAGATCCATGTCCTTCTCGACCATCGCGGCGAGAAGTTTCGGCGGGACCGGCTGGTTGGCCTTGGCATTGGTCGCAAGCGAAACCTGGTCGGTGTCGCACCCGGCCAGCACAAAGCTGGCGGCAAGCGCCACCGAGACCAGAAACGCGCGAGCAAGCGAACGAGAAATCAAGATAGACCCCACACCGTCCAGGGCATCGCGCGCAAACCCCAATCTTGAAGCATGATCCGACCGGAGACCCGGACCCGTCGCGACGGGCTTTTTCGCAATCACGCTCCAGCGCTTATGCCCTGAAGCCATTGATTAAAATTCTAACCTCTGGGTCATGTGGTCGCAACCCGAACGGGGATCACGAGCCCGTTGGCCCAAAGGCGTGGTCAACGAAGACTTAAACTGGGCCGTAACTTGGGCCTCGCGGCCAAACCGGTACAGAGATCGCTGATTTGGGCAAAAAAAGGGTTAACGCGAGGTTACCGGGGGCTCTTCACCTCCCCGCAAGCGGGGGAGGGAGCGCACCGCCGCTGCGGTCCCAAACCGCCCGAATCAGCCCAGTTTCCGGCCGATATCGAGGAATTTCTGCCGCCGATGCTTGCGGATGGCGTCGCCGTCCAGGCCCCGCAGCTCGTCAAAAGCCTTGGCGATGGCGTCGCCCGTGGTGGCGATCATGGCGGCGGGGTCGCGATGGGCGCCGCCGACCGGCTCCTTCAGGATGCTGTCGATCACGCCGAAGCGGAGCATGTCCTGGGCGGTGATCTTCATGTTGTTAGCGGCTTCCTGCGCCTTGGAGCCGTCGCGCCAGAGGATCGAGGACGCCGCCTCGGGCGAGATCACGCTGTAGATCGCGTGCTCCAGCATCAGGACCTTGTTGGCGGTGGTGATCGCGATGGCGCCGCCCGACATGCCCTCGCCGGTGATGATGGCGACGTTCGGCACGGTCAGCGCCATGCAGGCATCGGTCGAACGCGCGATCGCCTCGGCCTGACCGCGCTCTTCCGCGCCGATGCCGGGATAGGCGCCGGCGGAATCGGCGAGCGACAGCACCGGCAGGCCGAACCGCTCGGCCATCTCCATCAGCCGCACGCATTTGCGATAGCCCTCGGGCCGCGCCATGCCGAAATTATGCTTGATGCGGCTCTCGGTGGAATCGCCCTTTTCCTGGCCCATCACGCAGATGGCCTCGCCGCGGAAGCGGCCGAAGCCGGCCACCAGCGCCTCGTCCTCGCCGAACTTGCGGTCGCCGGCGAGCGGGGTGAACTCGGTGATCAGGCCCTTGATGAAGTCGTTGAAATGCGGCCGCTGCGGATGTCGCGCGACCAGCGTCTTCTGCCACGGCGTCAGGTTCAGATAGAGGTCGGCCATCGCCTGCGCCGCCTTGTCCTCGATCCGCCCGATCTCCTCGGCGATGTCGCTGCCGGAGGCCGCAAGCGTCCGCAATTCGTCGAGCTTGGAATCGAGCTCGGCGACGGGCTTTTCGAAATCGAGATAGCTGCGCATCTGGTCTGGCATCAACTCAATATAGGGAGAACGGGGCGAGGCGGCGAAGCGGATTCGATGTCGTGGAAAGAAATGTAGGTTCGTCAATGAGTTGGCTTGTGTGCTCGCAACGAGCGCAGGCCAAATCATCGTGAGGCCCCGGCTCTTTCTGCGGAGATGTGGCCGAAGTCAAGGCGGTTTCGGGCTCCGACCCGTACCGTAGCCCGGATGAGCGAAGCGAGATCCGGGGCAGGTCGCCCCAATCGTCAATCCCGGATGTCGCTTCGCTCATCCGGGCTACTGCAGCTAGGGCAGCAACTACTTCTCCGCCAGCGGGTGCAGGTCGCGGACCAGGCTCTTCAGCCGCTCCTCGACCACGTGGGTGTAGATCTGGGTGGTCGAGATGTCGGTATGGCCGAGCAGCGTCTGCACGATGCGCAAATCGGCCCCGTTGTGCAGCAGGTGGCTGGCGAAGGCGTGGCGCAGCACGTGGGGGGAGACCAGCCGGGCCTGCAGCCCTGAAGCGACCGCGAGCTCCTTCAAGTCGCGGGCAAAATGCTGCCGCGTCAGATGTCCGCTCTCGCCGAACGAGGGGAACAACCATTTCGAGGCCGCCACGCTGTTCTTCTTGTCTGCCTTGTTGTCCTTGGCCGCCTCTGTCGCCGCGAGATAATCGGCCATCGCCTGGCGCGAGGCCTCGTTGAGCGGCACCAGCCGTTCCTTGTTGCCCTTGCCGCGCACCACGATCATGCGGGCGTCGCGCTTCGCCGCCGTGCGCGGCAGCGCCACCAGCTCGGAGACGCGCAGGCCGGTGGCGTAGAGGACCTCGAGTAGACAATAGAGTCTCAGGGCGCGCAGCCGTTTCGACGGCGAGGCATCCTCAGCCTCGCTCAATTCCTTGGCGCGGCGGAGCATGCGATCGACATCCGCGATCGACAGCACCTTCGGCAGCCCGCGGCCGCGCTTGGGGCCGGACAGGATCGCCGCGGGATCGTCGGTTCTGATGCGTTCGTTCAGGAGGAAGCGATAGAGATGCCGCAGCGCCGACAGCCGCCGCGCGACGCTGGTGGACTTGAAGCCGCGCGTGTCGAGATCGGCGAGATAGTCGCGCAGCGTCTGTGTTTCCGCATCCGCAAATGCATGGCCGACGCGGCCGAGAAACTCGGAGAAGTCGGTGAGGTCGCGGCGGTAGGCGTCGAGCGTATTGGGGCCGGCGCCCTGTTCCGCGGCGAGCATGTCGAGGAACAGGCCGGTAAGTTTTGTATCTGAGGGCTTGTTATCGGAAGATCTGGCACGCATGCCCCGGAGGCTAGCCCCTATTTCTTGAGAAACTTATCCGGCGGGATCGTCACCGTCATTTCCCGTGGCTTGGGATTGACGAAGTTCGCCAGCGCGAAGACCACGCCATAGACGATGCCGGCGATCACGGCGACGACCGTCAGGAAGCGGAACAGGCTGGGCATCGGCAGGATCTCGGAGAGGGTCTCGGTCAGGGGCTTGGCGGGCAAATTAACCAATGAAATCATCCAACACGTTCGCCGTTTCGTGGCAAGAGTCCTCTGGCGAGGGCCCCTGCGGGGTCGTATAGGTGGCCAAAGGATGCCGCCTTTGGCGGCAGATCGAGCGAGACCCATTCGAGCGAGACAAATGCCCGACGCCGCGTTGCCGATCCAAGCCTCGCCCGAGGCCGACATCCTGTCGGCGCTGGGGACGCGCTCGATCGTGCTCGTCGGCATGATGGGGGTAGGCAAATCCACCATCGGCCGCCGCATGGCTCTCAGGCTCAAGCTGCCCTTCGTCGATGCCGACACCGAGATCGAGGCGGCGGCCGGCATGACCATACCGGAAATCTTCGAGCGCCACGGCGAGCCGCATTTCCGCGACGGCGAGGCCCGCGTGATCGCACGGCTGCTCGACGGCGGTCCCATCGTGCTGGCGACCGGCGGCGGCGCCTTCATGCGCGAGGAGACGCGGACCCGGATCGCGGCGAAGGCGATCTCGATCTGGCTCAAGGCCGATCATGATGTCATCATGCGCCGCGTGCGCCGGCGCGCCGACCGTCCGCTGCTCCAGACCGCCGATCCTGAAGGAACCGTGACGCGCCTGCTCACCGAGCGCGAGCCGGTCTACGGCCATGCCGACCTCACCATCGCCTCCCGCGACGTGCCGCACGACAGAATCGTCGATGAGACCATCGAGACGCTACGCGCGCATCTTTGCGGCGAACGGGCGTCCCCGCCATCAGCCGACATCGCGAGTGCCGCACGATGACCGCGCCTTTGAAACATTCCGATCCCGTCAACGTCGAGGTCGCGCTGGAGAATCGCGCCTATGACATCGTCATCGGCCGCGGCGTGCTGGCCTCGCTCGGCGAACGGGTAGCGCGCCTGCGCCCCGGCGTACGCACCGCGATCGTGACGGATCGCACCGTCGCGAAATACTGGCTCGAACCCGCCGAGGCATCGCTGGCCGCCGCGGGCATTCCGACATCGCACATCGTCGTCGAGGAAGGCGAGATCTCCAAGACCTTTGCCGGTCTCGAAAAGGTCAGCGAAGCCCTGATCGCCGCGAAGATCGAGCGCAACGATCTCGTCATCGCGCTTGGCGGCGGCGTGGTCGGCGATCTCGCCGGCTTCGCCGCGGCGATCCTGCGCCGCGGCGTCGACTTCGTGCAGGTGCCGACCTCGCTGCTGGCGCAGGTCGATTCCTCCGTCGGTGGCAAGACCGGCATCAACTCGCCGCAGGGCAAGAACCTGCTCGGCGCCTTCCACCAGCCGGTGCTTGTGATCGCCGACACCGCCGTGCTCGACACGTTGTCGCCGCGGCAGTTCCGCGCCGGCTATGCCGAGGTCGCCAAATACGGCGTGCTCGGCGATGAGGCCTTCTTCGCCTGGCTCGAGAAGAACCATTCCGACATCGCCAAAGGCGGTTCGGCGCGCGAGCATGCGATCGCGACCTCCTGCCGCGCCAAGGCCGGCGTCGTCTCGCGCGACGAGCGCGAGACTGGGGAGCGCGCGCTGCTCAATCTCGGCCACACGTTCGGTCACGCGCTGGAAGCCGCGACCGGTTTCTCCGACCGCCTGTTTCACGGCGAGGGTGTTTCGATCGGCATGACGCTGGCGGCGCAGTTTTCCGCGAAGCTCGGCATGATCGGCGACGCGGACGCCGCGCGCGTCGAGCGCCACCTGATCGAAGCCGGCCTGCCGACGCGCTTGCAGGACATCGCGGGCTTCGCGCAGGAGGGGCTTGCTGATGCCGACGCGCTGTTGGCGCTGATGGCGCAGGACAAGAAGGTCGAGCGCGGCAGGCTCACCTTCATCCTGCTGGAGGCCGTGGGGCGGGCCGTCGTCGTGAAGAACGTCGAGCCGGCTCCGGTGCGCGACTTCCTGAAGGACAAGCTCGCCCTCAAGGCGTGACACGCGGTTGAACGGCGCTAAAGCGTTTTCGAGCGAAGTGGGTACCGGTTCGCGTCAAGAAAACGCGTCAAAACAAGAAACCAGAGTGGTTCATGGATTGGCTCGGCTTCACCATCGTCATTCTCTGCCTGCTCGTCTCCGGCTTCTTCGCCGCGAGCGAGACCGCGCTGACCGGCGCCTCGCGCGCCAGCATGCTGCGGCTCTCCAAGCAGGGTAATCGCGACGCCGACGTGGTCTCGCAGCTGCTCGACATGCGCGAGCGCCTGATCGGCGCGCTGCTGCTCGGCAACAACATCGCCAATATCAGTGCATCCGCACTGGCCACCAGCATCTTCACGGCCTGGTTCGGCGACGTCGGCGTGCTCTATGCCACCGGCTTGATGACCGCACTGGTCGTGATCTTCGCCGAGGTGCTGCCCAAGACCATCGCGATCAACGCGCCCGACCGCATGGCGCTCGCGGTCGCGCGCCCGATGCGGCTGACGATGTACGTGCTGGGGCCGCTGCTGCGGATCGTGGAAGTCATCGTGCGGCTGTTGATGCGCCTGTTCGGCCTTGCCGGCGAGCACCAGGCGATCCTGTCGCCGACCGAGCGCCTCCGCGGCGCGGTCGACCTGCTGCATCATGAAGGCAAGTTCGAGAAGCACGACCGCGACATGCTCGGCGGGCTGCTCGATCTGCGCGAGCTCCAGGTCTCCGACGTCATGATCCATCGCACCGAGATGACGATGATCAACGCCGACCTGCCGCCGGAGGATCTCGTGCGCGAGGTGCTGGCGGCCGAATACACCCGCATCCCGCTGTGGCGCGAGAAGCCGGAAAACATCATCGGCGTGCTCCACGCCAAGGATTTGTTGCGCGCGATCCGCGCGGCCGACGGCGAGACCTCGCGCATCGACGTCTCCACCATCGCGCTGCCGCCCTGGTTCGTGCCGGAGATGCGGCCCGTCTCCGAGCAGCTCAAGGCGTTCCGCCGCCGCAAGACCCATTTCGCCCTGGTCGTCGACGAGTACGGCGAAGTTGAAGGGCTCGTGACGCTGGAAGACATTCTGGAAGAGATCGTCGGCGACATCTCCGACGAGCATGACGTCGTGGTCGCGGGCGTGCGCGCCCAGCCGGACGGCTCGGTCGTCGTCGACGGCTCGGTGCCGATCCGCGACCTCAACCGCGCCATGGACTGGCACCTGCCCGACGAAGAGGCAACGACGGTCGCCGGCCTCGTCATTCACGAGGCGCGCTCGATCCCCGACCGCGGCCAGAGTTTCACCTTTCACGGCTTCCGCTTCCGCGTCCTCCGCCGCGAACGCAACCGCATCACCGCACTCCGTATTTCACCGGTGCCGCGCGAGACGGAAATGGAAGAAGCCAAGCGGCGGCGGGCGGGGACGTCGTTTTAGGATTCGCATGACCCTGTTGCCCCTCATGGTGAGGAGCGCCGAAAGGCGCGTCTCGAACCATGCAGGCCAGGATGCCGCAGCGGGGGCCTGCATCCTTCGAGACGCGCGCAAGTGCGCGCTCCTCAGGATGAGGAGAAATGGCGCCGTCTGACGCTCGTATCGGCGAGCTAGCTCCCGCCTTCCCCCGGCGCTTGCGCGTGGATCGCCAGCGCGTGCACGCTGCCGGAGAGTTCCGCGGCCAGCGCCGAATTTATCATGCGGTGGCGATCGACCCGGCTCTTCCCTTTGAAGGCGGAAGACACAATATAAACGCGGAAGTGCGTCTCGCCGCTCGGCCGATGGCCGGCGTGGCCCTCATGCAAATGTGACTCGTCGACGACTTGCAGGCTTTCCGGCGTGAAAGCTTCCTGCAACTTGTTGCTGATAGTGTCTCTGATGGCCATCTGGGTCATTACGGTGCGAGATCGCTCTCCGTATTGCATAGGCCGCCTCTGGCGGCCGTTCAAGGACGCCTCAGCATAGCTTCGGCTATGCTTTTCAGCTAATTGCAATGTCAAGACTTGAAGGTTTTTGCATTGCGTAGTCAAAGTCAGCCATGCCGATCGATTCATCAAAGTTCTTCGACTCCATCCGGGTCAAGCCGAAAGGCAAGCAACCGGAAGTGAAGCCGCGCGACGCCGTGGTCAATTGCGAATGGACCGGGTGCCAGAACAAGGGCGCGCATCGTGCGCCCAAGGGTCGCGACAACCAGCGTGAGTACTGGCACTTTTGTCTGAACCATGTGCGCGAGTACAACCAGAACTACAATTTCTTCTCCGGCATGAATGCCGACGCTGTCGCGCGCTATCAGAAGGATGCGCTGACCGGCCATCGTCCGACCTGGAAGATGGGCGCCAATGGCGGCGTCAAGAAAGGCGCGGAAGCCGAGATCGACGGCGCCTTCGATCCGTTCAGCATGTTCCAGGAGCTCAACGGCCGCACCGGCTGGCGCGCCGGGCCGCAGGCCGCGCCCAAGGCCGAGACGCGCAAGATCATGAATGCCGAGCGCAAGGCGCTCCAGGTGATGGGCCTCGGCCCCGAGTCCACGCTCGCCGACGTCAAGTCCAAGTACAAGGCGCTCGTGAAGCAGCACCACCCCGACGCCAACGGCGGCGACCGCTCCACCGAGGACCGCCTGATCGAGATCATCAAGGCGTATAATTACCTGAAGACCGTGGTGCGCGAGGCGTAGGCCTCTCCCCGCGCCGTAGTATCGTAGGGAGGGCAAAGCGAAGCGTGCCCACCACTTCTGTTGCGGTGTTGGATCGATGGTGGGCACGGCGCAAGTGCGCCTTTGCCCACCCTACGATTCCCGGCTTGCGGAGATATCCGCGGTCCCTCACGCCTACGATTCCCGGCTTGCGGAGATATCCGCGGTCCCTCACGCCTCCGGCATCGCCCCCACATATGACGAGCTCGGCCGGATCAACCGCCCGGTCCGCTGCTGCTCGCGCGCATGCGCCGTCCAACCGGCGGCGCGCGCCACCGCGAAGATGGGCGTGAAGGCCTGCCTCGGGATCGCCAGCGCATCGAGCAGGATCGCGGTGAAGAACTCCACATTGGTCTCCAGCGGCCGCTCCGGATTCTTCTTGCGCAGCGCGCTGCGGATATAGGCCTCGACCTCGCCGGCAAAGGGCAGGCCGGCGTCGTCCGATGCCAGCGCCTCGATCGCGGTCTTGAGCACATCTGCGCGGGGGTCGCGCACGCGATAGACGCGGTGGCCAAAACCCATCATCCGCTCGCCGCGGGCGAGTGCAGCGTCCACCCAGGGCTGGATGCGCTCGCGCGAACCGATCGCGTCGAGCATTTCCAGCACCGGCTCCGGCGCGCCGCCATGCAGCGGACCCGTCAGCGCGCAATAGCCGGCGGTGACGGCGGCAAACAGATCAGCCTGCGTTGAGGCCACCACGCGCGCGGTGAAGGTCGAGGCGTTCATGCCGTGGTCGCTGGCGGTGACGAGATAGGCGTCCAGCGCCGTGACCTCGCGTGGTTCGGGCGCGTGCCCGTGCAGCATGCGAAGCGTATCGGCAGCATGGCTCACGTTCGGATCGGGCGCCACGGGATCGAGACCCCTGGCGCGGCGGACGAGCGCGCCCGCAATCACCGGGAATGCGCCGACGATTGTCGCCTCATGGGCAAGGCCGTGCTCGGCGCGAAGTCCCGCGACCGCCGCGCGAAACCCGTCGATGATGCCCATGCCGCGCGTTGCTGGCAGCAACTCATCCAGCCGCGCGAAGGCGCGCTCGCGTGCGGCGCCCAGGCTCGCGCGCACATTAGCTTCGCTCAGCGTGGTCGTGCTGGCGCCGTTCCAGAGCCGGGCGGTGACGCCCTCAAAACTCGACTGGCTCGCCAGTCGGCCAACATGCTCCCCGGCGATGATCAACTCGCCGCGCTCGCCGTCGACATGGCTCAGCACGGTTTCGGCTGCAGGAACGCCGTCCAGCCCGATCTGGCTTTTGGTGAGGTGGATGTTCATGGCCCAAATCTCCTTTGCACCAGCCAAAGGTCGGGCCTCTCGACAGATTGATCAATCTTGATTACATAAATCAATATGAAAAATTCGGAAGGTCTCTACCTCTCCGCCCGGGAAGCCGCCGCCGAGCTCGCGATCTCGCCGGCCACGCTCTACGCCTATGTCAGCCGCGGCCTGGTCCGCTCCGAGCCGACGCCGGACTCGCGCAAGAACCGCTATCGCGCCGAGGACGTCCGGGCGCTGAAGGAGCGCCGGGTGCCGTCGCCGGAGCCGCGCGGCCTGCGCAGCTTCGATGCCGATCTGCCGGTCATGGACACGGAGATCTCCACCATCACCGAGGACGGCGCGATCTATCGCGGCGTCAACTGCGTCGATCTCGCCGAAAACGATACGCTGGAGCACACGGCGACGCTGCTGTGGGACGTCTCCGGCGTCGATCCGTTCGCCCCGCATAATCAGCCTGCGATGTCCGACGAGATGCGCCTGATCGCGCAGGCCGCGCGCCGGGCGGCACCGATCGATCGCGCCATTGCCGTGCTGGCGCTCGCATCGAGCGCCGATCCCCGCGCGTTCACGCGTGCGCCGGATGGCCGCGCCATGGTCGGTGCGCGCATCGTCCGGCTTCTGGTCGCGACCATGCTCAACACGGATCCGTCCGCCGAGCCGCTGCACCAGCAGATCGCGAGGGCCTGGGCGCCCGACAACAAGCACGCGGCCGATCTCATCCGCCGCGCGCTGGTTCTGCTCGCCGAGCATGAATTGAACGCGTCCACCTTCACCGCGCGCTGCGCGGCCTCGACCGGCCTCAATCTTTATGATTCCGTCATCGCCGGCCTCGCCGCGCTGAAGGGACCGAAGCACGGTGGCGCCGGCGTGCTCGCCTCGCAACTCGTCAAGGCGCTGGTGGATCGTGACGTCGAGCCGATGGTCCGCGAACGCGTCGCGCTCGGCGAACGCTTTGCGGGCTTCGGTCACGGTGTCTACAAGCGGGGCGATCGGCGCGCGCAGTCGCTGCTGAATGCCCTGGCCCGCGCCGGCGCACCGCGCAAATTCACCAAAGAGGTGCCGGAGCGCATCGCGGAGGCGACCGGCGAACTCGTCAATATCGACTACGCGCTCGCGGTGCTCGTGCACGCGCTGCGCCTGCCGGGAGGCAGCGAGCTCGCGTTGTTTGCGATGGCCCGCAGCGTCGGCTGGGTCGCCCATGCCAGCGAGCAATTGCAGTTCGGCAAGCTGATCAGGCCAAGGGCAAGGTATGTGGGACCGGCACCGGGACGAAGGGCGGGGGTTGCGGATTCCAAGGGATAATCAAAAACCCTCATGGTGAGGAGCGCGGAACGCGCGTCTCGAACCATGCAGGCCCGGCTTTCGCCCGCGGCCATCCTTCGAGACGCCCGCCGTTGGCGGGCCCTCAGGATGAGGCGGTGCGCCTGGATACACTCTATCACCCCCGCGGCTTCGCCACCGCGACACCGCCGCCGTTCCGGCGGCGATAGATCCAAACCGCCGCGCCTACGACGATTGCCACGCCGACCCACGGTCAAAATCCACATGTGCTTGTACGGATGCCCATGGTGCGGCAGCCCGGCATATTCGTGCAGGGCCGACACCGCCAAAACACCCGGCAGCACATGCGCCGGCGCCCAGACCAGGATTGCGGGGATGTTGATGGCGTAGAAGCGGGCCGGGGGCATGCCCAGCGCGCCCGCGGTGACCGGGACGAAGGCCCGGATCGGCGGCACGAAGCGGGCGAAGAACACCGCCCAGGTGCCGAAGCGGTGGAAGAAAGTCTCGCTCTGCTCGACCACACGCGGATAATTGGTCATCGGCCAGGTGTTGAGGATCTCCCGCTGCTGCCGGTGCCCGATCCAGTAAGCCGAACCATCGCCGAGCACTGCGCCGAGCGCTGCCGCCAGCAACACCCATTGCAGCCTGAGCTCGCCGCCTGGGACCAGGGCGCTCAGCGCCAGGATGATGGTCGAGCCGGGGATGACCGAGCCCACCACCGGAACCGCCTCCAGCAGGGCCGCCAGGAAGAGGGTCAGATAGGCCAGCCACGGATGGGCCGAGACGAATGAAATGAGGGGATCGAGAAAGGACGTCACATCGTCTCTGTGGTGGGATTGGGCCTTGGGATTGGCCTTGGGGTTCGGACCCTACATAAGTAACGAGCGCCGGTAAAAGTGCCACCCGCGTGAGCAGGACCGTGCCCTCGGCACGAAATTCAGGCGTGATTCGCAGGGCAGCCTTCCAAAAATCGCGTTCCTTGCCTATCTAAATGAAAAGACAACGGAACTTTGATTGGGGGGCGGGCTTCTGCCCGCACGTTGTCTCTGATAGGTTCGCAACAGCACCCAGCCGCAGCCAACGTGCAATAACTGGTCTCGGGATCGCCCGGGACCTCGGAGGATTGATGACGACCGCCGCGATGTCCAAAGTTGAGGAAGTTTCCGGTTTGCCCGACATGAAGGTGTCGGTGCGCCAGGTGTTCGGGATCGACAGCGATCTCGAAGTCCCCGCTTATTCCGAAGTCGATCCTCACGTCCCCGAAGTCGATTCCGATTACCGCTTCGATCGCGCCACCACGCTCGCCATTCTCGCCGGCTTCGCCCACAACCGCCGCGTCATGGTCACGGGCTATCACGGCACCGGCAAATCAACCCATATCGAGCAGGTCGCCGCGCGGCTGAACTGGCCCTGCGTGCGCGTCAACCTCGACAGCCACATCAGCCGGATCGACCTCGTCGGCAAGGACTCGATCGTGGTCCGCGACGGCAAGCAGGTCACCGAATTCCGCGACGGCATCCTGCCCTGGGCGCTCCAGCACAACGTCGCGCTGGTGTTCGACGAATACGACGCCGGCCGCCCGGACGTGATGTTCGTGATCCAGCGCGTGCTGGAAGTCTCCGGCCGGCTGACGCTGCTCGACCAGAACAAGGTGATCAAGCCGCACCCGGCATTCCGCATGTTCTCGACCGCAAACACCGTCGGCCTCGGTGACACCTCGGGCCTCTATCACGGCACCCAGCAGATCAACCAGGGCCAGATGGACCGCTGGTCGATCGTCACCACGCTGAACTACCTCAGCCATGACGAGGAAGTGGAGATCGTGCTGGCCAAGGCCAAGCACTATCGCACCACGGAGGGCCGCGACATCGTCAACAAGATGGTTCGCCTCGCCGATCTCACCCGCAACGCTTTCGCCAATGGCGATCTGTCGACGGTGATGAGCCCGCGCACGGTGATCACCTGGGCGGAAAACGCCGACATCTTTAGCGACATCGGTTTTGCGTTCCGGGTCACCTTCCTCAACAAGTGCGACGAGCTCGAACGTCCCCTCGTAGCCGAGTTCTACCAGCGCTGCTTCAACGCGGAGCTGCCGGAATCGGCGGTGAACGTGGCGCTCAGCTGATTTCACGCGATATGTCGTCCCGGCGAACGCCGGGACCCATACCGCGTGATGTCTCGAGTGAAGCGCCGCCGATAATTTCTCCTGACGCAATGATCGCCGGTGGTTATGGGTCCCGGCCTTCGCCGGGACGACGGGTAAGGGCGAGATGAGCACCACCTCCAACTCCAAATTCCGCAACACCAAGGAAGCCCCGACCGAGCCGTTCAAGCGCTCGGTGGCCTCCTGTTTGAAGGCGATCGCCAAGGCGCCCGAGCTCGACGTCAGCTTCGCCGCCGAGCGTCCCGGGCTCGCACCGGGCAAGGCGCGGCTGCCCGAACCCGCGCGAAAAATGACCAGGCGCGATGCCGCGATCGTGCGCGGCCATGCCGACTCGATCGCGCTCAAGCTCGCCTGTCACGATCCGAAGCTGCATCGCAAGCTGATGCCCGGCAATCCGCAGGCGCGCGGCGTGTTCGAGGCGGTGGAGCAGGCCCGTGTCGAGGCGATCGGTGCGCGGCGCATGGCGGGCGTTGCGAAGAACCTCACCGCGATGCTCGACGACCATTTCCATCGCGGCAAGTTCGACGAGATCACCGATCGCGCCGACGCGCCGCTCGCCGACGCGCTGGCGATGCTGGTGCGCGAACGCCTGACCGGCATGGCGCCGCCGACGGCCGCCAAGAAGATGGTCGATCTCTGGCGTCCCATCCTCGAAGACAAGATCGGCAGGCGGCTCGATCGGCTCGATACCATGGTCGAGGACCAGACCAGGTTCGGCGATGCCGTGCATGATCTCCTGACGGCGCTCGAGATCGGCGACGAGCGCAGCGCCGACAGCGAAGACAATGACGAGAACGACGAGAACCAGGACGGCGACAACGATCAGTCCGGCGCCGAGGGCTCGCCCGATTCCGACGCCGCGCAGGAGATGAGCGCTGATCAAGCCCAGGCGTCGAGCGAGGAGATGAGCGAGAGCGCGATGGAAAGCGCGCAGGCCTCGACCTCCGACACCTTCGACGACGGCGAACTCGGCGACGACGAGACGCCGGGCGAGGCGACGCGACCGAATTCGCACGGCAAGAACGAGCCGCGCGGGCCGGAATATCACGCCTTCGCGCCGAAGTTCGATGAGATCATCGCCGCCGAAGACCTCTGCGATCATGACGAGCTGGAGCGCCTGCGCGCCTATCTCGACAAGCAGCTCGCGCATCTGCAGGGCATCGTCGCCCGTCTCGCCAACCGGCTCCAGCGACGCTTGATGGCGCAGCAGAACCGCGCCTGGGAGTTCGATCTCGAAGAGGGCATTCTGGATCCCGCGCGGCTGTCGCGCGTGGTGACCGATCCCTATCACCCGCTGTCCTTCATGCACGAGAAGGAGGCGACGTTCCGCGACACCGTGGTGACGCTGCTCTTAGACAATTCCGGTTCGATGCGCGGCAGGCCGATCACGGTCGCGGCGACTTGCGCCGACATCCTCGCCCGCACGCTGGAGCGTTGCGGCGTCAAGGTCGAGATTCTCGGCTTCACCACGCGCGCCTGGAAGGGCGGGCAATCGCGCGAGGCGTGGCTTGCCGCCGGCAAGCCGGCCAGTCCCGGCCGCCTCAACGATCTCCGTCACATCATCTACAAGTCGGCGGATGCCCCGTGGCGCCGTGCGCGGAAGAATCTCGGCCTGATGATGCGCGAGGGGCTGCTGAAGGAGAACATCGACGGCGAGGCGCTCGACTGGGCGCACAAGCGCCTGCTCGGCCGGCCCGAGCAGCGCAAGATCCTGATGATGATCTCGGACGGCGCGCCGGTCGACGATTCCACGCTGTCGGTCAATCCCGGCAACTATCTCGAGCGGCACCTGCGCCACATCATTGAGGAGATCGAGACCCGCTCGCCGGTCGAGCTGATCGCGATCGGCATCGGCCATGACGTGACGCGCTATTACCGCCGCGCGGTGACGATCGTGGACGCCGAAGAGCTCGGCGGCGCCATCACCGAAAAACTCGCCGAACTCTTCAGCGAGACCAACACCGCGCCCACGCAGCCGGCCAACCGCCCGCGACGCAAATTGCATTCGTGAGCAAGCATCGATCCCGCCGCAGCTTTATCGGCCACGCGGCGGCGGGATTTTCCACTCTCGCACTGTCTCGTCTGGCGCAGGCACAGCCCGCGCCGAAGCCGGCGCTCATCGAGCACGCCGTCACCGCGCCCGTTGGCATCGAGGTCAACGCGCGGCCGATTCCCAATTTCGAGCCGCGCGACCGCGCGCGCACGCGGTTCGGTTCGCTGGACTATCGCGGCGGCCTGGTGCTGACCTCGCCGCATCGCGGCTTCGGCGGCCTGTCCGGCTTCCGGTTTCTCGATCCCAAAGGCGAGCGCTTCCTCGCGATCTCCGACCAGGGCACCTGGTTCACCGGTCGCATCCGCTATTCCGGGCGGAGCATGACCGGTCTCGAGGACGTCGAGGCTGCGCCGGTGCTCAATGCGGAGGGGCGGCCGATCACGGAGAAGCGGCTGTGGTACGACACCGAGTCGCTCGCGCGCGACGGCGACCTCGTCTATGTCGGGCTCGAGCGTGTCAACCAGATCATGCGGTTCGATTTCTCGAAGGGCGGCACACGCGCCCGCGGCGAGGTGCTGCAGACGCCGCCGGCGGTGCGAAAGTTGCCCTATAATAAAGGGCTCGAGGCGCTGGTGTTTGTCCCCAAGGACATACCAAAGGGGCAGCCGCTCGCGGGGACCTTGATCGCGCTGTCGGAGGGCGGCTTCGATGCCGACGGCAATCTGATCGGATTCTTGCTCGGCGGCCCGACGCCCGGCCAGTTCAGCATTCGCCGCACCGAGCAGCAGCTGATCAGCGATGCGGTGCTGCTGCCCTCGGGCGATCTCCTGATTCTCGAACGCAAATTCTCCTGGTTCACCGGCGTCGATATCCGCATCCGCGCCATCCCCTTGAAATCGATCGCGCCGGGCGCATTGGTCGACGGCCCCGTGCTGTTCAAGGCAGATCTCGGCCACGAGATCGACAACATGGAAGGCATCGACGCCCACGTTACCGCCGACGGCGAGACCGTGCTGACGCTGGTGTCGGACGACAATTTCTCAATGCTCCAGCGTACGCTGCTGCTGCAGTTCGCACTGGTGGAGTGAGTCCACTCGGCCGCAATGCATGACGCTACGGGCCGCCATTCCCCCCGCGCGGCTGGCAATCGGCGCATCGCTCACTACACTCTCCCCAACTCCCGCCCCCATCCCGGAACTCCCCCGCATGAGCGTCCTGTTTTCCCCGATCAAGCTGCGCGGCCTGACCTTGAAGAACCGCATCGTGGTGTCGCCGATGTGCCAATATTCGGCCGAGGACGGCGTTCCCACCGACTGGCACTTCACCCACATCAACAATCTCAGCCTGTCGGGCGCGGCGATGTTCTGCATCGAGGCGACCCATGTCGAGGCGATCGGCCGCATCACACCGGGCTGCCTCGGGCTCTACAGCGATGCCGCCGAGGCCGCGCTGAAGCAGATCCTCACCTCGGTGCGGAAACATTCCTCGACCGCGGTCGCAATGCAGCTCGCGCATGCGGGCCGCAAAGCGAGCAGCGCGCGGCCCTGGGACGGCGGCCAGCTGATCCCGCAGGACCAGGGCGGCTGGCAGACCGTGGCGCCGTCAGCGCTGCCGCACAAGGAGGGCGAAGCCGCGCCGCTGGCGCTCGACGCCGCCGGCCTCAAGCGCATTCGCGACGCCTTCGTCGATGCGGCGAAGCGCGCCGATCGCATCGGCATCGACGCGATCGAGCTGCACGGCGCGCACGGCTATCTCCTGCATCAGTTCCTGTCGCCGATCTCGAACAGGCGCACCGACGAATATGGCGGTAGCTTGCAGAACCGCATGCGTTTCCCGCTGGAGGTCTATGACGCGGTCCGCGCGGCATTCCCGCACGGCAAGCCGGTCGGCATGCGGGTGTCGTCGACCGACTGGGTCGAGGGCGGCTGGGACCTGGCGCAGACGATTGAGTTCGCCAAGGCGCTGAAGGCGCGCGGCGTCGACTGGATCGATGCCTCCTCCGGCGGCGTCTCGCCGCTGCAGAAGATCGCGCTCGGCCCCGGCTATCAGGTGCAGTTCGCAGAGGCGATCAAGCGCGAGACGGGTTTGCCCACCATCGCCGTCGGCCTGATCACCGAGCCGAACCAGGCCGAAGAGATCGTCGCATCCGGCAAGGCCGACATGGTCGCGCTCGCCCGCGGCATGCTCTACGACCCCCGCTGGGGCTGGCACGCCGCAGCGGATCTCGGCGGCGAAGTCGAAGCACCCCCGCAATACTGGCGCTCGCAGCCCTCGACGCAGAAGGCGCTGTTCGGCAAGACGACGTTCGGGGCGCGGTGAGGGGGGCGAATGTGGCGCGACGACCGCGCCGCAAACTCGTCATTGCGAGGAGCCCTTGCGACGAAGCAATCCAGACTGCGTCCGCGGAAAGAGCCTGGATTGCTTCGCTGCGCTCGCAATGACGGTCGGGGAGGCATGCGCCCACGCAAAGGTCGCCGCGCTTGCGTCCTTTGGTCCTAAACCATCCCACCTCACGCATCCGTAAACCCTCTCACCTTCCACCTCCGCCAAATCTGGCCTAACCTCGCGTGCGTCCAACGCCTCGCGGAGGCCTGCCATGCGGTTTCGTATCCGGAAAGCTGCCCACGTCATCGAGCGCGTGGGGCTTGCGATGGCGGGCGCGGCGTGCGGGCTGTTCGTCGGCGCTTACGTGGGATCCGCTATACCCGCGCTCACCACGGAAGGCTTCCTGCTGCTGATGATGGTGCTGGGCTTCGTCGGCTTCTATCTTGGCATCGACACACCGCAGCTGCCCTTCGACGAGGCCCACGGCGACATCGACGCCGCGGAACTGTTGAGCTCCGCCGGCACGCTCTGCGCCACATTCACTGCGCTCGCCTCCGTCGCCATCATCGTGCTCCGCCTCGAACCGCATATTGCGTGGAGCTGGTTTGCTTTGTTCGGCTGGATCGCCGGCGTCGCGATGCAGATCGTCGCGGGGGCAAAGGCGCGGATGCGGAAGTCGTGAATTTGTTGTGTTGCGAGAGATCGCGCCGCAAGCACAGTGCGTTCCCTCCCCCCTTGTGGGGGAGGGCTAGGGAGTGTCCAGACCGGATAGATAGGTAACACAGTAGACCAGATGGATGGGTGACAGTTCTCTGTCGGCTGGGAGGATCAGC
>NZ_JBVVPM010000079.1:0-27971 GCF_055811255.1 Bradyrhizobium sp. MI1.11
CCATTCCTCACGGAACAGGTCGAGAATAACTGATCGCGCTATTACAAGGGTGGGCAAAGCGAAGCGTGCCCACCATCTAAGCTGAAATTCGCGGAAACATGGTGGGCACGGCGCGTTGCGCCTTGCCCACCCTACGGCACCTGTTCTGGTCCGGCGAACAGCGGGGACTATCTCCCTCCACCCATATCCATTTGAGTCCGCCTCCCTATATTGGCGCCTGATTCCCGAATCAGGCAGCTCATGCGCGTTTTCAGCGTTCCCATCTCAGTTCCGTTCCTGCGCACCGTCGTCTCCAGCCTGCTCGACGGCCGGCTGGTCGACGGCTTTGAGGCGCGCAAGGAACCGGCGCGGCTGGCGGACGCCACGCTGTACCTGCCGACACGGCGCGCCATGCGAATCGTCCGCGAGATCTTCCTCGACGAGATGAAGGCGGATGCGGTCGTGCTGCCGCGCATCGTCGCGCTCGGCGACATCGACGAGGATGAGCTCGCTTTCGCCGATGAGGGCGAACAGTTTTCCGGCGCAACGCCGCTCGACATTCCGCCGCGGCTCGGCGAGCTCGAACGGCGGCTGACACTGGCGCAGCTCGTCGCGGCCTGGGCCAAGGGCCCGGTGCTGTCTCCGCTGGTCGTCGGGGGCCCCGCCTCGACGCTGGCGCTGGCTTCCGATCTCGCGCGTCTGATCGACGACATGGTCACGCGCGGCGTCGACTGGAGCGCGCTCGATGGCCTCGTACCTGATATGCTCGACCGGTACTGGCAGCACTCGCTTGAATTTTTGCGTATCGCGCGCATCGCTTGGCCGGGTCATCTCGCCGAAATCAAACGCATCGAGCCCGCTGCCCGCCGCGACCTCCTGATCGATGCCGAAGCCAGGCGGCTGACCGCGCATCACCAAGGCCCCGTGATCGCGGCCGGTTCGACCGGCTCGATGCCGGCCACGGCAAGATTTCTCCATGCAGTCGCCTCGCTGCCGCATGGCGCCGTGGTGCTGCCCGGCCTCGACACTGATCTCGACGACGATGCATGGCGCAGCATCGGCGGCGTACGCGATTCGCTCGGCAAGTTCGCTGAGCACCCGGTCTCGAACCATCCGCAATATGCCATGCACGCGCTGCTGGATCGGTTTGGCATCAAGCGCGGCGACGTCGACATCCTCAAGCCTCCGGCGGAAGGCGGCCGCGATCTGCTGGCCTCCGAATCGATGCGGCCGTCGGCTAAGACCGAGATCTGGCACGACCGGCTGAAGCAGCCGGACGTGGCCGCGAAGATCACCGGCGGCATGAAGAACCTCGCGGTTGTCGAAGCCCCCAACCCGGAAATGGAAGCGCTCGCCATCGCCATCGCGATGCGCGAGGCGCGGCACCTCGACAAATCCGCGGCGCTGGTCACGCCCGATCGCGCGCTGGCGCGGCGGGTGATGGCTGCGCTGACACGATGGGATCTCGCATTCGATGATTCCGGCGGCGATGTCCTGATGGAAACCGCCGCCGGCGTCTTTGCGCGACTGACGGCGGAGGCTGCGACCAAGGGATTGGAGCCGCCGACGCTGCTGGCGATGCTGAAGCATCCGCTATGCCGGATCGGCCGGGCGTCTGGTGCATGGAAGGCGGCGATCGAAGACCTGGAGCTCGCTTTGTTGCGCGGCACGCGCCCGCCCGCGGGCACCGCCGGCCTGTTGCGCGAATTCAATCGCTTTCGCGAGGAACTGGCAAAGCTGTGGCGCAGCGAGGTCTCCGCGCTGCACAAGGCCGAGCCGCGTGCACGTCTCAAGGCCGAAGACCTCGATCGCATTCAGGTGCTGATCGATGGCTTACGACAAGCCTTGGCGCCGATCGAGAGTCTTGCATCATCAAGACCATATGACTTCGCCGAACTCGCGCATCGGCATCGCGAGATCATGATCGAGCTGTCGCGCGACGAGCAGGGCATCCCGCTGGCGTTCGAGGAGCGCGAAGGCCTCGCGCTCGCGAGCGCCTTCGACGATCTCCTGCGCGGCGGCACGACCAGCGGATTGATGGTCACGCTGCCCGACTACGCAGACGTCTTCCAGACCGCGTTCAGCGATCGCGCGGTGCGGCGGCGGGACAGGCCGGGCGCGCGCTTGCAGATCTACGGCCCGCTGGAATCGCGCCTGATGCAGGCCGACCGCATCATCGTTGGCGGCCTGATCGAGGGGGTCTGGCCACCGGCGCCGCGGATCGATCCGTGGCTGAGCCGACCGATGCGGCACCAGCTCGGCCTCGATCTGCCGGAACGCCGTATCGGCCTCTCCGCGCATGATTTTGCGCAATTGCTCGGCGGCGAGGAGGTCATCCTCACCCACTCCGCCAAGGCTGGCGGTGCGCCGGCGGTCGCCTCGCGCTTCCTGCACCGGCTGGAGGCGGTCGCGGGCGATGCGCACTGGAAGGCCGCGATTCGCGCGGGCGAGAAATACGTGCAGTTCGCAGCCGCGCTGGACCAGCCCGACGAGGTGAGGCCGATCAAGCAGCCCGAGCCGCGACCGCCACGCGCGACCCGGCCGCTCAGGATGTCTGTTACCGGGATCGAGGACTGGCTGCGTGATCCCTATACGATCTACGCAAAACACATTTTGCGGCTCGACGCGCTCGATCCCGTCGACATGCCGCTGTCGGCCGCCGACCGCGGCTCGGCAATCCATGATGCGCTCGGCGAGTTCACGGAACGCTACGCCACCGATCTGCCAGATGATCCCTCACGCGTGCTGCGCGCGATCGGCGAAAAATACTTTGCGCCATTGATGGAGCGACCCGAGGCGCGGGCGCTGTGGTGGCCACGCTTCCAGCGCATCGCGCGCTGGTTCGGCGAATGGGAGACGGCGCGGCGCGGCGCGATCGAGGTGATCACCGCGGAAACCCGCGGCGAAATCTCGATCCCGCTCGACCATGGGCGCAGCTTCCGTCTCTCCGCTCGCGCCGACCGCATCGAACGGCGCCAAGGCGGCGGCTACGCTATCCTCGACTACAAGACCGGCCAGCCACCGACCGGCAAGCAGGTCCGCATGGGCCTGTCGCCGCAGCTCACGCTGGAAGCCGCGATCCTGCGCGAGGGTGGTTTTCCCGACATCGACGCCGGCGCATCCGTGAGCCAGCTCGTCTATGTTCGCCTGAGCGGCAACAATCCGCCGGGCGAAGAACGCATTCTCGAGCTCAAGTATAGGCAAGGCGACGAGCCGCAGCCGCCGGACACCGCGGCTGCTGAGGCCAGGGCCAAGCTCGAGGCGCTGATTCGCGCCTTCGACGACGAGAACCAGCCCTATACCTCCTTGAACCTGCCGATGTGGACCAACCGCTACGGCGCCTATGACGATCTCGCCCGGATCAAGGAATGGTCCGCGGCCGGTGGATTGGGGATCGAGGAATGGTGAAGGCACCGCGCCCCATCCCGGATGAGTTGCGCGCGCGACAGGCGCGCGCATCGGATCCGACCGCGTCGGCCTTCGTGTCGGCCAATGCCGGCTCGGGCAAAACGCATGTGCTGGTGCAGCGCGTGATCCGCCTGCTGCTCTCGGGCGTGCCGCCGGAAAAGATCCTCTGCATCACCTTCACCAAGGCGGCTGCCGCCAACATGGCCGAGCGCGTGTTCACCACGCTCGGGCATTGGGTGACGCTCGACGACACCGCGCTCGATGCGGCGATCCGTGACGTCGGCATTCCCCATCCGGACCGAAAACTGCGGCGCGAAGCGCGCAAGCTGTTCGCCTGCGCGCTGGAGACGCCGGGCGGGTTGAAGGTGCAGACCATCCACGCGCTGTGCACGCGCCTGCTCCAGCAGTTTCCGTTCGAGGCCAATGTCCCCGCGCGCTTTGCCGTGATCGACGAGCGCGACCAGACCGACATGATGGAGCGCGCCAATCTGAAGGTGCTGCTGGAGGCCGCGCGCGACCCTGAAAGCATCACCGGCCGCGCGCTGCAGACCGCGATGGCGAGCGCCGCCGACGTCACCTTCAAGGAGGTCGTGCGCGAGGCATGTCTCAGCCGCGACCACTTCATGGCCTGGACCGATGAGGCCGGCAACGCCGAGGCCGCTGCTGCGCAGATGGCGGCCGTGCTGGGCGTGGACGCAAACGACCGCATCGAGGATGTCGAGACGGAGATTCTCGACGGCCCGTATCTGCCGCGATCGCGCTGGGACGACATCGCCTTCGCGCTGGAAGACGGCAGCAAGTCCGACAACGACCAGGCCAGCCGGCTCCGCGAAGCAAAGGCGTTTTCCGGTGCCGCGCAGGTCGATGCCTATCTCTGCGTCTTCCTGACCGACGAAAAGCTGCCGCGCAAGGCGGTGCTGACCAAGAAGTTCGGCGAGCAGAAACCATCCGTCGCCCGCCTGTTCGAGAACGAGGCGCAACGCCTGGCAGGATTGATCGAGAAGCGCCGCGCGGTGACCATGCGCGACCGCAGCGCGGCCCTGCTGCATATCGCAACCGCCGCCGCCGCAAACTACCGTCGCGAGAAGCAGGAGCGCGGCCTGCTCGACTATGACGATTTGATCGACAAGACGCTGGCGATGCTCGACCGCGTTTCCTCGGGCTGGGTGCATTACAAGCTCGACCGCGGCGTCGATCACGTGCTGATCGACGAAGCCCAGGACACCAGCCCGCGGCAATGGGACATCGTCGCGCACATCATCTCGGAATTCACCGCCGGCGAAGGTGCGCGCGAAGGCCTGAATCGCACCGTCTTCGCTGTCGGCGACGAGAAGCAGTCGATTTTCTCCTTTCAGGGTGCTCAGCCCCGGGAGTTCGACGCACGCCGACGCGAGCTGCACCGCAAGTTCACGGCGGCCGGACTGAAATTCGATCCGGTCGCCTTCACCTATTCGTTCCGCTCCGGCGCCGCGATCCTGCATTCGGTGGACCACGTCTTCCGCGAGCCCGCGATCTACAAGAGCATCCATTCGCTCGAGACCGGTCATCCCCTGCACAACGCTCTCGGCGATGCAGGTCCCAGCGTGATCGAGCTCTGGGACCTTGCGGAAGCCGACGACAGGCAGGAGATCGAGGGCTGGCGCGCGCCGTTCGACGGCGTCGCCGCCACCAGCCCCGAGGTGAAGCTCGCGCGCCGGATCCAGACCGAGATCAAGCGGCTGGTCGAAAGCGGCACGCTGACGGGCCACGAGGGCGAGCGGCGTCCCCTGCGTTATGGCGACATGCTGATCCTGGTGCGCCGCCGCGGCAACGCGTTCGATGCAGTGATCCAGGCGCTGAAGCACGCCAACGTTCCGGTCGCCGGCGCCGATCGGCTCAAGCTCACTGAGCACATCGGAATCATCGACCTAATGAATCTTGCGGACGCGCTGCTGCTGCCGCAGGACGATCTCGCGCTCGCGGTGGCGCTGAAGAGCCCGCTGTTCGGGCTCGATGACGACGATCTGTTCCAGCTGGCCCATGACCGCAAGGGATCGCTTCGCCGCGCGCTCGGCGAACATGCCCCGACAAGCGAGACATTCACTGCGGCGTTGCGACGCCTCGAAGCCTGCGAAACCCGAGCCCGCGAGGAGACGCCGTTCGCCTTTTACGCCTGGTTGCTCGGGGGCGACGGCGGACGCGCGCGCATGCTGCGCCGGCTCGGCCATGAGGCCAATGACGCGCTCGATGAGTTCCTGGAGCTGGCGCTGAATTACGAGCGCAAGGCGCCGGCCTCGCTGCAGGGTTTCATGGCCTGGCTGCGCTCGGCCGATACTGAGGTGAAGCGCGACATGGAGATCTCGCGCGACGAGGTGCGGGTGATGACCGTGCACGGCGCCAAGGGCCTGGAGGCCTCGGTCGTGTTCATGGTCGACACCACATCGTCGCCCGCGGATTCGCAGCGGCTCCGGCTGATCCAGGTCCCGCGCGGCAATGGCGGCGAGGTGGTGGTCTGGGCTGGACGCAAGGCGGACGATCCCAAGCCCGTCGCCGACGCCCGCAAGGCGATGCTCGAGGAGACCGAGGACGAATACCGCCGCCTGCTCTACGTCGCGATGACGCGCGCCGCCGACCGGCTCATCGTCGGCGGCTGCATGCCCGGCAACATGAAGACGGTCCGCAAGCTGAGCTGGTACGATCTGGTCGACACCGGGCTCGCCGGCTCGGGCCTGGCGAAAGAGACGATCGAGACGCCGCTGGGAAAGGTAACGCGCTTCTCCCGACCGGAGGATGTCGTGGCGCTGGGCACGCCCGCGATCTCGTTGGACCAGACGACCGCGCTCCCGGTCTGGCTGCGGACGCCGGTACCGCCCGAGACCATCGAAGACGATCCGGTGCGCCCCTCCGGACAGCCGTCCGGGGAAGGCCGCACCGTGCTGTCGGGCGAATCAGTGCAGTCCCGCGCGCTCGCGCTGCAACGCGGCACGCTGGTGCACCGGCTGCTGCAATCGCTCCCCGACATCGCCATCGAGCGCCGGCGCGAGGCGGCGCTCGGCTTCATGGCACGCAACGCCGCGGACTGGGCGGAGGCTGACCGCGCCGCGCTGGCCGACAAGGTGCTCGCCTTGATCGCCGAGCCACGGTTTGCGCCGGTGTTTGCCGCCGGCAGCCGGGCGGAGGTCGCGATCGTCGGCCGGCTGGAACGGCCGGGCCGCACCCCGGCGCTGGTGTCCGGGCAGATCGACCGGCTGGTCGTTCGGCCGGATGAGGTTCTGATCGTCGATTTCAAGACCAATCAGGCGGCTCCCAGGAGCGCCGATGCGGCGCCTGCCGCCTATGCCCGCCAGCTGGCGCTATACCGGGCGGTGCTTTCGCGGCTTTATCCCCAAAAGCCGGTCCGCGCCGTCCTGCTCTGGACCGAGGCCCTTGAATATATGGAGATTTCGGCTCCCGCGCTGGACGCGGCGCTGGCATCTCTTCATCTCGGTGTGAGCGTCCTTGACCCGGCAAGGAGCCATTCATAGGTTGACGCCATGATCTCGGGCGCGATTCCCGTCGCGCCCTTCTCTCAGGTACGAGGTACTCCCATGGCCGTTGGTAAGGTTTCTGACACCGATTTCGAAGCCGAAGTGCTCAAGGCAAACGGCCCCGTGGTCGTCGATTTCTGGGCCGAATGGTGCGGCCCCTGCCGCATGATCGCACCCGCGCTCGACGAGATCGCCGGCGCGATGGGCGACAAAGTCAAGATCGTGAAGCTCAACGTCGACGAGAGCCCGAAGACCGCGTCGAAATATGGCGTGATGTCGATCCCGACCCTGATGATCTTCAAGGGCGGCGAGATGGCCTCCCGCCAGGTCGGCGCGGCGCCGAAGGCGAAGCTGCAGCAGTGGATCACCTCCGCGGTCTGATCCGCCTCGCACAAGAATATTTTTGGAAGCGGCCGGCGAAAGCCGGCCGTTTTGCGTTGATGGGACAGTTCCAGCGTATGACGAGTCCCAGCCCGTGCCTCCCCCTGCAAGACGCGCGCGAAAATCGACATCTCTCGTGGCGATGGAGGCGCGCTCGGTCGACGCGATCCCGCGCGGCAAGGAGTGGCAATACGAGCCGAAATGGGATGGCTTCCGCTGCCTGCTGTCGCGCAACGGCGGCAGCATTGATCTGCGCTCGAAATCCGGTGAAGACCTCGCGCGCTATTTCCCTGAGATCGTCGCCGCGGCGCTGAAGCTGAAGGCGGATCGCTTCACGCTCGACGGCGAGATCGTCGTGCCGCACGGCAAGGGATTTTCCTTCGACGCGCTCCTGCAACGCATTCACCCTGCGGCGAGCCGCGTGAAGAAGCTCTCGGACGAGACGCCGGCGCTCTATCTCGCTTTCGATCTGCTTGCGACGGCCCGGGAGAAACAACTTGCCGAGCAGCCGCTGAGCGAACGACGGCCGGCGCTGGAAGCGTTTGCCAAGGCCCATCTGAAAGGCAGCATCTTCCGCCTCTCACCGGCGACCACGAGCTACGCCATTGCGAGGAAATGGCTGGCGCAATCCGGCGGCGGCTCGGACGGCGTCATCGCCAAGCGCATCGACCTGCCCTACCAGGCGGGAAATCGCGACGGCATGCAGAAGATCAAGAAATTCCGCAGCGCCGATTGCGTGGTCGGCGGCTTCCGCTATGCCACCAACAAGATTGCCGGCCGGAAGGTGGTCGGGTCGCTGCTGCTCGGACTCTATGACGACGAAGGTCTCCTGCATCATGTCGGCTTCACCTCGGCGATCAAGGCGACGGACAAGCCTGACCTGACCGATCGGCTGGAGGCGCTGATCGGCGAGCCGGGCTTCACCGGCAACGCGCCGGGCGGGCCGAGCCGCTGGTCCACCGAGCGCTCGGCCAAGTGGTGTCCGCTCAAGCCGAAGTTGGTGATCGAGGTTTGCTACGACCATTTCAGCGGCGAGCGCTTTCGCCACGGCACCTCGATTCTGCGCTGGCGTCCCGACAAGGCCCCGCGGCAATGCAGCTTCGAGCAGCTGAAGCAGAAGGTGGCCGATCCGATGAAGCTGTTGAAACAGCCGTAACCGGTAGCCCGGATGGAGCGCAGCGTAATCCGGGGCCGTCGTCATTTGTGGCACGATTCCTGGATTGCGCTTCGCTCCATCCAGGCTACGAAGCGACGGCGCTAGGCAATCCATCCCGTCGCCAGCGCGTTCGCCAACTCCGGCTGGCCATTGCGGCGAGCGAGCGCGGCCATCGTCTCGTGATCGTAGACGACTTGGCGGAACGTGAGCTGCCAGGCACCATCGGTTAGCTCGAGAATCGCATAGCGCGCGTGCGGGGTGCCGGCTTCGACGAGATGCGGGAACGGATGCTTGTCGCGATAGCCGGGGCTGCCGACGCTGCCGGGATTGACGATCAGCCTTCCATCTCGAAGTCGCACGGCACGGGCGAGATGGGTGTGGGCGCACAGGATCAGCGATTGCGTGATGCCTTGCGCAAATTGCTCGATGCGATCGAGCGGCGACAGCGCCACCGCGCCGTCGGGATGCACGGTATCGAGCCAATAGACTTCGTCACTGTCGGGCGTCGCGTGGCAGAGGAACACCTGCTCGCGAAAGACGCGCGTCATCGGCTGGGCACGCAGCCAGTCGAGTTGCGCGGCGTCGAGCGCTGCATGGGCCGGACGATCCCACGAACCCATCTTCTCCGGAGGACGGTCGAGCAGATAGCGGTCGTGATTGCCGAGCACGTGCACGGCATCGAGCTGCATCAGGATTTCGATGGTCCGGCCGGCATCGAGCGGACCGCTCAGCATGTCGCCGAGATTGACGATGTCGGAGACGCCTTGCGCGCGGATGTCGGCGAGCACAGCTTCCAGCGCGAGGTAATTTCCGTGGACGTCGGCAATCGCTGCAAAACGCATGGGTCTTCCTGTAGCCCGGATGGAGTGAAGCGTAATCCGGGGCCTTTGTCGCTTTTGGTACAATCCCGGATTGCGCTTCGCTCCATCCGGGCTACCCAACCTCTATGCAGGAGGCGTGCCGTTGATGGCGAGCACGTGGCCGGCGAGATAGAGCGAGCCGGTGATCAGGATGCGCGGCGGCACTTCGTAGGCGAGCTTCGCCAAGGCGCGCAGTGCGGCCTCGACGCCGGGCGCGGGCTCGACGCGCATGCCGAGGCTGCGGGCGGCATCCGTGAGGCGGTCGACCGGCATCGCGTTGTCGGTGTCGGGAATCGGCACCGCGATGATGTGACGGGTCAAACCGGCGAAATTGGCGAGAAAAGCCTGCGCGTCCTTGTTGGCCATCATGCCGGCGATCACGACCAGCGGCCGCGACAGCCGCTCTTCGAGATCGCCGAGCGCGGCCGCCGCAACGCGGCCGCCTTCCGCATTGTGGCCGCCGTCGAGCCAGATCTCCGAGCCCTGCGGGCCGAGAGCGAGCAACTCGCCCGAAGCGATGCGCTGCATCCGTGCCGGCCATTCCGCACCGACGATCCCGGCCTCGAACGCCGCTTGGTTGATCTTGAAGGCGTTGGTGGCCCGCAGCGTTGCGATGGCGAGACCGGCATTGTCGAACTGGTGGCGACCGAACAGGCGCGGCGCTGTGAGATCCATCAAGCCGCGCTCGTCGGAATAAACCAGGCGCCCGTGCTCGACGTTGACATGCCAGCTCTCGCCCGCGGCAAACAACGGCGCCCGCATGCGCTTGGCCTGCGCCTCGACCACGGCCATCGCCTCACCCGGCTGCTCGGCGCACACCACGGGCACGCCCTGCTTGATGATTGCAGCCTTTTCGCCGGCGATCGACGTCAAAGTATCGCCGAGGAAATCCATGTGGTCCATGCTGATAGGCGTGATCACGCAGGCCGCCGGCGCGTCAACCACATTGGTTGAATCAAGCCGGCCCCCAAGGCCGACCTCCAGCAGAACCACATCGGCCGGGTTCTGCGCGAACAGGTGAAATGCAGCCGCCGTCTTGAGCTCGAACAGTGTGGCCGGCTCGCCGGCATTGACACGCTCGACCCCTTCCAGCGCCGCGCGCAACTCGTCGTCACCGACCAGCACGCCGCCACCGACGCGGCCGAGCCGGAAACATTCGTTGATGCGAACGAGATAGGGCGAAGTGTAAGCGTGGACGCGCAGGCCTGCGGCTTCCAGCGTCGCGCGCAGATAAGCCAGCGTCGAGCCCTTGCCGTTGGTACCGGCGATGTGGATCACCGGCGGCAGCTTGCGCTCGGGGTGACCGAGCCGCTCGAGCAGGCGGTGCATCCGATCCAGCCCGAGATCGATGCGTTTCTGATGCAGGGCCGACAGCCGCCCGATCAATTCGCCGAGCGGCGGCTTTGCGCTGTCAGAGGAAGCGTTCACGCGTGCGGCGCGGCCGGCGCCGTTTCGGGAGCCGATACGATCTGCGCCGGGCTCACGACCGGCTGCACCGGTTTGGATCCACTCTCCAGCGCCGGCGCCCTGGTCAACAGACGGCAGAGCCGCGCCAGGGTCGGGCGCAATTCGTGGCGATGCACGACCATGTCGACCATGCCGTGCTCCTTGAGATATTCGGCGCGCTGAAAACCCTCGGGAAGTTTTTCGCGAATGGTCTGCTCGATCACGCGCGCGCCGGCAAAACCGATCAGCGCACCGGGCTCGGCGATCTGCACGTCGCCGAGCATCGCGTAAGACGCGGTGACGCCGCCGGTGGTCGGGTTGGTCAGCACGACGATGTAGGGCTGTTTCGCTTCACGCAGCATCTGCACCGCGACCGTGGTTCGCGGCATCTGCATCAGTGACAGGATGCCTTCCTGCATGCGCGCGCCACCACTGGCGGCGAACACGATGAAGGGTGACTTCTTCTCGACCGCAAGCTCGAGCCCGCGCACGATGGCTTCGCCCGCGGCCATGCCGAGCGAGCCGCCCATGAAGTCGAAATCCTGCACGGCGACGACGACGGCGGCACCTTCGAGTTTGCCGTAGCCGACCTTGATCGCGTCGTTGAGGTTGGTTCGCGCGCGCGCATCCTTGATGCGATCCACGTACTTCTTCTCGTCACGGAACTTGAGCGGATCGGGCGTGACGTCAGGCAGCGCGACGTCGTACCAGGTCTCGTTGTCGAAAATCGACTTCAGACGCGCCACCGCGTTCATGCGCATATGATAGTTCGAGCCGGGGATGACGAACTGGTTGGCCTCGACGTCCTTGTAGAACACGAGCTGTCCGGAATCCGGGCACTTGATCCACAGATTCTCCGGCGTCTCCCGCCGCAGCATGTTGCGGATCTTCGGCCGGACCACATTGGTAAGCCAGTTCATGGTTTGCTCCGATGTGCGATCCCGCCTGGGGACCGCCTGAAGAGATATATGGCGGCCGGGACCCGGCCCGGCAAGCCGCCGTATCGTCGGCCTTGCTCGTAGGACTTGGCAGCGGAATTAAGGCCTATTCCGCCGCCTGTTGCGCGCCTTTGACGCCCTGGGCCAGTGCCGCCGTCAGCTCAGCGACGGCGTTGACGGTCTTGCCGGTGGCGCGCCCGTCCGCATCGAGGCTGTTCTTGAGGGCATCGACCAGCGCGGTGCCGACCACGGCGCCGTTGGCATGCGAGGCAATCGCGCGGGCATTCTCCGGCGTGCGGATGCCGAAGCCGACGCAGACCGGCAGCTCGGTGTGCCGCTTGATGCGGATAACGGCCTCGCCGACGGCGGAGGCATCTGCAGCCGCCGCGCCGGTGATGCCGGTAATCGCGACGTAGTAGACAAAGCCCGAGGTGTTGGCGAGCACGGCCGGCAGGCGCTTGTCGTCGGTGGTCGGCGTCGCCAGGCGGATGAAATTAAGGCCGGCCTTCATCGCGGGCAGGCAGAGCTCGTCGTCCTCTTCCGGCGGCAAATCGACGATGATGAGGCCGTCGATGCCGGCGGCTTTCGCATCGACCAGGAATTTGTCGACGCCGTAGATGTAGATCGGGTTGTAGTAGCCCATCAGCACGATCGGCGTCGTGTTGTCGTCCTTGCGGAAGCCGCGCACGAGATCGAGCGTCTTCTTCAGCGTCATGCCGGCCTTGAGCGCGCGCAGGCCTGCCGCCTGGATCGAGGGACCGTCGGCCATCGGATCGGTGAAGGGCATGCCGAGTTCGATCACGTCGGCGCCCGCTTTCGGCAGCGCCTTGATGATCTCGAGCGAGGTCGCCGGATCGGGATCGCCGGCCATCAGGAAGGTGACGAAGGCCGCGCGGCCGGCTTTCTTCAGCTCTGCGAAACGGGTGTCGATACGCGTGGTCACTTGCTCTTGCCCCTCAGGATGTCGCCGACCTGCGGGACGTCCTTGTCGCCGCGGCCGGAGAGGTTGACGACCATCAGGTGATCTTTTGTCCGCTTCGGCGCGAGCTCCATCACCTTGGCGATGGCATGTGCCGGTTCGAGCGCGGGGATGATGCCTTCCAGCTTTGACAGCAGCTGGAACGCTGCGAGCGCCTCGTCGTCGGTCGCGGAGAGATAGTTCACGCGGCCGATCTCGTGCAGCCAGGAGTGCTCGGGGCCGATGCCGGGATAGTCGAGGCCGGCGGAGATCGAATGCGCGTCCTGGATCTGGCCGTCCGCGTCCATCAGGAGATAGGTGCGGTTGCCGTGCAGCACGCCGGGACGGCCGCCCGCGATCGATGCCGCATGCAGTTGCGTCAGCCCGTGGCCCGCAGCTTCGACGCCGAAGATCTCGACCGAGGAATCGTCAAGGAACGGATGAAACAGGCCCATCGCGTTGGAGCCGCCGCCGATGCAGGCGACCAGCGAATCCGGCAGGCGGCCTTCGATCTCCTGCATCTGCACCTTGGTCTCATTGCCGATGATCGACTGGAAGTCGCGCACCAGCGTCGGATAGGGATGGGGCCCTGCGACCGTGCCGATGCAGTAGAACGTGTTGTGCACGTTGGTGACCCAATCGCGCAGCGCCTCGTTCATGGCGTCCTTCAGCGTGCGCGTGCCCGACTGCACCGGGACCACCGTTGCGCCCAGCATCTCCATGCGGATGACGTTGGGCTGCTGCCGCTCGACGTCGACGGCGCCCATATAGACGATACATTCCAGGCCGAAGCGCGCGCACAGCGTCGCGGTGGCGACACCGTGCTGGCCGGCACCGGTCTCGGCGATGATGCGCTTCTTGCCCATCCGCCGCGCCAGCATGATCTGGCCGAGCACGTTGTTCACCTTGTGCGAGCCGGTGTGGTTGAGCTCTTCGCGCTTGAGATAGATTTTGGCGCCGCCGAGATGTTCGGTCAGACGCTCGGCAAAATAAAGCGGCGAGGGCCGGCCGACGTAATTCTTGAGATAGCCGTTCATCTCGATCTGGAAGGCCGGATCGGCCTTGGCATCGGTGTAGGCTTTCTCCAGATCGAGGATCAGCGGCATCAGGGTTTCGGCAACGAAGCGTCCGCCGAATATGCCGAAATGGCCGCGCTCGTCGGGGCCGCTGCGATAGGAATTGGGTTTTACAACATTCATCGGACGCTCAACTCTTGATTTGCATCTTGGCTTGCGCGCGCGGCGCGAATGAAGGCCTTGATCATCCCGGGATCCTTCACGCCCGGGGCGCTCTCGACACCGGAGGAGACGTCCACACCACCGGCGCGGGTGACGCGAACGGCTTCGGCGACGTTCCCTGCATCTAGCCCGCCCGAAACCATATACGGCACGTTCAGCTCCAGGTTTCCGAGCAGATGCCAATCGAACGGTGCACCGAGGCCGCCCGGCCGCGTCGCGTCCTTCGGCGCGCGCGCATCGAACAGGATGCGTTCGGCCACCTCTGCGTAGCCGGGCAGCACGCCGAGATCGGCTGACGTTGCGACCGGCACGACCTTCATCACCGGGCGACCGAACCGCTGCTTGATGTCGCGCAGCCGGGCCACGCTTTCCGTGCCATGAAGCTGGAAAATGTCCGGCGACAGCGCGTCCATGATGTTGTCGAGCGTGGCGTCGTCGGCATCGACGGTGAGGGCGACCTTGAGCGCGCGCCGCTTCACCTGCCGGCCGAGCCCCCGGCCGGCTTCCAGCGACAAATGCCGCGGGGACGGCGGGAAGAACACAAAGCCCACCATGTCGGCACCCGCCTCGAGCGCCGTTTCGAGCGTCTCGGGCGTGGACAGGCCGCAGATTTTGACGAGCAGGGACATGTTCTCGACGGATATGGGCTCAAAGCAAATGGAGGCCGCAGGTCCGCGGCCGGAAAACGGGCTTTTCGGTCGCGGCCGCTTCTACAACGTCGCGCGCTGCTTGTCTCGCCCGACGGGCCCGTAAAGCCCCACCCCGGAGGGAACGGGGAGGCGCTGGGACTCGGGCCTTGCTGCGGCCGCCTGGGCCCGCAGATCGGCCAGCTCGCCTCGCGCGGCCCGGGCATCCGCGTCATGCCGGCGCGCCGCACGCCGCCAGTGCCGCTGGCCGAACCAGACGGCACAACCGCCCGCGAGAACCCCGAGCGCGGCCACCACGATCAGGAGCAGGAACAGCGGCAGCGTGACCGAGAATGACGGGTCGTTGGACACGAAGGGATCGAACGAGACCGTGACGAAATGCCGGTTGGCGACGGCAAAGATCATCAGGATCAGGCCCAGCGGAATCACGACCAGCGCGGTCAGGAATTTTCGCATCTCGGCTCGCTCGCCTTGAATCAAAGTTGCGGCCGCATCGGTGGCGACCGCCGGAAACCCTGAGGTGGACCTCAGTCTGGCGCGCCTGGATCCGGATGGTCGCGATTCAGCCGTTCGCGCATTTCCTTGCCGGTCTTGAAGAACGGAACGCTCTTCTGATCGACAGGCACATGGGCGCCGGTGCGCGGATTGCGCCCTGCGCGTGCAGGGCGATGCTTGACCGAGAAGGCACCGAAGCCGCGCAACTCGACGCGGTCACCGCGCGCGAGAGCCGCTACGATCTCTTCGAGAATCGCATTCACAATGTTCTCGACATCCCGCTGGTACAGATGCGGGTTGTGCTCGGCGATACGCTGAACAAGTTCGGATTTGATCATCGAGAGATAGGACCCGGGAGCGTGCGGACGACCATTTCCGTGAAAATACCGTGATCTGTCAAGACGCTAAATGAAGGTTGAGCGTCGTGAAAATACGTGACAAATGCCAAAAAAGCAGGCTGGCCCTGCACGCGCCGAACGGGAAAAACCTCCGGGGCTCGCCCGGTTCCGTCAGTTCGACGCCGCCGGCTGCCACAAGGCGAGCATTCCATCCATTCCGAGCCGATCGACCGCCTGTGCGACGCCGGTTTGTCCGATTTGATGCGCAATCGAGCCTAAACCCAGTGCTTCCAGCGTCACTGCGGCCGCCGTCTTGAGGAACGGCAGATCGCTGAAGCGCGGCTGCAGCTTGTAATCGCGCACGGAGAGTCCCTTCTTGACGCCCTTCTGCTCGACCAGCCAGGTCACGGCAGTTTTCTCGTCGCCAATCTGGTCGATCAGCTTGAGGTCGATCGCCTGGCGTCCGGTGAAGACACGGCCATCAACCACTTTCTCGAGCTGCGTGTCATCCATGCCACGCCGGTCCTTCACCAATCCCTTGAACCAGGCATAGGAATCCTTCACCAGCGCATCGAGCGCCGCCCGTGCCTCGGGGCTGGTTGGCTCAAAACCGTTGGGCGCGGCCTTCAGCGGCGTGGACTTTACCTCCTCGACCTTGACGCCGACGGTCTTCAACAGCTCCGAGACGTTCGGAAACTGGAACAGCACGCCGATCGAGCCGACCAGCGAGCTCTGCTGGGCGATGATGTGATCGCTGGCGATCGCGGTGATGTAGCCGCCGGAGGCGGCGAGGCCTTCGACGACCACGACGAGAGGCTTCTTCGCCTTCAGACTCACAAGGGAATCGTAGAGCTGCTCGGAGCCGGCGGTGGTGCCGCCCGGCGAGTTGATGTGGACGATGACGGCAGCAGCCTGCGAATTCTCCAGCCGCTCGAGCGCCTGCGTGCGATCGGAATCGCTGCGGATCAGGCCGTCGATCTGGACCCGCGCGATCGAGCCGGCGGACGCGAACGTGCCGCGCGCACCCGGCGTCGCGACCAGTGCGAAGCCAGCGATCGCCGCGATCGCGATCAGCGCGGCCAAGACGCGCCAGAACGTCAGCTTGCGGCGGATCCTGCGGCGATCGACGATGATGTCCGAATCGAGCGACATCTCAGTATCTCCAGATGAAAGGCCGGGCGCGTTGTGCCGTCGCAGCGTGACCATTGGCTTATCTGGATACATCAATTGCGGCGCAATTAGAAGAAAACAAGGCCGGTAGCGGCGTAGCCCGGATGGAGCGCAAACGTAATCCGGGGTTCTCGCCTCACGGAGAGGCTTTCCCGGATTGCGCTTCGCTCCATCCGGGCTACGACCTCAACAACAAAAAAGCCCCGGCTTGCGCCGGGGCTTTGATGCAGCGAAACCTGCGTTTCGCTTACTTGGTGTCGCGGTTCTTGAGCGCGGTGCCGAGGATGTCGCCGAGCGTCGCCCCCGAATCGGAGGAGCCGTACTGCGCGATGGCTTCCTTCTCTTCGGCGACTTCGAGGGCCTTGATCGACACCTGGACCTTGCGGGCCTTCTTGTCGAACTGGATCACGCGGGCATCGACCTTCTCGCCGACGGCAAAGCGTTCGGCGCGCTGATCGTTGCGGTCACGGGCGAGCTCCGAGCGCTTCACGAACGTGGTGAAGTCGGTACCGGTGATCTTCACCTCGATGCCGCTCTCCTTCACGTCGATCACTTCGCAGGTCACGACAGCGCCCTTCTTGACATCGCCCGGCTCGGCGAAGGGGTCGCCTTCGAGCTGCTTGATGCCAAGCGAGATGCGCTCCTTCTCGACGTCCACATCGAGCACCACGGCCTTCACCATGTCGCCCTTCTTGTAGTTGTCGATCACCTGCTCGCCCGGCTGCTTCCAGTCGAGGTCGGAGAGATGGACCATGCCGTCGACGTCGCCCTCGAGGCCCAGGAACAGACCGAACTCGGTCTTGTTCTTGACTTCGCCCTCGACCGTCGAACCGGTCGGGTGACCTTCGACGAAGACCTCCCACGGGTTGCGCATGGTCTGCTTGAGGCCGAGCGAGATGCGGCGCTTGACGGAATCGACTTCGAGCACCTGCACTTCGACTTCCTGCGAGGTCGAAACGATCTTGCCGGGGTGCATGTTCTTCTTGGTCCACGACATCTCGGAGACGTGGATCAGGCCTTCGATGCCCGGCTCGAGCTCGACGAACGCGCCGTAGTCGGTGATGTTGGTGACGCGACCGGTGAAGCGGGCACCCAGCGGGTACTTGGCTTCGATGCCCTGCCACGGATCGTCCAACAGCTGCTTCATGCCCAGCGAGATGCGGTGCGTCTCGTGGTTGATCTTGATGATCTTGACCTTCACGGTCTGGCCGATCGAGAGCACCTCGGTCGGATGGTTGACGCGGCGCCACGCGATATCGGTGACGTGCAGCAGACCGTCGATGCCGCCGAGATCAACGAACGCACCGTAATCGGTGATGTTCTTGACCACGCCGTCGATGACCTGACCCTCTTCGAGGTTCTGCACCAGCTCCTGGCGCTGCTCGGCGCGGGTCTCTTCGAGAACCGTGCGGCGGGACACGACGATGTTGCCGCGGCGGCGGTCCATCTTGAGGATCTGGAACGGCTGCGAGTTGTTCATCAGCGGCGCAACGTCGCGGATCGGACGGATGTCGACCTGCGAACGCGGCAGGAAGGCCACGGCACCGTCGAGGTCGACGGTGAAGCCGCCCTTGACCTGGTTGAAGATGACGCCGTTGACCTTCTCGTTGTTCTGGAAGGCCTTCTCGAGCTTGCCCCAGCTCTCTTCGCGGCGCGCCTTGTCGCGCGACAGCACGGCTTCGCCGAGGGCGTTCTCGATCCGGTCGAGGAACACTTCCACCTCGTCGCCGACCTTGAGCTCGCTGTCACGGCCGGGGCCGGAAAATTCGCGGAGCGCAACGCGGCCCTCGGTCTTCAGGCCGACGTCGATGACGGCCATGTCCTTTTCGATTGCAACAACCTTGCCCTTGATGACTGAGCTTTCCTGCAGGTTGCCGCCTGCGAAGGACTCGTCGAGCATCGCGGCGAAATCGTCGCGCGACGGGCTATAGGTATCAGCAGAAGTCGAAGCCATTTGTTCTCCAGTTGCGGATGTCATGCCGGCCGTTGGGTTCTTGGGCGCATCGTACGCGCAGTGTCGGAAGGTCCGCAGAACCTTCGAGCGACCGCTCGCTGCTCCGACCTGGAGGGCGGAACAGCGGAAGCGGGCCGGCTGAGGCCCGCGCGTACGATACGTGGAAATCTTTTGTCCGGAGCCTGGATCGCGTCGGCCCCAAGCAGGGACCGAGAGTATCGACCTCAAAGAGCGGGAGCGGGCGCTTCCTCCAATGACGGCAGCGGCTTAACCCCGCGACCGGCCCGCTCGGACGGCCTCGATAATGTCGATGGCGGCCCGGACGCCGCCTTCTATATCCAGTTGGGAGTTATCTAGCAAGTAAGCATCCGCGGCCGGCTTCAGGGGCGCGATCGCCCGGTTCTTGTCGCGTTCGTCGCGCTGGATGATGTCGGCGAGTACGGCGGCCTCATCGGCCTCCTCACCCCTCGCCTTGGCCTCCATGGTCCGGCGGCGGGCGCGGACTTTGGGGTCGGCGACGACGAAGATCTTCACGTCGGCATGGGGGCAGATCACGGTTCCAATATCCCGCCCATCGAGCACGGCGCCCGGCGGATCGGCGGCGAATTGCCGCTGAAAACTGATCAGGGCTTCGCGCACCCTTGGGATCGCCGAGACGATGGAGGCGCCCTCGCCGGCCTTCTGGGTCTTCAGGGCGGGATTGCCGAACTTCTCGGGATCGAGTTCCAGCGCCGCAGCGACCGCCGCCGCCTCGTCCCGGAGATCATGACCGGACTGCATCAGGGAATAGGCCACCGCGCGATAGATCACGCCGGTATCAAGATGACGGTAGCCGTAATGGTGGGCGAGGCGCTTGCCGAGCGTGCCCTTGCCCGACGCCGCGGGCCCGTCGATGGCGATGATCATGAAAAATCGGCCCCAAGCGAACGCATCATCGGAATGAAATCCGGAAAACTGGTGGCGATGAAGGCGGTGTCATCGACGGTCACCGGCTGGTCGGAGGCGCAGCCCATCACCAGCGCGGACATCGCGATGCGATGGTCCATGTGGGTGGCCACAACGCCGCCGCCGGGAACGTGGCCGCGGCCTTCGACGATCAAATCGTCGCCGGAGACCTCGACCTTGACGCCGTTGACGCGGAGCATGGCGGCGGTGGCTTCGAGACGGTCGGATTCCTTGACGCGCAGCTCCTGGAGGCCGCGCATGATGGTCGTGCCCTCGGCGAAGGCGGCCGCCACCGCCAGCACCAGATATTCGTCGATCATCGACGGTGCGCGCTCCGGCGGCACCTCCACACCGCGCAATTTCGAGGCGCGTACGCGCAGCTTCGCCATCGGCTCGCCGGCGTCGCCGCGAACCTCGCTTTCCTCGATCGAGGCACCCATTTCGCGCAGCGTGGTGAAAAGACCGGTCCGCAGCGGATTGGTCATGACATCAGACAGGATGATTTCGGAACCTTCGACGATCAGCGCGGCAACGATGGGGAACGCCGCCGATGAGGGATCGGCGGGCACGACGACATTGGCGCCATGCAACTCCGGCTGCCCCACGAGCGTGATACGGCGGCCGTGCTGACCTTCCCGCACCGAGGTGATCTCGGCGCCGAAATGCTTGAGCATAAGCTCGGTGTGGTCGCGGCTGGCCTCGGTCTCGATGACCGTGGTGATGCCGGGCGCGGCCAGGCCCGCGAGCAGCACGGCGGATTTGATCTGCGCCGAGGCGACCGGGGTCTTGTAGGTGATCGGCAGCGGATCGCGCGCACCCTGGACCGTCAGCGGCAGACGGCCGCCCTCGCCGCCGGCGACGACCTTCGCGCCCATCTTATCCAGCGGGTCCAGAATCCGGCGCATGGGCCGGGTGCGCAGCGAGGCATCGCCGTCGAAAATCGCAGAGATCGGGCAGCCGGCGACGGCGCCCATGACGAGCCGGCAGCCGGTGCCGGAGTTGCCGAAATCCAGCGGCGCTTTGGGCTCCGCGAAGCCTGCGACACCCACGCCGTCGACTTTCCAGGCGAAATCTCCGGTGCGCTCGACCCTGGCGCCAAGCGCCTGCATGGATTTGGCGGTGTTAAGGACGTCCTCGCCCTCCAGGAGGCCCGAAATCCGCGTCTCTCCGACCGCGAGCGCGCCGAGGATGAGGGCACGGTGGGAGATCGACTTGTCTCCGGGCACCCGTACTTTCCCGGTCAGGGGACCGCTGGCGCGCGACTGGAGCGGCGTCGGCTTGTCGGAATCGGTCAAGTTTGTGTCCTTGGATAGGCCCGAAACGTCCCTGCGGGACTCGCGGGGCAGGTACCACACGGTCTCCCCGCCGTCACGGGCATGTCGTTCTCCCGTAATGCGCTATTGACAGCGGGCCGCCAACTAGCCAAGTGAAGCACCGCTTTTCAGACATTTCCAGGATTCCTCTGCCGTGGCCAAGTCCGAACTCGGAACTAAACGTATTTGCCCGACCACGGGCAAAAAGTTCTATGACCTCAACAAGAATCCGGTGATCTCGCCCTATACCGGAGAAGTCGTGCCGATCGCGCCCATCGCGCCGGCGCGCGCGCCCCGCGGCGCCGAAGCCCGCCACGCAGCCGCTGCCGCCGACGCCACGCCGGAGCCGGCGGAGGTCGAGGAGGTCTCGCTCGAGGAGGCCGATGCCGAGGAGAACACCGGCAAGGTCAAGGCCGTCGTGCCCGAATCCGAGGACGACATCGAAGTCGATGAGACCATCGAGGACGATGACGACGATGATTCGACCTTTATCGCCGACGACGAAGAGGGCGATGAGGACGTCACCGACATCATTGGTGATGTCGGCGGTGACGAAGAGACTTGAGATAATTCCAGAACTGTGGTTCTGGGTCTTTCCCGACGCGTCGCCCAAGGCGCGTCGGACGGTTAAGGGGCCATAGCTCAGCTGGGAGAGCGCTTGCATGGCATGCAAGAGGTCGGCGGTTCGATCCCGCCTGGCTCCACCACGCTTCGCCCTTCGGGCTACGCGTGGTGTCCGGCGAAGCCCGAAGGGCGAAGACGGACTGGTGAGATTCCCGCGCAGCGGCTGCCCAGGCGATAATCGTCAATGTGGTACGTCTACATCCTCCGCAGCATCGAATTTCCCGAGCAGGAATACGTTGGGGCCACGGAAAATCTGAAGCGCCGGATTCCAGAGCACAATGCTGGCAAATCCACCCACACCGCCAAGTTCAAGCCTTGGAAGCTGATCTGGTACTGCGCCTTCCGTGACAAGTACAAAGCGCTCGCTTTTGAAGCGTACCTGAAGTCTCACTCCGGCCGGGCCTTCACAAAGAAGCGGCTGTCCTAAGAGCGCACCTCTTCCCCTACTCCCCGATCACCGCGTTCAACCGATCGCGCAACGCCACGATTTCATCCTTCATCGCGACCAGTTCCGAGACCGAGCAGTCCGACGCCGCCAGGATCGATTGCGGCACGGCGCGCGCCTTGTCCTTCAGGGCCTGGCCCTGCGGCGTCAACGCGATCAGCACCTGACGTTCGTCTTCGCTCGAGCGCGTGCGCTTGACAAGGTGGGCCGCCTCCAGCCGCTTGAGCAGCGGCGTCAGCGTGCCCGAATCCAGGTGCAGCTTTTCGCCGATGTCCTTGACCGGCACGTCGTCGCGCTCCCACAGTACCAGCATCACCAGATATTGCGGATAGGTCAGGCCGAGCCGGTCCAGCAGCGGCTTGTAGACGCGGTTGAAGGCGTGCGCGGCCGAATAGACCGCGAAGCAGATCTGGTTGTCGAGGCGCAGCGGCGCGTCCGCTGCCGAATGTTTCCGGGGCATGGAGAATCTCACAGGACTTGCTTCCATTCTGGGGCCGGCCGTCGCCACATTCAATTGCGAACAATTAAATGTGAGGCGCCATAATTTCAATTGCGCGCAATCTAATTGTTTGCAATAAGGATCGCACCCCACCCGAACACACAGGGAGACGAAAATGTCAGTGAACGTCCTCTACAAGACCAGCGCAAAGGCCACCGGCGGCCGCGACGGCCATGCTGCGACCCTCGACGGCGCGCTCGACGTCAAGCTCACCACGCCGAAGGAGCTCGGCGGCGGAGGCGGCGCGGGCAACAATCCCGAGCAGCTGTTTGCGGCGGGCTATGCCGCCTGCTTCATCGGCGCGATGAAGTTCGTGTCTTCGCAGGGCGGCCCCAAGGTTCCGGCCGACGCCTCCGTGACCTCGACCGTCGGCATCGGCCCGCGCGCGGCCGGCGGCTTCGGTCTCGACATCGACCTTGCCGTCTCGTTGCCGGGCCTCGCCCGCGCGGAAGCCGAGGCGCTGGTCGAGAAGGCGCACCAGGTGTGCCCGTATTCCAACGCGACGCGCGGCAATGTCGACGTTCGCCTGACGGTCGTCTGATCGGTTCGGTGAAGCGGCTGACCCGGGATCCCTCTCAGGCCAGCCGCTTCCCTTGATTTGCCATCCCGCGGGATTGCGGCGACCGCCTGCATGACGCCCTACGCGGGAAGCCATTGCCGGCTCGGACGAACCTCGTTAGGCCTGTGATCACATCGACACAGGGGACGCGAAGGCATGACTGAAGCCGCCAGTTCTGGAGCCGCCACGGGCGCAATGAGCGGCCTGCGCGTCATCGATCTCACGCGCGTGCTCGGCGGGCCCTATTGCACCCAGATCCTCGCCGACCATGGCGCCGACGTGATCAAGGTCGAGCCGCCCGCAGGCGACGAGGTGCGCGACTGGGGCCCTCCCTTCCACGACGAAGACGCAGCCTATTTCATCGGCATCAACCGCAACAAGCGCTCGATCGGTCTCGATCTCGCCTCCGAGGGCGGCCGGACCGTGCTGCTCAAGATGCTGGAGAGCGCCGACGTCCTGATCGAGAATTTCAAGCCGGGCACGCTGGAGAAATGGGGCATCGGCAACGAGGTGCTGCGCGAAAAATTTCCGCGCCTCGTGCATTGCCGGATCTGCGGCTTCGGCGCCGACGGTCCCCGCGGCGGCAATCCCGGCTATGACGCCATCATCCAGGCCATGACCGGCATGATCGCGGCGACCGGCTCGCCCGAGAGCGGGCCGATGCGGATCGGCGTGCCGCTGGTCGACATCGGCACCGGCCTCTATGCGGCGATCGGCATCTTGATGGCGTTGTCGGAGCGGCAGCGCTCGGGCCAGGGCCAGTTCCTGGAGACCACGCTGTACGAGACCGGCCTTGCCATCATGCATCCGCACACCGCGAATTATTTCATGCATGGCAAGCCGCCGGCGCTCACCGGCAACGAGCATCCCAACCTCGTGCCCTATGCGATCTTCCCGACCAAGACCGACAACATCTTCATCGGCGTCGGTAATGACGGCACCTTCCGCAAGCTCGCCAAGGAGATCGGCAAGCCCGAGCTCGGCAGCGATCCGCGCTTTGCGCGCAACAAGGACCGCATCGCCAATCGCGAGGCGCTGCGGGCCGAGCTCGCCGCCGTGTTCAGCCAGCACGAGGCCGAGCCGCTGTGCAATCGCCTGCTCGCTGCGGGCCTGCCCGCAGGCCCCGTGCAGAAGATCGACCAGGCGTTGACCAACCCGCACACGATCGCGCGCGGCGATATCATCGAGAAGGATTGGTACAAGGGCGTGGCATCCCCGATCCGGCTCGATCGCAGCAAGCCAAGCCTGCGTCGCCTGCCGCCGAAATTCAGCCAGCACGCCGCCGAGGTGCTGGGCGAGTTCGGCTACTCCAGGTCCGAGATCGACGCGATGGTCGAGCAGGGCACGGTCTGCGGACCCGAGCGCAAGCGCTGAGATAAGACGAAGATCGAGCGCACCTTCTAAAACGGCCGGACGATTCCGACGCGCGGGATCAGCGTAAGGATCAGGCCGAAGATATTCGTCTTCTGATCCTCCGCCGCAATCAGCGGCGTCTCGCGTGCGGCGGGCAGCATCTTCACCGCATGCAGGATCAGGAACATGCAGACCGCCCAGTTCGAGATCCAGCGCGAATAGTCGAACACCATCGCGAACATCACGAGGCAGGCGAGGCTGACGCCGGCAAGCGCCGCGATCACCAGACGGCGATGCGTGTCGTTTGCCAGCGCGCCGATAAGGTTTGCAAAATAACGCCACAGCGGTATGTGCAGCCAGATCAGCAGCAAGAACACGGGCACGCCGAGGATGTTGTGGGGCAGGCGGCCCCAGGTGTCGGAAATCTCCTTCGTCAGCGGCTGATACCAGATGTAGGCAAACTGCAACATATCGGTCCGCGACGGATCGGCCATCCGGCTCTTCAGGTAGGCAACGAAATCCGCCTCCGCGATCGGCATCGTTCCCCAAAACTGCGCGGCGAAGAACAGCGTGGAGACGGCAAGCAGGGCAACGACGCCGAACGCGACATTGGTGCGATCGCAGCCCTGCGTCAGATAGTGCCTGATCACGACGATGGTGATGATCGTCGGCACATACATCAGGAGATGGATGTGGTGGATCAGGACGAGAACGATCGAGAACAGCGCAGCCAGCGCCACGAACAGCAGCGAGCCGGCCGGCACCAGCAGCAGGATGATCGCCAGCGCGCAGCCATAGATGTCGAAATGGCCGAGCGTGTGCATGAAGTTCTTGAGGAAGAACGGCGAGCCCGCGATGAAGACGAACAGCGGCGATGTCTTCGCCGTGAAGCCGAACGTCTTCTGAAATAGTCTTGCGTAGAGTCCCAGCGTCACCAGCCATGTCGCGCCGCCGAGCGCGAACACCAGCCATACCGGCACCTTGTCGATGAACAGCGCGACGATCGCCCCGATCAGCGCGCGCTTGATGAAGCCGAAATGGTAGTCGACGAGGAGGTGGATGTAGGGGACGTAAGGCGGCAGCTGGATCTTGTGAACGAAGACGCCGACGATGACCGCCGCGTTGATCGCGAGCAGGACGCGCCAGGGGTTTTGCAGGATGCGTGCGGTCACGCCGCATCCATAGCGCGGCCGCCCGGAATTACAAAATGAACCGGCTCAAATCCGCGTTCTTGGCGAGGTCGCCGACGTGCTTCTGGACGAAATCGGCGTCGACCCTGACGGTCTCGCCGCTGCGGTCGGGGGCGGTGAAGGAGATCTCGTCCAGCACCCGCTCCATGACGGTCTGCAGCCGCCGCGCGCCGATGTTCTCGACGGTGGAATTCACGGCGACCGCGACGTCCGCAAGTGCGTCGATGGCGTTGTCGGTGATGTCGAGCGTGACGCCCTCGGTCTGCATCAGCGCGACATATTGCTTGATCAGCGAAGCCTCTGGCTCGGTCAGGATGCGACGCATGTCGTCGCGGGTCAGCGCCTGCAGCTCGACGCGGATCGGCAGGCGGCCCTGCAGTTCCGGCAACAGGTCGGACGGCTTTGCGACATGGAAGGCGCCGGAGGCAATGAACAGGATGTGGTCGGTCTTCACCGCGCCGTGCTTGGTCGAGACCGTGGTGCCCTCGATCAGCGGCAGCAGGTCGCGCTGCACGCCCTCGCGCGAGACGTCGCCGCCGGCGCGGCCTTCGCGGGCGCAGATCTTGTCGATCTCGTCCAGGAACACGATGCCGTTGTTCTCGACCGCGCTGATCGCCTCCATCGTCAACTGATCGCTGTCGAGCAGCTTGTCGGATTCCTCGTTGATGAGGATCTCGTGCGAGCTCTCCACCGTCAGCCGCCGCGTCTTGCTGCGTCCGCCGAGCTTGCCGAAGATGTCGCCGATCGAAACCGCGCCCATCTGCGCGCCAGGCATGCCCGGGATCTCGAACATCGGAAAGCCGCTGCCGCCGCCTTGCGTCTCGATCTCGATCTCCTTGTCGTTGAGCTCGCCCGCGCGCAGCTTCTTGCGGAAGGAGTCCCGCGTCGCCGCGCTGGAATTGGCACCGACCAGCGCATCGAGCACGCGCTCCTCGGCGGCGAGCTGCGCACGTGCCTGCACGTCTTTGCGCTTGCGCTCGCGGACCTGGGCGATCGCGACCTCGACGAGATCGCGCACGATCTGCTCGACGTCGCGCCCGACATAGCCGACCTCGGTGAATTTCGTCGCCTCGACCTTCAGGAACGGCGCGTTGGCGAGCTTGGCGAGCCGCCGCGCGATCTCGGTCTTGCCGACGCCGGTCGGGCCGATCATCAGGATGTTCTTCGGCAGCACTTCTTCGCGCAAGGAGCCTTCGAGCTGCTGCCGCCGCCAGCGGTTGCGCAGCGCGATCGAGACGGCGCGCTTGGCATCGGCCTGGCCGACGATGAAACGGTCGAGTTCGGAAACGATTTCGCGGGGGGAGAAGTCTGTCATGGGACCTTAGCTAGGATCAGATGCGGGACGGGACAAGCCGCTTTTTTGCCATCAGATGATCGGCGGACCCGATTGCCATTGTTTCACGGCCTCGACCGGGTGGACCAGCATCAGGATATTGAGCGTCAGATTGTCGCGAATATGCAGCGCCAGCATGATTTCAAAGGCGAGCCCGAGCATGACGGTCACCGATATAGGCAGCAGGCGCGCGGCGAGGAAGCCCAGCATCATGGACAAATTGTCAGAAACCGAATTGACGATGCTGTCGCCGAAATAATCCAGCGAGATCGTGCCGGCGCGGTAGCGTTCGATGATGAATGGCGAGTTCTCGACGATCTCCCAGGCACCCTCGATCAGCATCGCGACGATCAGGCGCGCGGGCCAGGACAGCGACACGAACGGCAGCCGCGCGAACAGCAGCCAGGTCAGTCCATAGAACAGGAAGCCGTGCAGGATGTGCGAGAAACTGTACCAGTCGGCGATGTGCTGCGAATTTTCCGAGCTGTTCACCACGCCATGCCACAGCTTGACGTAACCGCAGGTGCAGATCGGCACCCGTCCCATCGCGAGCAGGATCGAGGCCTGCATCGCCAGCAGCAGCAGCGCGATGCCGACCCAGGCGAGCGGTGGAAACGCGGCCCTGCTCTCATGCGTGGTTGCCAGCGTCATGGCTCGCGCACCATCAGCAGCGCCGCTCCGTCGGGCGTCTCGACCATGCGGTCGGGGACAAAGCCGGCCTTCTCATAGGCACGCACCGCGCGCGCGTTGAGCGGATCAGGATCAGTGACGATGCGGGGCAGACCCTGCCGCAACTGCGCGTCGGCGAATTGGCGGATCAATGCCGAACCGTGCCCGCGCCCGATCATGTCGCCTTCGCCGATGAACTGATCGATGCCACGGGTGCCCTCCGGTTGCGGCCCAAGACCCGTATTCCAGGCTGTCAGGCGGTAGCATTGAAGATAGCCGAACGGCTTGTCGCCGGCCAACACGATGAACTGGTCCATTGCCGGCTCATCGAGATCGCCGCTCACGAGCGCGAACTGCTCGTCCGGATCGCCCCACCATTCCCGCACATGTACCTCGCGGAGCCATCGCCGGATCAACGGCAGATCGGCCGCGGTCATCGGGCGGAAGGTGTAGGCGAGGGTCATCTAGCGGCTGCAGCGGCGGTGCACTCCCTCTCCCGCTTGCGAGGGCTTTGCGTAAATCGCGAATCTGCGATTCTCTAAGAGACATCTGAAGAGGATCTGGGGA
>NZ_JBVVPM010000080.1:0-27741 GCF_055811255.1 Bradyrhizobium sp. MI1.11
CGAAGAGCAGCGGTTCGTAGGCGTTCTTTGCAAATCCCGGGAATGTCGATCCCGCCCAGATGGCGAGACAGCTGTAGAAGATCGACGCCATCGCGATGGTGAGGACGTGACTGCCACCGCGGTCATGTCCCAGGAGCTTCACCATCAGCGACGCCGCGGCGAAGATCGGGAAGCCCTGAAGGATCGTGGTGAGCGCAAAGCCTTCGAGCCAGTTGAGCGGGCCGGATTTCGACGCGGTGACCAAGGGCATGATGCGATCACCCCACGCTCGCCGTCACCACCGCCATCACCGACAGCAGCAGCACGATGGTCATGAGCTGGAGCGAGGCGACCGGCTGGGTGCGCCATGCCGTGATCTTCTCAGTGAGCGACAGATGGGCCTCGAAGAACTTCGGCTCGTAGACGGTCTTGAACAAATGCGGGAAGTTCGGCCCCAAGGTCACCGCAAGCAGCGCGTGGGCGAGTGAGGCGATGGCGACGAAGATGGCGACGCCGGGATCGCCGACCAGGTCGTGATTGCCGACCAGCTTGAGCAGGAAAGCCGCGGCGGCGAAGGTCGGGAAGCTCTGCAGCGTCGCAGTCAGCGCGAGGCCTTCAAGCGCGTTGTGCAGGCTGGACTTTCTGACTGTGGCGATGGCGGCCATGGCGCGTCTCCCTGATGACATGGGGAGGACGATAGCCACAGGGGAAGGCGCGCGATGTGAGCTGGCTCACGCCCGTCCGAGAGCCCGGGACGTGAGGCAGCCGGGACCGGCTCAAAGCTGGCGAAAGAAAACGAGATAGATGGCGAGGCCGATCGTCGAGAATGACAGCAGAACGCCGACCCAATTGTACTTGACGCCCGCAGAACGGGAAGCCTTCCCCACGAAAGCGACGACGAAATACAGGAACAGGATTGCGAGGACTAAACCCCACAAGGACTTCCCGACGTCCATCGTTCCCTCGCCTGGTTCAATCCCAGCGTTCGCGAATGGAATTTACCATCGAAGCATGCCGGATAGAAGACGGCGGGAGCACAGTTTTCCGTGCCGTTACAGCTTGCCCTGCCCGTTCACCTGGCTCTGCTGTTGCCGCTGCCTCTCCTGCTCTTGCTGCTCCTTGGCATGGTGGCGGCCGTAGAGGCAGCCGGCGGCGGCGCCGAGGACGCCGTGATGGCCGGCATAGTGGCCGGCGACGCCGCCGACGACGGCGCCCTTGATGCAGCCCTTGGCATTGGCGGCGGAGGTCGCGCCAACCATGAGAAGTGCGGCGGCGATTGCGGCGAGGGATTTCATGGATCGATGTCTCCGGATCGGTGTCGCAATCTCAACGGGCACGGACCCGTCCCTGTTCCCGTGTTCGCTGCCGCGCGTTGGGCAGCGCGAGCCCATGCAGCCGAACGCCGTGCGAATTCGTGCAGGCGCACGGTAACTCAACCGCCAGTTGCAGCCATGAACCTGGCATTGCGTTTGCGCGTCAAATGGTCTGCAACGTCCCCTGTGGTTTTGCGGATTGCCGGTGTCCGAAGCCGCGCGTTAGCCTTGCGCAAACTCCACACGGCCAATGAGGACGGGCGGAATGACGGTCGAGAAGCTCAATCGCCAGCGCGTGCTGCACCTGCTCGACGCCATCGGGCGCAGCGATCTCGAGGCCGCGCTGTCTTGCTGCACCGACGACGTCGACTTTCTCACCCACGCGCCGATCGACGTGCTGCCGCACATGGGCCCCTGCCACGGCAAGAAGGAGCTCGGCGAATTCTGGCGCACCGTACAGGAGCGATACGCCGAAATCCGCTACGAGGTGCCGCAGATCGTCGCCGAAGGCGACACGGTCGCGGCCTATCTGCGCGTGTTCTTCAGGAAGCGCAGCCACGACCGCACCATTCAGGTCGACATGGCCATATTCTACACTTTCCGCAACGGCCAGGTGGCGCAGATCCGCGAGATCATCGATTCCTACGATTTGGTGCAGCAGGTGCTGGAACGTGAGATCGGCCCGCTGATCGTGGGCGAGCGGGCGGACGGGGGCTAGCTCTCTCCAAAAACCGGCCCGGACCGGGAAAATACGGAGTTCTATTGTAAATCTCACACGCCGGGATCAATTGTGCATTGCGAAAACGTGAATTGCGTTTTGGCCGAATTGGCGTATTTTGTTCGTATACAAATGAGTTGAGCGACCCCGCGGCACCTATCCTGTGCGCTTGGGGTTATTTTTCGTTTTTTCGCAAGCCAGCTTTCAGGACTGCCCAAGATGACAGAGCACAGCCTCTGGCGTTTCTCGCGCGCATTGCACCGCGCGATCAACGACCGGCATTTCGAGGACATCGAGGCCCTGATCGACGAGGACGTCGAGTGGGCGCTCTACGGCCCGATCGACATGTTTCCGTTCCTCGGCGCGCGCCAGGGCAAGGACGCCGTGCTCGATGTCATCCACCAACTCGCCGACAATTTCCAGGTCCGCCGCTTCGACCGCGAGAGCATCATGCTCGGCGTCGATTCCGCCGCCTCGATGCTGCGCTATTCGCTGACCGCGCTGGATTCCAACAAGCCGATCAGCTTGCGAGTGGCGCAGTTCGCCCAGTTCAGGGCAGGCAAACTCACCAGCATGCGCGTGCTGATCGACACGTTCGATCTGGTCGAGCAGGCACTCGGCCGCGCCATTCATCTGCCGAAGATGACCGGCGTCGGCTGAACGGAACACCAACGGGCCCCGCACTTCGGGACCGATGACTGATGCTCCCCGCGACGCGTCCTGGCCTCCAGCCCCGCCGGATGCAATCGTGGAGAAGCTCGTCATCGGGCGCGCGCCTTTCGCGCGGCCCGTTGGTTCGCGCTTGATGGAGCCGCCACAATTTCGCGACGATGGTTCCGCATCCTCGGCGAGAACTGGGCTGACGGGCAGGACGATGGAATTCTCGACAGGGTTTGGCTGGACCAGGCTGCCGATGCTGGCGGCCGCTTTCATCTTGGGATCGGTGCTGACGGTGTCGGCGCAGATCATTCCGCCCTTCTCCCCCGGCCCGGCCGCAGCGCCCGACGACGAGGCCGAGACGGCGGAGGCGCCTGATGTCAACGATCCCGACGTGCTCCGCGGCATCGACGTCGACAAGCTCGACTGGGGCCAGCTCGCGATCGACGCCGGCACGCTCAACGACATCATCGCCGCCAAGAAGCGCGCGCAGGCCGCCGCCAAGGACGGGCTGAACTGGGCGACGAACGCCAACGCCAACGGCACCTCGGCCGTGACGGTGAAGCAGTCGGTATCCTCATTCTGGGACGCCCGCATCGGCGCCGACATGACGGTGACGAGCGAGCCGCGGACGATGTCCGAGCTGCTGGCACAGAAGGCCACCAATGGCGGCAACGTGCCTCAATCGTCCGGCAGCGCCTGGGCGGCTGCGACCGCGCCGGGCGCAGGCGCGATCTGGGACAAGACCGCGGTGGAGGCCCGCGTCGATCCCGGCGCCGAACAGAGCAAACTCGGGGCGGCGCTGATCAAATCGGTGCCGCTATCGGGCGACACGTCGCTGACGCTCCAGAACGGCTACAGCGTCAACCAGCAGGGCACCACGGCGCTCCCCGGAGTCGGCGGTCACATCACGCGGAATTACGAGACCGAGCAGTCGGCCAAGGTCACTCTCACCGACACCGGCACCAGCATCACCGCGGGCCAGTCGCTGTCGACTACCGACGACAAATGGCTGCGCAAGGTCGGCGCCGAGCAAAAGCTGTTCGACAACGTCACCGTCTCCGGCTCGGTCGGCGAAACCTCGCAAGGGGCGATCAACAAGAGCCTGACGGCGGGTTTCAAGAAGAGCTGGTAGTTGGGCGCTAATCTTTCTCCTCATCCTGAGGAGCGCGCTCTTGCGCGCGTCTCGAAGGATCGAGGCCCCCGCTGCTACAGTTGGGCCTGCATGGTTCGAGACGCGCTTCGCGCTCCTCACCATGAGGAGCTACAAAGTTCGCCGGTGCGGCCGCGTTCAGACTTCCGTAACCATACGCCACGGCAAAGCCCCCGAATGGACCGCCCTTGCCGCACCTCGGCCAAGTTGCGGCCAAAATCCGACGCCCTAGTCCGGACTGACGTCGTCGTGCGGGGGACACTCGCGCTGCGCTCAACGCGAACAGGGGAATAACGATGAACGCCATGCGTCCGGAAAAGACCGAAACCACCGAGACCGAGACCATCGACACCAACCTCGCCGCCGTGACGGAAGTCGAAGCCGGCATCCGTGACTTCGTCCGCAACGACATCGCCTATCTGCGCCGTCCGGCAGCGACCGCCACGGACGCGCCGCCGCTCGATCCGAGCGCGGAGGCCACCGTCACCAACGTCAACTCGCTGATCCAGCGCGTCGCCGGCACCTCGCTCGCCGAGATCGAGAATCTGATCTCCGAGCTCGAGAGCCTGCGCGACCTGCTCCACGCCGAAGGCCAGCGCGTCCAGCGCGAGATCTCCGGCTACGCCCAGCTCAGCCAGGCCGCGATGAAGTCGACCCGCATGATCGCCGACAACGTCTCGCAGTGGAAGCGCGCCGCCGACGGCCTGCGCAACAGCTGATCGCTGACATCACGCATCACCGGCCGCCGCGTTCCGAAAGGGGCGCGGCGGTTTTGATTCTGGGGGGCACCCTCAATGTAACGTCATCATCCGCGAAGGCGGATGATCCAGTATTCCAGAGGCGGTGATGTGCTACCGAGACGCCGCGGCGTACTGGATGCCCCCGCTTTCGCGGGGCATGACAGCGGAGGGTTTTGAACCCCCCACCGCCACCCGACGACTAACGCCAAGCGCTCCTGCCATCGCGGCGGGCCCGGGGACATGTCATGGAAAGCATTCGGCCCGACACCACCGACCCGATACCGCTGCGGCCCGCGCCGAACCAGTTCGGCACGATCATGCTGCGTTTTGTCGGATTGCTGGCGGTTGCGATCGCGATATTGGCGTTCGTCTATAGCCGCTGAGGGCGGAGGCCGCGTTGCGGCCCCGCAGAGTTAACGAAGTCTTACCGGGCGGCTTCCACGGTCGAAGCTTCCAGGGTGTAGGCACCATCGGCATAGCCCTTCACCACCATGCCGGCGACCAGCATCACGGCCAGCGTGGCGGTAGCAAAGATGAATCCGACCAGCTTGAGTGCGCCGCGGTCTGCCATGGTCCTCGTCCCCTGTACTCTGCCCAGTTCGTTCAAATAGACAGCGACAGGTTCATAATTGGTTAGCAACTCGATGGTTCCGCACACTGCTTCGCGGGAAAACCATGTTGCGCAGGCTTATGGCAGCCCCCCGGAATCGCGTCCATAGCGCGGAAGCAACACTCGCACGATGTTTTCGCCGTTCATCCTGGAACGAATCTAACCGCCGTTCGCACGCATCGGCACGAAGGCCGTTGCGGTGATGGCGTAGACGTCCTCGCCTCGCTGGTTGGTGCCGGTGGTGCGCGCGGTCAGGATGCCCCAGCCGGGTCGCGAGGCGGAGCTGCGTTTGTCGATGACGACGTTGACGTAGGTGACGATGTCGCCGGCGAGCACCGGCCTGATCCAGCGCAGGTCGCGAAAGCCCGGCGACGGGCCCCACACCGCGACCTCCTCGCCGCGCGAAGCGGCTTCCCGCGCCAGACGCTGGCCGTCGGCGACAAGCAGGCTCATGCAGGCCGAGCCGACATGCCAGCCCGAGGCCGCGAGCCCGCCAAACAGCGAGTTCTTGCCCTCCTCCTCGTCGAGGTGAAAACGCTGCGGATCGAACTTTGCGGCGAATGCCTTGATCGACTCCGCCGTGAACGTATAGGCGCCGATCTCGCGGCGATGCCCAATCTCGATCTCCTCGAAAAACGGCATCAGACCGCCCCCTCGCGCCGCTTGATCAGGATCGGCGACGTCATCTCGCACAGCGCCTGCCCCGCCGCGTTACGCACGGTGCATTTGAACTTGACGATGCCGAGCTCCGGGCGGCTCTTCGAGATGCGGGCCTCCACGACGTCGACATCGAGCATGAGGTCGTCGCCAGGCCTCAAGGGCGACAACCACCGCACTTCATCGACGCCGGGAGATCCCAGCGAAGCGGCGCGGGTGATGAAACCGTCGGCCATCATCCGCATCATCAGCGAACAGAGATGCCAGCCCGAGCCGGACAGGCCGCGCAGCATGCTTTTGCCGGCGGCCTCCTCGTCGAGATGCATCGGCTGCGGATCGAACTCGGCGGCAAAGGCCAGGATCTCGTCGCGCGTGACATGGCGCGGGCCGAATGTTCCGAACCGGCCGGGCGGGAAATCTTCGAAGGTCAGGGTCATCTTGGGAAAGGTTTGAGGGAATGACAGATTGTGGCCGCACTTTACGGCAATCTCAACCCGCCGGCCCGCATGGCTCGTGCTACATTCGGCGCGCCGGCGTCGGTCTTGAGTCGGATCGATCAGGGGCCACGATCCATTTGCAAGGCCCGACAACACCCGAATTGCCCTGGGGAGAGCAATGTTTTCATTCAGCGACCTGTTTCAATGGGACCGCTTCATCACGCCGACGATCATCAAGACCTTCTACTGGCTGGTGATCGCGCTGATCTGCCTGTTCGGCCTCTCCGGCATCTTCTCCGGCCTCGCGATGATGGCGATCAGCCCGTTCGGCGGCTTCCTGATGCTGCTGTCGTCGATCGCGAGCGTTGTCGTCGGGATCGTGTTCTCGCGCATCATCGCGGAGCTGATCCTGATCATCTTCCGCATCAACGAGCACCTCGGCGCGATCAGGGATCAGGGCGGCGGGGTGCGGTGAGGCAAGCACCGGCGCCGTTCGGCAAAAGAGGAGGCATGGTGGGTTACGCTGCGCTAACCCACCCTACGAACCTATCGATGTCTTACGTATTGAACCTGAAATGCATCACGTCGCCGTCGGCGACGACGTATTCCTTGCCTTCGAGGCGGAGCTTGCCGCCATCGCGGGCGCCGGCTTCGCCGCCCAGCGTGACGTAGTCTTCATACGCAATGGTCTCGGCGCGGATAAACCCCTTCTCGAAGTCGGTGTGGATCACACCGGCCGCGCCCGGCGCCTTGGTGCCGCGATAGATCGTCCAGGCGCGCGCTTCCTTCGGGCCCACCGTGAAATAGGTGATGAGGTCGAGCAGCGTGTAGCCGGCGCGGATCAGGCGATCGAGGCCGGCCTCTTCGAGACCCAGCGTCTCCAGGAAGTCGGCGCGTTCGTCACGCGAAATGGTGGCGATCTCGGATTCGATTTTTGCCGAGATGACGACGGCAATGGCGCCTTCCTTGGCGGCTTGGTCCTGCACCGCCTTCGAGAACGAATTGCCTGATGCGGCCGAGCCTTCCTCGACGTTGCAGACGTAGAGCACGGGCTTGGACGACAGCAGGCCGAGCATGCCGAAGGCGCGCTCCTCCTCGGCCTTGCGTTCGACAAGACGCGCGGGCTTGCCCTCGCGCAGCAGCACCAGGGTGCGATTGACGAGGTCGAGCTGCTCCTTGGCGTCCTTGTCGTTGCCCTTGGCCTTCTTGGCCAAATTGTCGACGCGCTTTTCGAGGCTGTCGAGATCGGCGAGCATCAGCTCGGTCTCGATGGTCTCGATGTCGGCGAGCGGGGCGATCTTGCCCTCGACATGGGTGATGTCGGAATCCTCGAAGCAGCGCACGACATGCGCGATGGCGTCGACCTCGCGGATGTTGGCGAGGAACTGGTTGCCGAGGCCTTCACCCTTGGACGCGCCGCGCACGAGGCCGGCGATGTCCACGAAGGTCAGCCGGGTCGGGATGATCTGGCCCGACTTGGCGATCGCTGCGAGCTTATCGAGCCGCGGATCCGGCACAGCGACCTCGCCGACATTCGGCTCGATCGTGCAGAACGGATAGTTCGCCGCCTGCGCCGCGGCCGTCTCGGTCAGCGCGTTGAACAAGGTCGATTTGCCGACATTGGGCAATCCGACGATCCCGCATTTAAATCCCACGAGCGTTAATCCTTGCCGTTGTCGTCCTTGGTCAAAAATCCCTTCGCCTGCATGGCGAGGTGCACCCTGTTGGCGAAAGTCGCGTCCGTGCCCTTGGCAACCAGTGCCGCGTGCTCGGCCACCGCGTCGCAGAGCGTCGCCACCCAGTCGTTGTCCGCTTTGGCGAAGTCCGACAGCACGTGGCCGTGCACCAATTCCTTCACGCCGGGATGACCGATGCCGAGCCGCACCCGGCGGTAGTCGTTGCCGATATGGGCGGAGATCGAGCGCAGGCCATTGTGGCCGGCGATGCCGCCGCCGATCTTCACCCGCACCTTGCCCGGCGGCAGTTCGAGTTCGTCATGGAATACGGTGACGTCGCCCAGCGCGATCTTGAAGAAGCTTGCCGCTTCTTGAACGCTGCGGCCGGACTCGTTCATGTAGGTCATCGGCTTGAGCAGGATCACGCGCTCGGTGCCGAGCGTGCCTTCCGAGGTCTCGCCCTGAAACCTGCGGCGCCAGGGTGCGAACCCATGACGCCGCGCGATCTCGTCGACGGCCATGAAGCCGACATTGTGCCGGTTACGTGCGAATTTCGGGCCGGGATTGCCGAGCCCAACAAACAGTCGCATGACGCGGCGCGCCCCTCGCTCGGCGCGCGGTCAGGGACCGCGCGCCAGCTTTGAGAGATTACTTCTTCTTGTCGCCGCCGGCGGGGGCCTTGGCAGCCGGGGCCTTGGCAGCCGCTGCCGGAGCAGCAGCACCCGCAGCCGGAGCAGCACCAGCCGCCGGAGCAGCAGCACCCGCAGCCGGAGCAGCAGCCGCAGCCTTCTGCTCTTCGGCGTAGCCGGACGGCGGCACGATGGTGACGAGGGTCGCGTCCTCGGAGGTCAGCGCCTTCACGCCGGCCGGCAGCTTGATGTCGGAGAGATGCAGCGAGTGGCCGATCTCGAGCGAACCGACGTCAGCCTCGATGAACTGCGGGATGTTCTCCACGCCGCACTCGAGCTCGATCGCGTGCGCAACGATGTTCACGGCGCCGCCGCGCTTCACGCCGGGCGAACCTTCAGCCTTCACCACGTGCAAGGGAACGCTGATGCGGATGGTGGCGCCTTCGCCGAGCCGCATGAAGTCGACGTGGATCGGGAAGTCCTTGACCGGATCGAGGTGGTAGTCGCGCGGAATCACGCGGTGCTTGTTGCCTTCGAGGTCGATGTCGACCAGCGTGGTCAGGAACCGGCCGGCGAGGATGCGCGAGCGCAGTTCGCGATCGTCAACCGAGATGGTCAGCGGGGGCTGGTTGTTGCCATAGATCACTCCGGGCACTCTCCCGGCGCGACGCTCAGCCCGGGCGGCCCCCTTGCCGCTCTTCGGACGTGCGGTCGCCTTCAATTCCTTGACGGTCGCCATAACGTTAAGTCCTTGTTTTTGCAAAAGTTAATGGGCCGCAACGCGGCCCATGGCATACGCCGCAGCAAGCCTCCAGGGGTGCGGGGGCTGCGGACGTGGCGGGCTTTTACCCGGAAGACGCGGAAATGACAAGGAGAATGGGCTGCCGGGCGGAACCGGATCGCCCGGATGGACCGGCGGAGTTAGCCGCCGAGCTTGGCCTCCAGCGCCGCGATGCGCGCCTTCAGAGCCTCGTTCTCCTCACGCGCCAGGCGCGCCATGTCCTTGACCGCCTCGAACTCCTCGCGCTTGACCAGGTCCATGTCGCGCAGGAATTTTTCGGCCTGGGTGCGCATCACCGTGTCGAACTCACGCTTGACTCCCTGCGCGGCACCGGCGGCGTCGTTCATCAAGCGGCCGATCTCGTCGAAAAACCGGTTGTTGGTCTGGGTCATGTCGGTCTCCTGGCGGCTTTCGATGAACTCTGCGCGAACACGCCGGGAGACAATGGCAATCCGATGGGGCCGGTTCAAGGGCCGATCGGCGGTATCCTTGTCATGCCCCGGTTTCCTTGCAATCGTATTCAACGTCCCTGCATAAGAAGAATCACAAAGGCGCTCGAGATGATCGACCAGCAGATCGCGATCCCCACCAAGGACGGTCATACCGCAACCTTCATCAGCCATCCCGAACGCGGCGGGCCGTTTCCGGTCATCCTGTTCTACATGGACGCGCCGGCGATCCGCGAAGAGCTGCGCGACATGGCGCGCCGGCTCGCGACGTCGGGCTATTACGTGATGCTGCCGAACCTCTATTACCGCTCCGGCGTGATGGAGCTCGGCGCGCTGCCGGCCGATCCGAACGCCCCGGAGCGGAAGCGCATGTTCGCGCTGATGGGATCGCTCACGATCCCGATGATCATGGACGACACGCGGGCACTGCTGACCTATGCCGAGGGCCAGGCGGCCGCGAACACCAAACTGATCGGCACCGTCGGCTACTGCATGAGCGGCCGCTACGCCGTCAACGCCGCCACGCATTTTCCCGATCGCGTCAAGGCCGCCGCCTCTGTCTACGGCACGCAGCTCGCAACCGACCAGGACGACAGCCCGCATCTCGCGGCAGCCAAGACCAAAGCCGAACTCTACTTCGCCTGCGCCGAGACCGACATCTACGCACCCGCCGAGATCATCGAGAAGGTGAAGCAGGGCATGAGCGGCGCCAAAGCCGAAGTCGAGATCTATCCCGGGACCCATCACGGCTTTGCCTTCCCCAAGCGTCCGGTCTACGACCGCAACGCCGCCGAACGGCATTGGGAGCGTCTGCTGGCGCTCTATCGCCGCAATCTCGTCTAGACATAGAAGGCGCGATGCCCTTTCTGCTCATCGACTTTCCCGCCTTCAAGCCGATCGCGATCGAGATCGGTCCGTTCGCGATCCGCTGGTACGCGCTGGCTTATATCTGCGGCATCGTGTTCGGTTGGCTCTATGCGCGCTCGCTCCTGAAGAAAGAGCGGCTGTGGGGCGGCCCGGCGCCGATGTCGTTGGTGCAGATCGACGACTTCATTCTGTGGGTCACGCTCGGCATCATCCTCGGCGGCCGCACCGGCTATGTGCTGTTCTACAATCTGCCCTTCTTCATCGACCATCCCGCCGCGATCTTCAGGCTGTGGGAAGGCGGCATGTCCTTCCACGGCGGCTTCCTCGGCTGCGTCGTCGCGGTGATGTGGTTCGCCTATCGCAACCGCATCTCGATCCTGTCGCTCGGCGACATCACCACCGCCGTCGCCCCGGTCGGGCTGCTGCTCGGCCGCATCGCCAATTTCATCAATGGCGAATTGTGGGGCCGCACCGCCGGGCCGGAGCTGCCCTGGGCGATGATCTTCCCCAACGATCCCACCCAACTGCCGCGTCATCCGAGCCAGCTCTACGAGGCCGGCATGGAGGGCATTTTGCTGTTCACGGTGCTCGCGATCATGATCCGCTTCGGCGCCCTGAAGCGGCCGGGCATGATCCTCGGCGCGTTCATCCTGATCTATGGTCTGAGCCGGATCGCCGGCGAGCATTTCCGTGAACCGGACGTCCAGCTCGGCTTCCTCTGGGGCGGATTAACCATGGGCATGCTGTTGTCGATTCCGATGCTTATTGTGGGCGGCATACTTATTGTATTGGCAGTGAGGCGCGGTGCGCCCGAGCCCGCAGGGGCTATTCGTTAATTCCTTTTGAGAAGATAGGCCGTGACCGACCAGCCGTTACTCGACGAGATCAAGGCGCTGATCAAATCCTCAGGCCCCATGCCGGTCTGGCGGTACATGGAACTGTGCCTGATGCATCCGCGCTATGGCTATTACGTCTCGCGCGATCCGTTGGGACGAGAAGGCGACTTCACCACCGCGCCCGAGGTCAGCCAGATGTTCGGCGAGCTGTTGGGCCTATGGACCGCCTCGGTGTGGAAGCAGATGGGCTCGCCGCAATTCCTGCGGCTGATCGAGCTCGGTCCTGGCCGCGGCACCATGATGGCCGATGCGCTGCGTGCGCTCCGCGTGCTGCCGCCGCTCTACCAGGCGCTCCACATCCACATGGTCGAGGTCAATCCGGTCCTGCGCGAGCGGCAGAGTGCGACGCTGTCGGGCGTGCGCAACATTGCCTGGCACGACAGCATCGACGACGTGCCGGACGGACCGAGCATCATCCTCGCCAACGAATATTTCGACGTGCTGCCGATCCACCAGATGGTCCGTCACGAGAACGGCTGGCACGAGCGCGTGATCGAGGTGGACGCCAACGGAAAACTTCAATTCGGCGCGGCGGCCGAGCCGACCCCACGCTTCGAGGTGCTGCTGCCGCCTCTGGTGCGCGCCGCGCCCGTCGGGGCCGTGTTCGAGTGGCGGTCCGATGCCGAGATTATGAAGCTCGCCAGCCGCGTGCGCGACCAGGACGGCGCGGCGCTGATCATCGATTACGGCCATCTGCGCAGCGATGCCGGCGACACCTTCCAGGCGATCGCGCGCCACACCTTCACCGATCCCCTGAAGGCGCCGGGCCAAGCCGACGTCACGGCCCATGTCGACTTCCAGGCGCTCGCGCGCGGGGCGGAGGACGTGGGCGCCCGCGTGCACGGGCCGGTGACGCAGGGCGATTTCCTCAAGCGCGTCGGCATCGAGACCCGTGCCGCCGCCTTGATGCAGAAGGCGGCGCCCGACGTTGCCACCGACATTTCGATCGCGCTCAAGCGCCTGACTGAAACCGGGCGCAGCGGCATGGGTTCGATGTTCAAGGTGCTCGGCATTTCCGAGCCTCGATTGACGGGCCTTGCCGGCCTCAGCGATCTCGAACGCGCCGGAGACGGTTCATGACGCTTGCCTCCTCGCTGCTCTCCGCGGTGCCCGGCCTGCGCCACGCCTTCTTCACCCGCGAGGGCGGCGTCTCGGGCGGTATCTATTCCGCGCTGAACGGCGGGCTCGGCTCCAACGACGACCAGGCCCTTGTCGCAGAGAACCGCCGCCGCATGGCCGAGCATATCGGCGTCGCACCGGAACGCTTTCTCAGCCTGCACCAGATCCATTCGCCCGACGTGCTGGTGGCCGAAGCTCCGTGGCCGAGCGGGCCGCGGCCGAAGGGCGATGCGCTGGTGACGAAGGTGCCCGGCATTGCGCTCGGCGTCTCCACCGCCGACTGCGGGCCCGTGCTGTTCGTCGACCCCAATGCGGGCGTGATCGGCGGCGCGCATGCCGGCTGGAAGGGCGCGCTCACCGGCGTGCTGGAGCAGACCATTTCAGCGATGGAAAAACTCGGCGCCTCGCGCAGCGGCATCATCGCCGCGATCGGCCCGCTGATCCGCCAGGACAGTTATGAAGTCGGCAACGAGTTCGTGGCGCGCTTCATCGAGGCGGATGCGGACAACACGATGTTCTTCATCCCGTCGGTGCGCGAGGGACACGCGATGTTCGACCTCGCCGGCTTCATCCGCAAGCGTCTGGAAGCCGCGGGCATCCTGATGATCGACGATCTCGGTCTGGACACCTACGCCGACGAACGCTTCTTCAGCTACCGCCGCTCGGTGCATCGCAAGGAGCCGGATTACGGCCGCCACGTTCACGCGATCGCGCTCGAAGCGTGAACACAAAGGCAACCCCGTGTCATTCCGGGGCTATGCCTGCGCGCGATGACAGTGGGCTGTGGCGCCCCCGCCCTAGACGTTAATGCGTTTTAACGATATCGCTGCCCTCCATAATGAGGGACGCGTCATTCATCTTGCGCCGCGCAGGTTCGCGCGTGCTGGCGGTCATGCTGCTGACGGCTGCGACCGCGCTTGGCGGCTGTGCCGGTGGCGGTGGTGCCGCAAACTCCTACGCCATGGCGCCGAGCGCCGGCTCCGGGGCGACAGTCGCGTTCGAATCGATCGACGGGCCGCCGCCGCAAGTGTTCGACCGCATGGTCGGCGTGCTCGACACCGAATCCAAGCTGCGCAGCCTGTCCGTGGTCTCCCGCGAGGGGACGGCTGCCTACCGCGTGCGCAGCTACCTCTCCGCTCAGATCGTGCGCGGCAAGACCGTGATCGCCTGGGTCTGGGACGTCTACGACGCCAACCAGCAGCGGGCGCTGCGCCTTTCCGGCGAGGAACCTACGGCGGCCAAGGGCGGCCGCGACGCTGCCCGGGATCCTTGGGGAGCTGCCGACGACCTCGTGCTGCGGAAGATCGCCCAGGCCGGATTCAGCGGACTTTCCAACATGATCAACGGTACGCCGGATGCGCCGGGCTCGGCTCCCGGCTTGCGCGGGGCGGCTGTGGCGAGCGTGATCCCGGAGGCTCCGGCGGCCGGGATGCCGGCCTCGGCGCTGGGCTATGCCGAGCGATAACCCCCGCGAAACCACGGCCCCAACTTCCGGCCAAACCGTTGGCCCGACTCGGGATTTCGCAGGGAAAACGTAGCGTCCCGGGTTGCCATTGCAGCCCCCGGCCTGATATTTCCTCGCCCGTCGTAACCGTGCTTCCAGTGGGTATTGTTTGATGTTGAACATCGTGTCCAGCAAAGCGCGGGAGGAAGCGTCCATGTCGGCCAAGAACGGCTCCATCAAGCTCGTCGCCGGCAACTCCAACCCGGCTCTCGCACAGGCCATCGCGCAAGGTCTCGACCTGCCGCTGACCAAGGCGGTGGTACGGCGCTTCGCCGACATGGAGATCTTCGTCGAGATCCAGGAGAACGTGCGCGGCTCGGATGCCTTCGTCATCCAGTCGACCTCGTTCCCGGCGAACGACCATCTGATGGAATTGCTGATCATCACCGACGCACTGCGCCGCTCCTCGGCGCGCCGCATCACTGCGGTGCTGCCCTATTTCGGCTACGCCCGGCAGGACCGCAAATCGGGTTCGCGCACGCCGATCTCGGCTAAACTCGTCGCCAATTTGATCACGCAGGCCGGCGTCGACCGCGTCATGACGCTCGACCTGCATGCCGGCCAGATCCAGGGCTTCTTCGACATCCCCACCGACAACCTCTACGCGGCGCCGCTGATGGTGCGCGACATCAAGGACAAGTTCGACCTCTCCAGGACGATGGTGATCTCGCCGGACGTCGGCGGCGTGGCCCGCGCACGCGGTCTCGCCAAGCGCATCAACACACCGCTTGCGATCGTCGACAAGCGCCGCGAGAGGGCGGGTGAATCCGAGGTCATGAACGTGATCGGCGACGTCGCCGGCTACACCTGCATCCTGATCGACGACATCGTGGACTCCGGCGGCACGCTGGTGAACGCGGCCGACGCGCTGATCGCCAAGGGCGCCAAGGACGTCTACGCCTACATCACCCACGGCGTGCTCTCCGGCGGCGCGGCCGCCCGGATCACGAACTCCAGGCTGAAGGAACTGGTGATCACCGACTCAATCCTGCCGACCGAGGCGGTGAGCAAGGCCCCGAACATCCGCACGCTGCCGATCGCCAGCTTGATCTCGGACGCGATCGCGCGCACCGCCGCGGAAGAGTCGGTGTCGAGCCTGTTCGACTGAGCACGCTGACCTCGTAGGGTGGGTTAGCCCTGCGGACTGCGCGAAGCGCAGACCGCTCGGCGTAACCCACCACTTCTACCCCCGCGGAAAGTAAGAGGCGGGTTACGGCTGCGCCTAACCCACCCTACGGCTCCCTCACGCGCCGCCGCTCCCCATTGTTGCCAACGACCGCCCATGACATCATCCGAATCCCGAGTCATCTCTGCCCTCTGGATGCCCGATGCCACGCCGGAAATTTGCCTGGGAGAAGCTGGCGGATGACGAGTTGCTCAAGCAACGCCTCTCCAGCCTGAGGGTTACGGTCGAAGGCACCTGGCTCGAGGATTGCGTCAGCACGCTGTACGAGGAGCTCGAGGAGCGCGGCATCCGGCTGCGGCCGCACACCTGGATGTCGAGCGAATGGTTCAGCCCGGGCGGCGTTCCCGGCATCGCCATTCCGTTCTATCTCGCTCATCCCCGCCTGATGAAGCTCGAGAAGAAGATGATGTTCGACGTCGAGGGCGGAACCTGGCGCGAATGCATGGCCATCCTCCGTCACGAAGCGGGCCACGCCATACAGCACGGCTACCAGTTGCAGCGCCGCCGGCGCTGGCAGCAACTGTTCGGCCCGTCGTCGAAACATTATCCGCGCTATTACCGGCCCAATCCGGCGAGCCGGCGCTATGTCCAGCATCTGCGGCTCTGGTACGCGCAGAGCCATCCGGACGAGGATTTCGCCGAGACGTTTGCGGTGTGGCTACGGCCCCGTTCGAACTGGCGGACGCGATACGCTGGTTGGCCGGCACTGAAGAAGCTCGAATATGTCGACGAGCTGATGGGCGAGATCGCGGGAAAGCGGCCGCCGATCACGACGCGGGAGCGTGTCGATCCGCTGGGTCGGCTCAGCCAAACGCTCGAAGAGCACTACAAGAAGAAGCAGGCGTTCTACGCCTTCACGCCTCCCAAGACCTACGACCGCGATCTCTCCCGGCTGTTTTCGGCCGATCCGCGGCATCACCGCTCAAAGCCGGCTTCGACCCTGATCAGGCGCCACCGCTCCCAGATCAGGCAATTGGTCGCGCGATGGACCGGCGAGAATCAGCTTACGCTCGATGCCGTGCTTGACGAGATGATCTCCCGCTGCCGCGAGCTCGACCTGCGCGCCGTCGGTCCTGAACAGAAGCTCGTTCTCGACTTCATCGTCCTCGTGACCGCCAAGACGATGCACACGATGTTTGGCCCATCTCGACGAAAATGGATCGCGCTATGAGACGTCTGCGCATTCTGGTGCTCATGCATCCGGACTTCGTGCCGCCGGACTCCAGCGACGGGCACACCGCGCAGGAAATCAATGCGTGGAAAACCGAATACGACGTGGTGAGCACCTTGCGCGCAGCCGGCCATGAGGTTCGCCCGCTAGGCGCGCAGGAGGAAATCAAGCCGGTGCGCGAGGCGATCGAGGAGTTCAAGCCGCACGTGGTTTTCACGCTGCTGGAGGAATTCCACAACAACGTCGCCTTCGACCAGCACATCGCGAGCTATCTCGAGCTGATGAAGGTCCCTTATACCGGGTGCAATCCGCGCGGCCTGACCCTGGCCCGCGGCAAGGATCTGTCCAAGACGCTGGTGCATCACCGCCGGATCGCCGCGCCGGCCTTTGCCGTCTTCCCGATGCGCCGCAAGGTGAAACGCCCGACGCGTCTTGCGCTGCCGCTGATCGTCAAGAGCCTGAACATGGATGGCTCGTTCGGCATCTCGCAAGCATCGATCGTCGACACCGACGAGAAGCTGGCCGAGCGGGTCGCCTTCATCCACGAACGGGTCGAATCCGCCGCCATCGCCGAGCAGTTCATCGAAGGACGAGAGCTTTACGTCGGCGTGCTCGGCAACAACCGCTTACGAGTCCTGCCGGTCTGGGAGTTGAAATTCGGCAGCATGGGCGGCCGCTCGTCACGGCACATCGCCACGGAGAAAGCCAAGCACGACACCGACTATCAGGAGAAGGTCGGCATCGTCGACGGGCCTGCGAAGGATCTGGCGCCGGAAGTGACCGCCAGGATCCAGCGGGCCGCGAAACGCATCTACCGGGTGCTTGGCCTCGACGGCTACGCTCGTATCGATTTTCGTCTCACCGCCGACGGCACGCCGTATTTCATCGAAGCCAATCCAAATCCCGAGATCGCCAAGAGCCAGGAATTCGCCACGGCCGCTCTACATGACGGGCTGAAATATCCGGCTCTCCTGCAGCGCATCCTGGCGCTCGGAATCAGCCGCGCCAAAGCGGGCGTGTCATTGGGGTGATGACGGCTGCGATCACCCCTCATCCTTCGGGACGCGCTTCGCGCCCCTCGGGATGAGGGATGGTCGTTGCGCGGCGTTACACGATTCCCGCGGCGACCTGGCCGCGCAGGCGTTCGAGCCCGAGCAATGTCTCCGCACAGGCGGCCGCCACTTCGACGCCCTTGATCGCAAAATGCCTGCGGAAGAAATCGTAGTGCACCTCGGTCTCGTGGAATTGCTGCGGCGTCAGCACCGCGGAGAACACGGGCACCTCGGTACGCAGCTGCACGTCCATCAACGCCTTGATCACGGTGTCGGCGACGAATTCATGGCGGTAGATGCCGCCGTCGACGACGAGGCCGGCCGCGACGATCGCGGTGTAGCGCCGCGTCTTGGCGAGGATCTGCGCATGCAGCGGGATCTCGAACGAGCCCGGCACCTCGAACACGTCGACATGATTGAGGTGGCGCGCTTCTGCCTCCTTCACGAAGGCGATACGGGCCTCCTCGACCACGTCGCGGTGCCAGCAGGCCTGCACGAAGGCCACCCGCTGCGGTTTCGCGAAGCGCGGGTGGTCGGGCGCCGGGTCCTGTGGAACCGGCGGTGGCGTTTGGGTTGGTTGGGAGGTTTCGGCTTGGGGATCTTGCAACATCTGATTCATGGCTTTCCTCAGTTAAGGACCAGAATCAGGGCACACGGAACGACAAACAGCCGCATCCTGCGATGCGTCTGCCACCGACCGTTCTCTTTCATCCGGACTTTAACCGTCGGCTTCGGAGTTGCACCGAATCTGCTGACCCTTCCCCGCAGCAACAGGCTTTGAGGAAGGCGCTCGCGGGCTTGGGCCTTACGGCCCTTACCGCCGGTGGGGACTTTCACCCCGCCCTGAGAACATCGGCCGTCCGGAATGAACGGCCTGACCGAAATATGACGCCGGTTCGGGGCCGCGGCAAGCGGGTTCCGCATGGGAAAATCGCATGGTCCCATACCGCGAAGGCGGTCCAGGGGGCACGCCGCGGAATTAACGATCGGGGGCGGCCCCAAATCCGATTCCGATTTGTTCTTCCCGTTAATAATTGTGGCCGAGATGAGCTGTGGACGAACGAGTCCTGACTTGTGGACGGACTCGGCAGCCAGTTGCGCAGATTCCGCAAATCACATCAGTTGATCCGCGACAAGCCCGCGCTGATCCGAACGGATCGCCTTAGCAAATTTAAGGGAGCGCGCGCCGGACCAACCGCGTGCGTATCAAAGACAACAAAAAGGCAAGAGGTCGAGACGGCATGTCCCTGCTCGAAGGCACTATCGATTCCAAAAACCATCCGCTCGCGGTGGTCGAGGATATCGCTGCCAGCAACAACTGGCCGTTCGAACGCTCCGGCGAAGACGAACTCACGATTGTCTCCAAGGGACAATGGACCGACTACCAGATCTCCTTCACCTGGATGGGCGAGATCGAGGCGCTGCATCTGGCCTGCGCATTCGACATGAAGATTCCGGTTGCGCGGCGATCTGAGGTCCAGCGGCTCGTCGCCGCGGTCAACGAGCAGCTGTGGGTCGGGCACTTCGACCTGTGGACCACCACCGGCATGATCATGCACCGGCAGGCCCTGGTGCTGCCGGGCGGGCTCATCGCCTCCACCGGCCAGTGCGAAGCCATGCTCGCCGGCGCCATCCACGCCTGCGAACGCTATTTCCCGGCGTTCCAGTTCGTGGTGTGGGCCGGCAAGTCCACGGCGGAAGCCATGGACGCGGCCATGTTCGACACGGTGGGCGAGGCTTAAGGCCTCTCAGCAAGTGAGGGAGCCACACCTCCCTCCTCATCGTCGTCCTGGCGAAAGCCAGGACCATATCGCGAGGTCTCTCCGTGTCTCGCGGTGCTTGTTGCCCTGCCATCCTTCCACTAGAACCAGCCGTGGTAATGGGTCCTGGCCCCCCGTGCGCAATTGCGCACTAGGCCAGGACGACGGCGGTGGCGACAGCGATGGCGAACAGCACTCTCCAAAACATCACCGGCACCATCCTGCTCGCCGGCGCCGGCAAGATGGGCGGCGCGATGCTGACCGGATGGCTTTCGGGTGGGCTCGACCCGCGCCGCGTCGCGGTGATTGATCCTCACATCTCGGCCGAGATCACCGCACTTGCCGCCAAGGGGATTGCGCTCAATCCCGACGTGACGACGGCGGGCCAGGTCGAGACGCTCGTGGTCGCGGTGAAGCCGCAGATGTTCCGCGAGGCCGGCGCCAAGCTGAAGCCGTTCGTCTCCGACAAGACCGCGGTAGTGTCGATCATGGCGGGAACCACGATCGCCTCCCTCGAGGAGGTCTGCGGCGGCGCTGTGGTGCGCGCGATGCCAAACACACCGGCCGCGATCGGTCGCGGCATCACGGTGGCTGTCGCCGCGAACAATGTCAGCGCACAGCAACGCGCGGTGGCCGATGCGCTACTACGCGCCACCGGCTCGGTCGAATGGGTCGACGATGAGAGCCTGATGGACGCGGTGACCGCGGTGTCCGGCTCGGGCCCGGCCTATGTGTTTTTGCTGGCCGAAGAGCTCGCGCGCGCCGGTGTCGAGGCGGGATTGCCCGAGGCGCTCGCGACAAAACTCGCGCGCCAAACCGTCGCCGGCTCCGGTGAACTTCTCCACCAGTCGGAGCTTGCCTCCGGCACGCTGCGCCAGAACGTCACCTCGCCCGGCGGCACCACGGCTGCGGCACTCGGCGTGCTGATGGGCGAGCCCGGCCTGCGCGATCTGATGATCCGTGCGATCGCGGCGGCGACGAAACGGTCGAAGGAATTGGCGAAGTAAGGAAGCTATCCCCTCATGGTGAGGAGGCGCGAAGCGCCGTCTCGAACCATGCAGGCCCGGCTCTCGCCTGTGGCGATCCTTCGAGACGACCGCGGCGCGGTCTCCTCAGGATGAGGGCGGAGCAAGCGGCTCCTAGCTCGTCCCCAGCCGCTTGTTGAACATCGCGACATTAATGAGCCCGCGCGCGTGGCGGCCTTCGCCGAGTTTTCGCGAGCCCTCGAAGGCCTCGACCTCGAAGCGGATGACGCGGCGCTCGACCGCGACCACCTTCGCGGTAGTCCGCACCGTCGCACCGACGAGAGCTGCTGCAAGATGGCGGATGTCGACCTCGGTGCCGACGGTGACCCAGCCGGGCTGAAGGACGCTACGGATCGCATCGCCCGACGTCATCTCCATTTCCAGAATCATCATCGGCGTCGCATAGACCATCGGCATGCCGGGCACGAAATGCCCGACCGTGCGCTCCACCGGCACCACCAGCGTGCGCTCGGCGCTCATGCCGGCCTTGATGAAGTCGCGTGCGTCCATGGATCCCGCCCGTCGTTCCGGGGCGCGCGAAGCGCGAACCCGGAATCCAGAGATTGTCGATCGAGATTCCGGGGTCAGCCCTCACGGCTGCCCCGGAATGACGCTAACGCGTCACTTCTTCGCAGCCGCCGCGCGCTCCACGAACGTCTTGCCGCCCTTCATCTTGTGGGCAAGCGGGGCTTCGTTGATCTGGATGACGACGGCGTCGGCATCGACGCCGAGATTCTTCACCAGCGCCTGGGTGATGTCGCGCATCATGCCGGCCTTCTGCTCGTCGGTGCGGCCCGCGGCCATGCTGACAGTGATCTCAGGCATTTTTCTCTCCCTATGCTGTCGTCATGGCCGGGCTTGTCCCGGCCATCCACGTTCTCTTCCATCAAACAAGGCGTGGATGCCCGGGACAAGCCCGGGCATGACGCCTGCCGGCATAGCTATCCCCACTTTACGTCATGGCGCGCCAACACCTCGCGCACTCTGGCGACGAGGTCGGTCTCGCCGCACGAGAACTGCGCCGGGCGGCTCTCACGCCATTCCTGGTTGGAAGCGATCGCGGCCGCAGCCTTCGCGCCTTCGATCAGATCCTTGATCTGCACCTCGCCACGCGCTTTTTCATCCGAGCCCTGGATGATGACGCAAGGCGCATTGCGGCGATCGGCATATTTGAGCTGGTTGCCCATGTTCTTGGGATTGCCCAGATAGAGCTCGGCACGGATCCCGGCGGTTCGCAACGATGCGACCATCTTCTGGTAGTCGGCGACGCGGTCGCGGTCGAACACGGTGACCACGACTGGGCCGAATTCGGGCTTCGTATCGAGCTTGCCAAGCAGCGTCAGCGCGGCCTGAAGCCTGGACACGCCGATCGAGAATCCGGTCGCCGGCACCGGCTCGCCGCGGAAGCGCGAGACCAGACCATCATAGCGGCCACCACCGCCGACCGAGCCAAACCGGACCGGACGGCCTTTGTCGTCCTTGGTCTCGAGCAGCAGTTCGACCTCGTAGACGGGGCCGGTGTAATATTCGAGGCCGCGCACGACGGAGGGATCGATGCGGATGCGGTCTGCGCCGTATCCCGAAGCCGTCACCAGTTTGGCGATTTCTTCCAGCTCGCTCACGCCGGCCTGACCGACTTCGCTCTTGGCGAGATAGGTTTCCGCCGCGGCGATCGCCTCTTTCCAGTCGTCGTGCGGTTTGGTGATGGCGAGAACGACGTCAGCTTCCGACGCGCTCAAATTGGCGCCCTTCGTGAAGTCGCCCTTGCCTTCTTCGCCGCCATCCCATCTGCCGGGACCGAGCAGCTTGCGAACTTCCTCGGCGGGAAACTTGTCGAGCTTATCGATCGCGCGCAACACGGTCAGTCTGCGTGCTGCGTTCTCTTCGCCACCGAGCCCGATTGCTTCCAGAACGCCGTCAAGCACCTTGCGATTGTTCACCCTCACGACATACGAGCCGCGCGCAACGCCCAGCGCCTCCATCGTGTCGGCCGCCATCATGCAGATCTCGGCATCGGCCGCCGGTGTTGCCGAGCCCACCGTGTCCGCGTCGAACTGCATGAACTGGCGGAATCGGCCGGGGCCGGGCTTCTCGTTGCGGAAGACGTAACCGACGCGATAGCTGCGATAGGGCAATACAAGACCGTCGGTACCGTAGCGCTCGCCAACGTAGCGCGCGAGCGGCGCGGTCAGGTCGTAGCGCAAGCTGATCCACTGCTCGTCGTCGTCCTGGAACGAGAACACGCCCTCGTTCGGACGATCCTGGTCGGGCAGGAACTTGCCGAGCGCATCGGTGTATTCCATCGCCGGCGTTTCCACGGGCTCGAACCCGTAGAGCTCATAGACGGTCCGGATCTTCTCCACCATCTCGCGCGTCGCCCGGATCGCGGCGGGATCGCGATCCTCGAGCCCGCGCGGCAGGCGCGCCTTCAGTTTCTGGGGTTTTTTGGATTTTTCGGCCATGCGCGGCATTTACCAGCCGACGCGCGAGGCGGCAACTGCCGGGTAGGCTCTTACGGCTGCTCCATCCGCGCCCGGAGCGCGTCGGCATCCGCTTTCGGCAGCGACTTCAGCGTTGGCTTGATGGTTTCGCCGCCGACGATCTTGCCGTTGCGCATGAACATCCAGTCCGAGATGTCGGCTTCAGTGAATTCGACCTTGTCGCCTGCCCGCTTGCCGGGCAGATCGCGTGGCTCGTTGGCGAAGAGGCCGGAATAGGCCCCGTTGGGTATCTTCTTCACCTCGGCCATCCAGATGTGCTCACCGCCTTTGCGGGTCGAAAAGTGCACCTTCAGGGCATGCCCTGTCTCCGACGGCTTCGGCGCCTCATAGGAGGCCCAGAATGTCGGCAGCGTGCCGCGGGCGCGCGCGATCGCGGTGTTCATCTCGGGATCGGTGGTGCGCACGTCGACGACGGGCGAACGGCCCTCAGCGGAGACGTCCGGCTTGGGGCCGATGGTCAGAATGCCAAAGACGGTGACGCCGGTGATCGCGGCGAGAACGACCCATTTCAGGGGTTGGGGAAGAGTGGATGCCATGATCGCGATGTCCAGATGACTCGATGTTCGAGTATTCGAGGTCTCGGACTTTGTCGCACGATCATCGTGTCGCGTTCATGGCGCCTCTCTCTCCCCGCGCGCGGGGAGAGAGAGGGCAAAAATCAAGACAGATTGCGGATCCAGTTGTGCGGATCGTTGGTGCGGCCGTACTGGATGTCGACGAGTTGCTTGCGCAGGCCCATGGCGACCGGGCCCGCGGCGCCGCCGCTGATCTCGAAATCGCCGCTCACCGAGCGCACCGTGCCGATCGGCGAGATCACGGCGGCGGTGCCGCAGGCAAACGCTTCCTTCAGCTTGCCGCTTGCCGCATCCTTGCGCCACTGGTCGAGCGAGTACGGCTCCTCGCGCACGGTCTTGCCGGCATCTTTGGCCAGCGCGATGATGGAATCGCGGGTGATGCCGGGCAGGATGGTGCCGAGCGGCGGGGTCGAGAGCGAGCCGTCGTCGAACACGAAGAACACGTTCATGCCGCCGAGCTCTTCGATATAGCGGCGCTCGATCGCATCGAGGAACACGACCTGGTCGCAGCCGTGCTGGATCGCTTCGGCCTGGGCGCGCAGGCTCGCGGCATAGTTGCCGCCGCATTTGACGGCGCCGGTGCCGCCGACCGCGGCGCGCGTGTAATTCTCGGACACCCAGATCGAGACCGGCGCAGGGCCGCCCTTGAAGTAGGAGCCGACCGGCGAGGCGATCACCGCGAAAATGTATTCGGACGACGGCTTGACGCCGAGGAAGGTCTCGCTCGCGATCATGAAGGGGCGCAGGTAAAGGCTGCCCTCGCCGCCCGGCATCCAGGCGCGGTCGATGCGCACGATTTGCTCGACCGCCTCGATGAAGACGTCTTCGGGGAGCTGCGCCATCGCCATGCGGTCCGCCGAGTCCTTGAAGCGCCGTGCATTGGCGTCGGGGCGAAACAGGTTCACGCCGCCGTCGTCGCGCTTGTAGGCCTTGAGGCCTTCAAAAATTTCCTGGGCGTAGTGGAGGACGGCGCCGGCCGGATCGATCTGGAAATTGGCGCGGGCCTCGACACGCGCCTCGTACCAGCCGCCCTTGGCCTGGTTGTAGCGGACCACCGCCATGTGGTCGGTGAAGACGCGCCCGAAACCGGGATCGACCAGCTTGGCGACCCGATCCTTCTCGGGGGTCGGATTGGATGCGGGCTGGATGTCGAATTTCATGCTCATGTCCTTGCCTCCCGCTGCCGGTGGCGGTGCCGTTGTGGCACCCACCTGCCCTGATTTGGGCCCGGCTGGCTCGATTGGTTTCTGGCCGGACCGCCGCCAGCCTTGTTACGGCCGGTTTCCGTGGCCAGCATGTCACCGAGGACATGCTTTTGCGGAAGACGGAAGTCCAGTATGTTTTGCCGAAATGCCGTTCGACAATCGCACGGTAGATCTGCTCCGGCCGTCGCCGCCCGTCCGGCCCACTGCGGCGGCCTTGCTTCGATGCCCACCCGACGCGAAACGATCTAAAATTTCGTGCGGGCTGATCGTTTTGTAACATTGAGACTAAGATACGTCAATATGCCTGACATAAATTTCGCGACTCCTTCTCAAGACGCTGCCGGGCCGCGGCCGGCCGCAGACGACGGAGGCAATTTGCGCTGGGATATCATCGAACTGCTGTTCTTCGCTTATCGCGATTTCGTCGGCGATCCCGACCAGGAGCTGGAGGCGTTCGGCTTCGGCCGGGCCCATCACCGCGTCATGCACTTTGTCTATCGTTATCCCGGCCTCAAGGTCGCCGACCTCCTCGACGTCCTGCGTATCACCAAGCAATCGCTCGGCCGGGTGCTCAAGCAGCTCCTGGACGAGGGCTATATCGTGCAGAAGACCGGCGACAATGATCGCCGCCAACGCCTGCTGTTTGCGACACCGAAGGGCGAGGCGCTGGTGCAGAAGCTCGCCGGCCTGCAGACCACGCGCATCACCAAGGCACTCGCCGAGATGGCGCCGCAGGATGCCGAGACCGTCAAGCGCTTCCTGCGCGCGATGATCGACCGCGACGATCCGGACAAGGTGCTGGAGACGATCTTTGCCACCGTCAATCAGGACAAGGAGTGACCGTGCCGCTCGCTGCAACGCTCGCACGCCCGCCGGCACGCCCCGCCGACGATGCCCCGCATCTCCTGCTGGTCGACGACGACCGCCGCATCCGCGATCTGCTCTCGCGCTTCCTTGCCGGCGAAGGCTATCGCGTCTCGACCGCCGCGAGCGCCAGCGACGCCCGTTCCAAGCTTTTGGGCCTGCACTTCGACCTCTTGATCCTGGATGTCATGATGCCCGGCGAGACCGGCTTCGATCTCGCCCGTTTCATCCGGACCTCGTCCTCGGTGCCGATCGTGATGCTGACGGCGCGGCATGAAGCCGAAGCGCGCATCGAGGGCCTGCAGATCGGCGCCGACGATTACGTCGCGAAGCCGTTCGAGCCGCGCGAGCTTGCGCTGCGCATCAACAACATCCTCAAGCGCGCTGCGCCGCCGCCGCAGGCCGCTGCAGTGGAGAAGATCGCGTTTGGCCCGTACATCTACCACCTCGAGCGCGGCGAATTGCGCCAGGGCGAAGACGTCATTCACCTCACCGACCGCGAGCGCGAGATGCTGCGGATCCTGTCGGAGACACCGGGCGAGACCGTGCCGCGCAGCGCGCTGACCGGCAATGGCAGCGTCAACGAGCGCGCCGTCGACGTGCAGATCAACCGCCTCCGGCGCAAGATCGAAACCGATCCCGCCAATCCGCTGTTCCTCCAGGCCGTGCGCGGCATCGGCTACCGGCTGGTAGCCTCGCCATAAAACAGTAAAGCGCCACCGATGAGCACGATCGATACCGGCCTGACGCTTCTGAAGAGCGCCGCCGGCCGCGTCTCCGCCGCCAATGGCTGGATGGGCAACGCGTTCAAGGGCTGGATGCCGACCGGCCTTTATGCGCGTGCGCTGCTGATCATGATCGTGCCGATGGTGATCCTGCAATCGGTCGTCGCCTTCGTGTTCATGGAGCGGCACTGGAACACGGTGACACGCCGCCTGTCGGCCGCGGTGGTGCAGGACATCGCCGCGTTGATCGACGTCTACAAGGGCTATCCGCAAGACAAGGATCGCGACCAGATCCGCCGTATCGCGCAGCAGCGCCTCGGTCTCGTCGTCGATTTCCTCCCGGCCGGCGACATGCCGCCGCCGGGACCAAAGCCGTTCTTCTCGCTGCTCGACCAGACGCTCTCGGTGCAGCTCGGCCGCCAGATCGGGCGCTCCTTCTGGATCGACACGGTCGGCCGCTCCAACCTGGTCGAGATCCGGATCCAGCTCGACGATGCCGTGATGCGCGTGTTCGCGCAGCGCAGCGCCGCCTATGCCTCGAACTCGGAGATCTTCCTGTTCTGGATGGTCGGCACGTCCTCGATCCTGCTGATCGTCGCGGTGCTATTCCTGCGCAACCAGATCAAGCCGATCCTGCGACTTGCCGACGCTGCCGAAAGTTTTGGCAAGGGCCGCGAGGCGCCGAATTTCCGTCCGCGCGGCGCGCGCGAGGTGCGGCGCGCGTCGGTCGCCTTCCTCGAAATGAAGTCGCGCATCGAGCGGACGATGGAGCAGCGCACCGCGATGCTCGCCGGCGTGAGCCACGATCTGCGCACGATCCTGACGCGGTTCAAGCTCGAGCTGGCGCTGATCGGCGACAGCCCCGAAATGGAGGGCATGCGCAAGGACGTCGACGAGATGTCGATGATGCTGGAGGACTATCTCGCGTTCGCCCGCGGCGATTCCGGCGAGCAGTCGCAGCCGACCGACATGGCGCAGGCGCTCGAGGAGCTGCGCAGCGACGCCGAACGCCACGGCCACATTGCGACCGTCGCGTTCAACGGGCTGCCCGTGGTCACGGTGAAGCCGGCCTCGTTCAAGCGCTGCCTCGCCAACCTCGTCACCAACGCCGCCCGCTACGGCAAGGCCATCGCTATCACCGGCCAGCGCGATCACCGTTATTTGACCGTGACAGTCGACGACGACGGCCCGGGTATTCCCGCGCACTTACGCGAAGAGGTGTTCAAGCCGTTCCTGCGGCTGGACAACGCCCGCAACCAGGACGAAGGCGGCACGGGTCTTGGCCTCGCGATCGCCCGCGACATCGCCCGTTCGCACGGCGGCGACATTACGCTTGGCGACAGTCCGATGGGCGGATTAAGGGCGAGCGTGCGGATACCGGTGTAGCTGCCTCTTCCCTTCTCCCCCTGTGGGCCTGTTGCGCTATTGGCTTTTGAGGCTGAAGACGTCGAGAGAGAAGGTCTGGGTCGCGACAGGCTCCGGCCAAGACTGT
>NZ_JBVVPM010000081.1:0-27654 GCF_055811255.1 Bradyrhizobium sp. MI1.11
TGGAAACTACCAGGGGTAGCTATCGGATTTCAATACGTAAGGCTTGCTGCCTCAGAATGTGCTCGAACGCGAGAGGTATTGCCGCGAGGGGCGGCAACCGCGAGCCCGTCTGCTAGCGCCACTGTCGCACGGACCCTGTCGTTTTTGACAGGTGAGGAACCGCCGAGATGTGGGCGGGCATGCTCGCGACCAAAGGACGAGGGCTCCGACTATGCGACGCTACTACTTCCCGATTTTCCACAATAGAGAGACACAGGCGCACGACACGGGAGCGCAGATCGCTCTGCTGAATTTAGCGGTCCAATGGGGCGCCCGGTGTCGCTCGGGATGTCGCCAGCGATCCCGCCTACGATTACGCTAGCGGCGCCACGCAATCGTGGTCGACGCCTCCGTTGCTGAGATCGCTCGGCATGCGTCGGTGGTGTCGGCGGAAAGACCCCCAAACTGCCGAAGCGCCTTGTGGCCTCAGTCAACGACCTGAGGCGCGGCGGGTGTTGTCCTAAGCAGCTTAACCGCCCGAGTGGGTTGAACGACCGGTCCTGGGCATCATGCAACCGAAGTTTAGACCAGGCAGCCACTAGCAAACTTTCTGAGCGGCTTGATCCGGTTTATCATACCCGTTTTAAGTCGTCACTGAGGTAGGAAGGTGTAAGGGCAAGTCTGAGCGAGCGCGGACACTCGCTGTTGCAAATCAGTGATTTCATATTTGACGTCATGCACCACCGGCAAGATCAGCCGGTTCTTTTCGGCGCTGCACGCATAAGTGCTTTCGAGAGTTTCTTCTTCAGCCGTGACACATGAGGAATGCACCACATGTCCCTGCGCCATGGCTTGAGATCGTTCTCGGCCAGCCGGCGGCGCACGGTCTCGCCCGACAGGCTGTCGTGATCGGTGAGCTTGACGATCGTGTCGGCCAGAAGCGTCAGCGTCCAGCGTTTGTGGCCGGCGGGCGGCTTGGCGCATGCGGTCGCCACCAGCAGGGCCTCCTCCTTGCCGGTCAGCTTGCGCTCTTCGCCCGGACGCGGCTCCTCGCTCAAGGCCCGCTCCAGATTGCCTTCCACGAAGCGGCGCTTGGTCCGGCCGACGGTGGAGAGGCTGACTCTCACGGTCCGGGCAATCTCCTCGTCGCGGCCGCCCCTATCGGCCGCCAGCAAAATCTGCGCCCGCTTCAGCTTGCGGGCGGCGTGTTTGCCGCCACCGAGCATCGCCGTCAGTTCATCGCGCTCGGCTTGGCTCAATTCGACCCGATAACGTACATTCATGCTTTGCCTCCTTGTCGGAGGCCGGGACGAATCCAGCGATGAGTCAAAAATCAGGCGCGCACTTCATCGAGAAGCAGGGACATTACCTGGCCTTCATCCACACCTACGCCTACATGTTCGGATTCCACCCGCCGAAGCCGACATTCAGCGCCACTTCCGCGTCAGCCCGCCTTCGGTCCACCAGATGATTGTCACCCTCGAACGAAACGGCTTCATCCGACGTCAACCCGGCGTCCCCAGAAGCATCGAAATCCTCGTGCCGCCCGAAAGCTTGCCGATCCTCGAATGGCTCGGCATCAAAACGTCAAAATCACTGTGGTGAACTACTAGTCGTAGAGGCGGCCAGCTACTAACTCGAGCTCGCAGCTCATCGTACGCATCGGCCTGCCCACACCTTCGTGCTCCCGGTGCCTCTGTCCCGGATGGTCGCACCATACGCCACGATCTTGAAAACCGCAGCCGAACATCTTATACCGGTTACCAACCCCATTGAAAGCACCTTCGCCACCGCACGATCCGATCGAAGGGCTGTCTATCCAACAAGACTGCGCTCGCGATGGTCTTCAAACTGGTCGAGGGCGCCCAGAAAAATTGGCGTCGTCTCGACGGTCATAACCAGTTGCCAAAACTCGTTCTCGGTGTGACATTCAACAATGGGATCGAGGTCATTGCCAAGCCGACCGACCGTCAGCCCAAAACCGCCGCCGCCTGACCGGCCCGGCCGTTACCAAAATTTGGCGATAGCTCGGCTGATCTGCCGTTACCCTTTTGTTCAATAGATATGGCTTCATCATCGTCTCAAGAAAGATGAACGTCAAAATGACGCGCGCGCTCAGGCATTCGGTCTTGCTACTTGGATGTCGCGGCACCGCGTGTCGGCTCAAATGACGGGCGGCCGACGCAATGTGGTTATTGCCTAGCTTCGTCTCCAGAAAGCACATTTCCAAGGACAGCGAAGCGCCCCGTTTCTGCAAACTGAAGGTTCTTGTCCTTTTCGGCAATCGCCGCAAGCCCCGACGCAGTCTTCCATCTGGTCGCGCGAGCGGCTTCCGAGCGATGAGGCCCCGCATAGCAACTCGCGGCTTTCTCGATCACACTACTGCAGTTCGGACTTCCAACCGCGCTGTGCCGACTTGGCTGCCCCACCTGATTTGGTATGTGACAGGAAGACGCGTCCGTATGGGTGAACCGAAAGTCCGCCACGTTTGAGAAATATGGCTAGGAAGCGACAATGTTTCGGCGGATATCATGCCCATTTTTATAAAGCCACGCACATTGGGTCTTTTGACGAAATGCGAGCGCCGTCCGCCAGGGGCAAGCCTCATCGTTTCCGTTTTCGCAATGTTCGACTTGGCCAACCCGGGCGCGGACCGTCTGGAGAGCGAGCAGGAACTCTGGATCATGGCAGCGAAGGAGCTTCCGCCCGGCAACCCTCTCGACATCGGCATGCCCAAGCCGCAAGCGGAAGTGCTCATCGGCGGACATGCAGCGGCACCAGAAGGGCAGTCGACCGAGCGCATGATGGTGGGCTGGACTTTCGGGTCGATGCAGAAACACCTTCTGGTGACGGGCGACCGCTATTGGCAGATGGCAGCCACCGGCTGGCGGCCGACAGCCGTGCAACGCTTCGCGCAAATGCCGTTGACACGGCAACGCGCTTTCGGCGGGCCAGGCTACGCCGCCAACCGCGTCGGCGTTGGTCACGAGGCTCTTCGCCGCAGCATGGCCGGCGAACTGGTGGCCCTGCCCAACGTGGAAAGCCCCGAGCACGCGATTCAGTTCATCGAGACAAGCGCACCGCCTGCAGCCTTCGGACCAATGGCGCTTGATGATAGGGAGCGCCTACAATACGCGGGGAGCTATGACGCCAGGTGGCTGAAGTCAGTTGCACCGGCTATGGCGACGGACGCTGATCCGCGCCTTTTTCTGTTCGCTCCGCCAGACCAGCGCATGACCGGCTTTATATGCGGCGGAGAACACTACGCGCTGCAGAACTTCTGCGCGGACCATCCATTGATTGAAGGCAGTCTGCCGGCGTTTCGCGTGCGCTGCTTCATCGGCTGGACCGATGCGGCGCGTGCCGTCACGGAACTGCAGACGCGCATTGATACCCTGTGGCTGTTCGCTGGCGCCCGCCGCGGCGTCATGATCTACCGCACCGCGATCACCGTGCAAGAATTGGACGGCAGCGACGTTGGTGACATTACGGTCGCCTACGAGCGACAAAGCGAGCCTGCGCGTCCGTTAGATCATTATCTAACGGTCCGGCAGTTGCGGCTCGCGCCGAAAACGGCCGCACGCTATGCCTTTTCGGAACATCAACTCACCCCTCAGCATTCGGCTGCCGAACGCGAGCGCCGTGCAGCGCGGCGGCGCCAACTGACCGAACAGCGTACAGAGCGGCAGCTGGCCTCCATGCGGTGGGCGCTCGATCAGGAACTCACGCGAATTGATCTTGCACCTTCGTTGCGTCCTGCGATCGAGATACCATCCACCGAACCCTCTAGGATTCCGGAACTGTTGCCTGAAGAACTAGAGAGTGGCGAAATTGATTTGGCCGAGACTCTCGACGTCTTGGAGAACGTACAGGAGAAGGCGGAATCGGACGTCGACAAGCTCGCTGCTCAATACGAACCCGCACGCACGGCCTATGAAAGGATTGCCGACGGAACCGCCACAGCGAACGATATCGACGCCTTGCTCGCCGCAATCAGCAACATGGATGCCGCGCAGTCGATGGACGCGGGCCTACAGGAAGATCTGCCGCTGCCGGTGGACATTGATCCGGACCTGCCAGGCGCGATCGAAGACAGGCTCACGCGCGCGCGGAACTGGCGCAGCAACCTGATCGGCGCCGCACAGCAGCCGCTGGACGAGCAAAACAAACTGGAGCTTGCGCATGCTCGTTTCTTTAACCTGGCGCCTGGACGGCCGCTCGAGCCGATACGCAACGCCATCTCCGACGACGACTTTTCAGTTCCCGATATTCCGGCGCTTGTACTGCCGGAAAACGAGCGCAGCGTCAGGCCAGAGGCGCCGCCGCGCCTATCGATTGACGAGTTACTGGCGAAGATCGAGAGGGCCGGTACACCGTCTGATGCCACAGCACGTCTGCGGACCGGCTTCGCCGATGCAGAAGCTGCGCTCAAAAAACTGCTTCCTGAGCTAGCCGCCGATGAGCGTTCGCCATTCGAGGCCTTGAGTGCAACGCATCAAACGGCAACCGCCGATGGACCCGAAGCAGCGATCGCCGCCGCCAACACGGGCTCTACGAAGGCACTGACTGCTCTGCGGACCGAGATCGACCAAGCGGAAGGTCAGTTGGCTGCCGGCATGGCCGCGGCCAGGCTTGCCTCACCGAAGCCGCTCAGACCAGAAACGATGCTGGCGCCAGCTGTCGCACGGGCGCTGGGGGATCTAGTGGAAGAGGAATTTCGGCGCGGCGGCATTGTCGCCGGACGCGACCTGGCCGGCGCCGACCTCTCCGGGCGACGATTCACGAACGCGGACTTCTCCGGTGCCTTTCTTGAATGCGCGAAGCTAAACGGGACCGATCTCGCGGGCGCCACATTCAAGAAAGCCACGCTATCAGGCGCGGCGCTCGTCAACGCTGATTTAAGCACCACCGACCTGACCGAAACGAATCTTGGTGAAGCCGACTGCCGCGGAACGCGCTTTGCGGGCAGCCTGCTTGTACGCGCCAATCTTCTTGGCGCGCGCATGGCGGGCGCATCCTTCGACCGAGCGCGTCTTATCGAGTTGCAAGTGTTGCAGGTGCCGATGATCGGGGCAACGTTCCGCTCTGCACAGCTAGATCAATGCTGCTTCATCCAAGCCACTCTAGATAATACCGTTTGGGAGGACGCCGTCCTCCATCGGGCTCAATTCTTGGATCTATCGCTGTCCGGCACGAGCTTTGCTGCCGCGCGACTCGAGCAAACCTGCTTTCTCAGGGTGGCAGCACCCCAGCTCGATCTCAGCAGCGCCCAATTAGACCAAGTCAGCTTCATCGGCGACATCGATCTTCGCGACGCCCGCTTCGGCCGCAGCAGCGCCGAAGCGCTCTCCTTTCAGGCAGCCGACCTCAGCGGCAGCGATTTCACCCTGGCCCGACTAAACGGTGTTTACTTTGGCAAGTCGACTCTCGCACGCGCCTCCTTCCGAATGACGTCGCTGAAAGGCGCGGTATTCACCGGCAACGATCTGCGCGGTGCCGACTTCTATGCCGCCAATCTGCTCGAGGCACATCTCAATCAGGCCGATCTGACCGGCGCTAGCCTGCGCCATGCAAATCTCTTTGGTGCCGACTTGATGGACTCTGCTTTGCTCGCAGCCGATTTGAGCAACGCCAATATCGGTCGCACCGTTATGATGGTCCCGCGTCATGTCGATTGATCTGCTATTGCAGTCGATTGCCCATGGTTTCCCGGTCCGCGAAGCTCACCTCGATGGCCAGATGCTATCTGGACTGAGCCTGAACGATGGGGTTGTGCTGAGTTCCTCCTTTCGCAACAGCAGCTTCACAGGTGCCTCCCTGACTGGCATGATGTTTCAAGACTGCGACTTCAACGCTGCTTCCTTCGCCGACGCTCGCTTCGAAAAATGCACGTTCGTCAGTTGCCGCGCTGGCGGATCTGACTGGAGACGAGCAGGTTTCACCCAGTCGACGTTCATGTCATCGGATTTGAGCCATAGCGACTTCAGCGAGACGCGGTTTACCCAGACGACAGTCATGCGTTGCATCTTGGCCAACACCGTCCTGCGCGGCGCGATTCTATCTCAAAGCGCTTTGATGGATTGCGGGCTTGCCGACATCGTACTCGACAACGCCACGCTTACGAACGTCGCCATCACGCAAGCCGATTTGCGTAGTGCGCAGGTGACGGGAATGCGTTGCGACACGATCGTGTTCTCGGAATGCGACCTGTCGGAGCGGGATCTCACCGGGCTGATGCTTGCCCGAGCGAACCTGAGCGGCGCCAAGCTCGATCGCACAAACCTGTCCGGCGTCGACCTTTCCGGCTCGGTTTTGATGGGCACGAGCCTCGTGGGTGCCGACCTGTCCAACGCGACCGCCCCCAACACACTGTTCGCGCGGGCCGATCTGCGCGCGGCACAGCTGCGTAATGCCAATTTGACGCAGTGCGTTTTCACACATGCGCGCCTCGACGGCTGCGATCTCTCTGGCGCACAACTGGGAATGGCCGTTTTCACCGGTGCATCGGCCATGTCCGTTTCATTTGCCGGTGCCGACTTGTCGTATGGGCTGATGCATCATGCCAACGTCGATCTCAGCGACTTTTCCAGCTCGCGCTTTCTGCGCACTGACTTTCATTGCGCATCGACTGACGGCAGTCTGCTCGTGCCCCAGCAAGGCAGCGCCCTGCAAACCGTACCTGAACGCGCTGTCGCCGAACTCTACGATGCGAGCCGCATCGTGCCGTTCAAAGGAGAGTGCTAAACGATGACCTTTGTCAATACAAATGGCCCGATGTCGGCGGAGGATCACGGCTTTCCCGACGTCTGCAACACACCATGCGGCCTCGCCATCGTGCCTACCCCCTATCCAAACATCGCGACGAACACGACGGCTATTCCCACGCAGTCTCGTTGTCTTATCATGTGCATGCCGGCCCACAACATGACGACCCAGCGCACGGCATCGGTTGGCGACAATGCGGGTGTGGCCCTCGGCGTCATCTCTGGCCTTGTGATGGGCCCAGGACGTTCCAAGGCCGGTTCCGATAATTTGTCGATAGGCGGGTCACCGGCAACCAAACTGGGAATGCCCACTAAGCAGAATGGAGCCAACCCAAACGCGTTTGGATTTTCGCTATCACCCTCTCAAACCCGCTTCATGGCGCAGCGCTAGGCGCCGACAGTCCTACCATTAGGGAGTCGACCGTGCCAAATGCCTACACGCGAATGTTCGTTCCAGAAACACGGATCTCTCCCGTAACGAAATCAACGTATCTGCGCCTCGGTTCTTATTCGGAGGAGGAGGCAAAGATCGTCACTGGATTGACCACGACTGGCAACGAGATCCTTGCTGGAACAAATAAGTATGAAAGCGACAACACCGGCATGCTTGCCTTCACCAATGCAGACTTCCAGGCAAACGTCGAAGGTGCCGCATTGATGAAAGTCGGTCGCGGTCAGACCACGGAGGTCACGAACGGCAACTCCCAATATAAGGTCTTGAAAGGCGCTTATGAGATCTCCGCCGAGAACGGCATATCAATTACTGCTGGCGTTAACGGTACGCCCGCCGACATCACGCTTACGGCCTCGAACCACGTCAACTTAATCAACAAAGGCAACAAGTCGGAAACTACCACCGGTGACGTAGAGAAGCAGACGATGGGCAACACCCAGGAGTTCTTCCAAGGCACCAAATTCACCTGCATGAGAGGCGCAACTACCAAGCTGACGATAGCCCGCAAAGTATCCATGTTCCTCGGAGAAAAGTTCACGTACAAGGTCTCCCGCGAATGTTCCGTCAATCTAAGTGATTTTAACTCGATAACGGTCGGCAACAGAATTGATATTGTCCAAGGAAACGAGATCAAGCAAGTGATCGGAAACTCGGCCAAATCTGTCTTTGGACCCGATTTCAAGTCAGCAGATAGTGATACCAAAATTCTCAGGAGAAGCGATTTCAAGCTCGCGCCCGTCGACGATTTGAAAGTGGTCGGCCGGGATGGAAAGATCGCCAACGTCAGCGTGTCCGTATCGCACGCAACAATGAGCAAAGAAGAGTTGAAAACAGAAGAGCAAAAGCTTGTGAGTCGAGCGGTAGAGATCATGTCCAGTAGCGGCGATGTAGAGGTTATACAAAAGAAATCGATAATTTTCATGTAGCCGGCTGGAGAGCAAGAATGACGAAGACGGTTCGTGCAGCAGACACACACATGTTGGCGACGGTCGATCGCTTGCTTGAACCGGGACATCAAAGCGCCCGCGTCGTATCAGTCGACGGTGATGGCGCCACTGTGAAGGTCGAAGTCGCTGGCGCTCGTCACACTGCAAATGTGGCTGTAGGCTGCTTGGTCCGCCCTATTCCACAGGATCTGGTGCTGCTGTTCAGTGAGGCGGAACAAGCGTTCGTCGTGACCGTGCTGGAGCGAACGGCTTCCAGTCGGGGTACAGTCGGCTTACCCGGCGGTCGCGACATGTTCATGGATGGCGAGACCATCACAATCGCCGCGCACCAGCGTATTTCCTTGCGCGCCGAAAGTATCGATCTACAGGCTAAGTTGTTTACCGTGCTCGCGAACAAGAGCACCTGGATCGGAAAGCTCTACACGTTGATCGCGGACCACGTCCGATGCACGGCGCGCATCCAGGAAGAGAGCGCCGGCTCACTTGTGGTAAAGGCGACCGAGCGTATCGCGGTCATCGAACGGATCGACTTATTGCAGACCGAAACCCAGGCCATTAGAGTCACCGGTATCGCCTCCGAGATGGCCCACAGCAAGGTGATAGCTGTAAGCGAGGACCTTCGCCTCGACGGCAAACGCGTGACAGTTGCATAACGCGCATGTCGATCATTGGTATGCGCGGCCCGACGCGAGAAGACCGGCTTGAAGCGGCGCAGGAGTTTATTGCGGTCGGCCGTCTCGAGGAAGCGGAGGTGCTGTTGGAGCAGGTCGCCGCCACCAGCGATCCCGATACGCTTAATGCTAAGGCCACACTAGCGCTCGCACGGCAACGCGCGGAATTGGCGTTCGAGCTCCTGGCGGAGGCGGCGACAGGCCATCCCGATCACGCCGGGCTTGCTACGAACCTCGGGATCGCCCATGAGATGCTCGGCAGGTATGACGAGGCGGTTATTTGCCTCAAGCGCGCAGCGGCGCACGCCCCCCGCAACCAGGAAATCAAGCTCGCGCTAGCTCATGCGCTGCAGAGCCGAGGTGATGTCGCGGAAGCGCGCGCGATTATAAGCGCTCTTATCCAAGACGAGCCGGGCAATGCGCGCGCCCTCCTTCAGCTTGGCACCCTGGATCTCGGCTTGCGCGATTACTCGTCGGCGGAGATTGCACTGCGTCGCGCTCTGGAGCTTGTTCCGAAAGATCCCGATACGCTGCGGAATTTGTCGGTACTCTTAATTGAACGCGGCTGCTTCGAGGAAGCGCTCAACGTTGCGGAATGCGCTCATCTGCGCGCGCCGCTCGACATGGCCGGGCTCTCGCATCTGGCTTATTGCCGTGCCGTGATGGGACTTTGGGCGGAAGCGGAAATAACCTGCAGAAGATTGCTCGCCTATGCACCGATCCATCTTGGCGCGCGCGAAATTCTCGCCCGCGTCATGATTGCCAATGGCGAGGAGGAACGGGGAATTGCGGAGCTTACGACCTTCGTACGCGCGAACAAATCGCACCCTTCTGCTGTGCTTCTTCTGGCCAAAATTTTGCAGTTTGTTGGGCGGTTTGATGAAGCGCTACGGCTCGTCAGTCACCTCTCGCGCGTCCAACCCGACGATGAAGCGGCCAACTCTCTCGCGACCGCACTTGAACTGACGCTCGGTCGCTTCCCGAGACCCGAACCGGACGCGTTGCGAGTTGTGACGCGAGTAGTCGTGCCACCAAGGACTGGCGTCCTTGAATTCGTAGCACTTGCTCGTCTCTTGCGTCGGCCGACGAGCCAGCAAGAAGTGCGTGTAGTCGCGGAGCCACCTTACCAGGCTCTTCTTACGAATCTAGCCGAACGAGTCATTCTCGACGAGCCGACGCCAGGGGTGTCCGCTACGCCGCTGCAATCGTTATTGCGCATTCTATCGAAGGACGCGCGGAACATTGCCGTTGGCATTCCCTACCTGCGCCCTCAGGCCGAGCTGTCAGCGAAGTGGCGGGATGCATTGGCTGCCTTCCCAAGGCCTTGGGTTGGCATTGTGTGGGAGGGCGGCGCTCTCGGCCTATCGATGGAGCAGATAGCCGCCGTGCTTACTGATTCGGTGACGCCGGTCAGCTTGATGACCGACGCGCGACGCCACGACATGAAGCGTTGGAGCCGTCCGATCGATATTGGTGTGCATATCGAGCAGCCTGCGGAATTCATCGCAGCGATCGCCAATCTCGACGCCGTGGTTGGACCCGACAGCTTCGCCGTCCATATCGCCGGAGCGCTTGGCATTCCCGGGGTCGTCTTTGTTCCGCGCGGTTATCCCTGGTATTGGGCTCAGGCGGAAGGCACGCCACTGTGGTATCCTTCATTCCAGGTTGTTGTGCAGGAGCGGTTCGGGGAGTGGTGCGGCCCGATCGACGACGGTCGGCACCGGCTCGAGACCCTGCTGCGCACACAAACGATTGACTGAAGGGCAAGCTCTTGCTCGTCAGTGGACTGGAAAAATGCCAACGGGGGTTCACATGGACGACAAACAAAAATTTGATGCATTCCACCCAAGCCAGTTCGATCCTTTCGATGAAGCGTGGTGGGTGGCGTACCAACAGCAGCAAGCTGAGCAGCCGAGGCCACCTGAGGAAGCGGCGCAGCCGCGGGAAGTAGCGCGCCGCCTCCCGAGAGAACTCGAAGAAAATTACCCTCCCTGGCTTCTCGACGACCTGAACTACCTCGAAGACCTGTTCAGGGAAGCCGCTCAAAAGTCTGACCTGGCCCCGGCGACTCTGCGAGATCGCCTGTTTTGTCTTCGTAACATGGCGACGGGGCTCGCGCTCGAGGGACAGACGATTAGAGCAGACGACGCGTTCTTGCGGGCTTGGTCCTACCAGCTGGAGAGTCCGCGCTATATGAACGCGCTTAACATTTTTATGCGGTTTCGAAAAGGTTCCTGGCTAAAGATGTTGACGCGCCCCGGCGAGAGCGTCGCGGCGGGTGCTTCCGGAGCGAGCGGCTCTCGACAGGCCGAAGGTCAACCTGGCGCGTCGCCTGTCTCCGTCGAGCCAGAGGAGTTTCAGCGAGTGTCCGCCTCGCTGCCAAGCTCGTCCGAGTTTCGCCGGGGAATAGATCTGGTCCGCCAATTGGCCATCGACGCTATGACGCCGGATCCTGCACAACGGGGACAATCAACCGGGTATTGGCCACCCGCAAGTCAGTCGAGCCAACCGCCTCGGGATCAGACTTTGAATCCGGCGTACACGCCCTGGCAAAATCTGGCAATGTACGCCCCAAACTGGCAGCACGGCGATCAAAGCGCGACACCGCTTCTCATCGAGGGAATGCGCTCGAATGAGGTGCTGCCGAGCGCATTTCAGCCGGAGACATGTTTTATGATCGGCCCCGTGAGCTACACGGCCTTTCTCGGTCGTTCAGGGCGGCCGAATGACATTTTCGTCCGCCGATGCTGAACACGATTGCCGGTGCCGTCGATGGGGCGACTCAACCACTCAACCCATCGATCGACCTCGTCGTCCGTGAGGAAAAGAGCTGGCCCCGGTTGTTTGGAGTCGTCCGTTAAAAAGCCGGTTGAGGCGGTGATCGGTCGCTGGCAGCAGCGATGAGGGCGGTCAGGATCAGGCACCAAAGAGCCCTGAGCCAGGCGAGGATGCGGCGGAAGTTGTGGCCGACGGCGGAGAGGATGACGTTGGCGGCGTCTCCTGCGCGGCCTTTGAGGTAGCAGCGGCCGAGGTGACCATCGCTCTTCAGGTGCCCGATGATGGGTTCGATGGCGGAGCGGCGGCGTAGCTCGCGCTTGATGACACCGAAGACGCCGCGCTTTTGACCCGAAATGAAGACGCGACGGGGATTCTGTGCGTCGTGGCCGCGATATCCCTTGTCGACGTAGGCCCGCTCGATCGCACAGCCGGTGAGCGTCTCGGTGCGGTCGATGACGTCGCGCAAGGTATGACCGTCGTACGGGTTGTCGGGCAGCGCCCTGGCGTGCAGCACGAACAGGCCACCGGGAGCACGGCGGTTGTTGGTGACGATGGAGGCTTTGACACCGAACTCGTAAGGCGCGGCTGCCTTGCCCTTGCCGATGCACTCCACCTCCGGGGCGTGGAAGGAGTAAAGCTTCCAGCCGCGCTGGCGCTGCTGCTGCAAGCGGATCTGCGAAGCCGGCTGAGCGGGAGGGCGAACGCGTTCTCGAGAACCGCCTGCCCTTCGATCTTGCGGCGGATATCGCGGATGATCCGGCCCAGCCGGCTGCGCAGGATGCGCAACTGCCGCTGATGCCGCTTGAATTGCTTGGCATGGGCGTAGCGCCCCGCCATCATTGCCGCGGTCTTGGCGATGCGAAGATAGGACTGCCGCAACCTGCCCCCGTGCTTCCTCGCCAGGCGGTTGAGCCCCTTGATCGCCGCGTGCAGCAGCTTGGCATCGGTCGGGAAGGTGATGGCCTTCGGCTGCACGGTGGTATCGACCGTGACCCGCTTGAGGTCCTGGCTGCGCAACGCGCCGGCCTCGTGCGCTACCCTCAGGCTCTCGGCCAGCAACAGCTCCAGCTTGTCGCCGAGCCGCTTGCGCCAGTGGCTCAGGTCCGAGCGCTCGTGCGGGAACGCGTGCTGGAAGAACTCTTGGCCGGTGAAGTACTGGAAATACGGGTCGTGGACCCGGCGCTCGCACACCCCCTCATCGGACAGGCCATAAATGTGCTTGAGCAGGAGCAGCCCGATCACGAAGCGGGTCGCGATGCCCGGCCGGCCGTTCTCGCTATAGAGCGGCGCGATCTCGCCGTCGATCCAGTCCCAATCGACCTTGCCGGCGAGCTGAACCAGCTCGTGCTTCATGTTGATGATCTGGTCCAGCCTGGCCCGGAACAGATCGCCCGATCCCGTCGTCCTGTGCTTCTTCGGTCGCATCGCCACCTCCGATGCGGCCACGGAATCATGACTGGCGATTCGACGGAATCTTGAGGGTTCTGTGAGGTCGCGGGGAGAGCTGGCCCGGCAAATTCGGACAGTAGCTTGAGTGGATTTTCTGCCTGACAGCGGCGAGGATTCTTGCCGCGAATCAGGAGCGAAGATGACGAAGAAGAGCCGCCGGACGCATTCTCCGGCATTCAAGGCGAAGGTTGCTTTGGCTGCGGTCAAAGGCGACAAGACGCTGGCGGAGCTGGCGCAACTGTTTGATGTTCATCCGAACCAGATCACGATCTGGAAAAACCAGCTCCTGGAGGGCGCCGCCGGCGTGTTTGGGCATGACAAGACATCGGCCGAGACGCCGGTCGATTTGAAGGCGTTACATGCCAAGATCGGTGGCCGAGCTTATGCTCATTCCGCACAAGGCGACCGGGAAATCATATTCGCCGACTTGCGGCCGGCTGTCTGCACCGGCTTGGTCGCTGATCAGCGGACGCAAACTACCGAGTTCGACCTGCTGGTGCGCGATGCGGCCGAGGCGGATTGCCGTAACGACGTGGAGCAAAGGCCGGATGCGGTCAGCGCAGCAGCCTGGTCGCAGAGCATCGCGGGCGAGGTTGAACGCGGGCGTCTTGCGCTGCTGATAAAAGAGGATTCATCCGTCGAACGAGCTTGCCTGTGGAACATTAGCTCCCTCCTAAGCACTGCTGCGATGGAGCGCCTTTGGCGCTTGCCCATGCTCTGCTGCACTCGGCCGGAATGTTCGCAGTTCGACAAAGAAGATCGCCATGCATGGATTGATCGTGGTGTTGACCATGCTCGCATTGTGCACCATCGTGTTGGCCGGCGAGCTGACGGGGCCGGCAAAGGTCATCAGCACCGACAGCCTTGAAATTCACGGGACACGCGTTCGGCTCTGGGGCATAGATGCGCCGGACAAGACTCAAATGTGCCGAGATATCAACGGCAATCTATATCTATGTGGCCTCAGGACCGCGAGCGATCTTGAAGGCTTCATTGCAAATCGCGAAGTCAGTTGCCTGTCAGCCCTGGAGGATGAGTGTGGACGGACGATGGCGACCTGTTCAGCTGATGGCACCGATCTCGGAGAATGGTTGGTGCGTAACGGTCTCGTGCTCGATTGGACGCGATATTCGAGGGGACGATACCACGCTGCGCAACGCGCGGCCGATCGTGCCGGACTGGGCTTATGGGCGGGCAGCTTTGCCGTACCTCGGTTATATCGAGCGTGCATTCGGTTAGGTGGTGGGCCAGCCGACTGCTCTGATGACGCGAATGCACATCCTTCCCCACACCAGACTCTGCGAGAATCGGCTCCGCGTGAGGTGGCAGTCACGGGCGAGCTGGCGTCGATCGGAAGTGAGTCAAGCTCACCACCGCCCCCAACCATCAAGGGAGTAAGATGGTCTCAAACTCTCGTAAGCGCCAACGGCGCAGGACACAAAGTCGCGAGCTCCGCAGCAACGACACCATCTCGGCCGTGAGTCTTGAGAACCATGGACTCGCGGTCCTGCCAAGGCGCCGCCTTTTGAGTTCGAAAGAGGGCCGCATTCGCCTCAGAAGAATGACGGGTTCTCCGGGTCCTAACAAGGCAAAGCGTGGCACGGAAACAACAATCAGATTCCGCCGGGTAGAGGTTAAGCGGAAAGAAAGAAGGCCAGTGGTGTTCAAGGAACCACTGGGCAAGGTAGGCAACACCAATGTTGCTTGGAAGCCAGCCTACCTCCACTGCACTCGACTCTAAGTTTCAGGTTTTGGTATGCCCCGAGCTCCCAGCTTGATTTCCAGAGGTCGCCAGATGCCGTCCAGCCAAAACGCATATACTCGCACTCAAATCTGACGGACCAATCAGGTATGAGCGCTTGCTCAACGCCGGCTCCGAGGATGCCATCGAAACGATGGTAGTCGAATTGCGGCCTTTGCCGCGGGAAGGCCACATAGGTCCCTTCTCGGACTTCGCTGCTGTTGGCAGTATCGGCCGCGATTGCCTTTCCAAGCCAGGGCTGCTCCGACGTAGGCCAGCGTTTGGCCGTGCGGGTAACAGGCGTAACACAACACGTGCGTTTTCGGTGACAAAGACGTGTGGACCTGCCTTGCAGGCGCCGATCACAACAATGCCAGAGAGGACGATACGACTGTTTATACGGCTGGAAACAGCATGGGTCGCTCACCACTGGCTCGAGATCCGCCGAATGAGCAACACCGCATGTGACGAGCGCAACTGCTGCTACGACCCGAACAAGAACGCCAGATCGCATGTCGCCTCCCGAACACGACGTGCGCGCCTTTCACAACGAAGCTTGAGCCGCTATCGCTTCCACGCCCTCGTTGTTTGCAGACTCTGTGCCGACGGACGCGATGCAAACTTCCGGCGTTTTCTTCGCTCGCGATGTTGTCGCGGATCTGAGGTCGAACACGAATCGCATGCCGCGCGCCGGCACCGCCCGTCGATGAGTTCTGTGAACGCTCCTGCGAAAGAGATTAGGTGATCCAGCTTCTTTACAAGGACGGACACAATGAAGTCACACCCGGAAATTTCGAGGCGCTGAGCTGAGCTGAGCTGAGCTGAGTCAGAGATCGCAAGCTCACCTGATTGATCCGATGTAAGAATTGAACCGGGTCGGCAATTCCTGGTGGAGCCGACGCGGGATGGTCGGAAGCAGTTCGGAGCAAACGAACACGATCTGCCGATTATCGTTCTGTGATGCATCTTGTCCCCTGCCTGCTCTGCAGACCAGGCAACGCATGAACCCGGCAAGCGACCTTTCTTTGCCACCGTCCGGAGATCAGCCGTATAGCTGGGGGTCGATTGCTGTTCTATTCGCACGGTGATCTCGGCAGCGAATTGTTCGTGCCGTTCTGGGTGGTGCTATCGTGCCAAACGCGATGGCGGTGGGGACCCTGATGGGCGGCTGGCGTATCGTCCGCGATATGGGCTTTCGCATTGCGAGACTGAGGGTCGCGGCCAGCAGGTCTCGGCCCAGAGGGCCTGCATCGGCATCTGGTTCATGGTGAGTTTGCTCGGCCACTCCACCACCGCCAATGTCGGCGCCGCGCCCAACGGCAGTGCCGCTGGAACGCGGCCAGCCCAATTGTCCATGCCTGGTCAATCACGGTGCCGGCATTGGCCATCGTTGCGGCGCTGACCTGGTGGGGGTCAATGCTATCGATGTTTTTGTCAGGACACGAGCTCCAGCCCAACAATGCCGGCGACGATCAGTCCGATGCTGGCAAGGCGAAACGCGGCGGCCAGCTCCCCGAACAGGATGATGCCAAGCGCTGCGGTGCCGACCGCACCAATACCGGTCCAGACCGCATAGGCAGTTCCAATGGGCAGCGTCTTCAGAGCAAGGCCGAGCAGGATCACGCTACCGGCCATGGCCGCGAGCGTGAGCACGGACGGAACGAGCTTGGTAAAGCCCTCGGTATATTTGATGCCGATTGCCCAAGCGACCTCCAGCAGGCTGGCGACCAACAAAATGCTCCAGGTCATGGCGATCCTCCGTTCGTGGCAGGGTCGTCCCCGCGGCTGATATGATGATGAGCTGTAAGGCCGTTCTCGCCAGAGCTCGCAATTCGCTTCGATCAGGCAGGGAGGCAACTTCTCTCAAAGATCAGCGTTCGGACGTTAATGGTTCGGCGAATTCACACGATCGACAAAGCAGAAAACCCTCTGCTCCCTTCATGCGATCGGCAATGTTGCAGAAAGTCGCCCCTTCGAAGAGATCCTTGTACCTGTCGCGGAGGAGGTTGCCCAAAACGTGTCGTCGCTGCAAAATCCATGCAGCAGAAAGTAACATCGCCGTTTGGGAGAAGAACATTACGATATTGCCGTTCGTCAGGACATGTCAGTGCTCCAAGGAGTTGCTGTCGTGCTTCAACCATCTTAAGCTCGCCGCTGCCAGCCCTGCTGCGCGGCGGTCGCGAGCGAAGCAGCGCTTCGTCAGGAATTATGTCGACAAGTTCGGGATGCACCTCCCCCATGACTATGAGATTCTTGGCCGAGGGGCAGTGATCGGCAAAGTCAGCAAAGACGGCTTCGATCCTCCTGCGTCTTTCAACAGCGATCGGGAAATCCTGGAGACGACCATGACCGACACTCCGGCGCATGAAAAGCAAAAGTACAGCGAGCTGGACGAGAGCCTTATTTCCCAACTCAGAAGAGAAGCTGAGATGGCTGACTATAGCGCAAACTACGTCGGACAGCTGGCCGCCCGCCTGACAGCATTCAGCGATTGGTGCTGCGCGACCGGGAGGCCGCCAATAGCCGGTCGGCTTAACAAACTGGATGAGGATGTGCAGTCCTTTGAAAAGGTAAGGGGCGGGCCGTACGTCCTTCTTCTCAGAAACGCGCTGACGGTGCTAAGAAAACTCGAGTCAATTCCCTCTGGTGATCGTGCGAGCTATCGTCGTGGAGCGCAATGTGCCGAAGATCGGGAGTTAATTCGCGAGCTCTCCGTACAGTTGAATCTCCTGCCGAGAACAATGCAACAGTACCAAAGGGCTCTTCGCGCGTTCAGTGATTGGCTCTATAAAAATGGAAAACAGCCTATGGCTGGCCGACTCCACCACGCCGGGCTGGAGAAAGATGTTGAAGAGTTCAACGAGACCGGGGTATACAGCCGCACGATCGTCTCCGCGTTAGGTACGCTTCGGGCCTCTTCCCGTCAGCAAGGAGGTTTGCCCGCGGGGGGGGGCAGTTCGCAGCAAATCACCAGGGCATTATCGTCGGCCAATGCTAAGTCGCCCTCGGCCATTCGCGATCATGGGTCGTCGGCGTCCCGGGCCCGCTCTGGCAGCTTGGATTTTGATCTGAATGCGCGACTGCCGCCCGAGTTGGATCACGGCTCTGTGCCCACCTGGAGGGGCGAGCCAGAGGATTTCGGAGCTCACGTCCCCTTGGGTTGGCGCGGCGGCTGTGCCCCTGCGCCCCTGATTGCCGAACTGCGTAACAGGGGGCTTCTGCCGACTACATTCGGGCGGACAGATCTGCTTATCAATGGTATGCGCTATACTGCCGCCTTGCAGCTGGCGCCAGTACCTGTGACCCCGTACAATCCGCAAGGCCCTCAAATTGAGCTCACTCTTGGAGGAGTGCCGTTTGAACTCGAAAGCCAGTCTCGAGTTAGGAAGAGGAACACGGAGGCGACTGCACGTAATCCGATGAGCGATAGCGTTAGTCACGCTGAGCTTAGCACGGCCGAGCTGCAGTGGGACCGCAGTGTTCGTCTCAGGCCGGATCAACCGGATGGACAGGTCTCCGGATCATCGGGCATCAGACCGCGGCATCCGCTGGTGCTCGCCCCCGGGGAATGGCTGGACGACGAGCATATCAGCGCGGATTATAGCTTGGTGCGCGCGCAGTTTCAGAGGGAGAATCCACGGATGAGGTTCGTGCTGCCCTCGCAAGTCCAACTGCTCCGCCTCAGCGAGGAGGTGAACGTCAGGCGGGAAATTGTGGAGCGGGTGATGCACGACGAAGTTGGTAACGATACAGCCGACTTCCTGTTCCTGCCATTAAGCAATGCCCGTGCTGGTCTCCAAGGCGACCATTGGTCGCTGCTGTTCGTTGATCGCAGCCAGCGGGAAAACCCGGTCGCGTATCACTACGACTCACGGGCCAGTCACGGCCCAAATGGCGAGATCCGCTGGCAGCGCAACGGCAAAGCTGCAGAACAGCTCGCAAACAGGCTGGACGTCCGCCTGCAGCCAGCCCCTATCGCCAAACAGAGCAACGACTATGATTGCGGCGTGTTTGTGGTGGACGCCACGCGGACGCTGGCTGCACGATTGGCGCAAGGAGAGCGGCCAGCAGAGGGCAACCCGCTGCGCCTCAGCCATCTCATGGCCGATAGGAGGTCACTCCAGGAGCGACTTTCGCACAATCGATGACGCGCCTTGGCTGTTCATTCCTAGACTCTGATGGTGGCCCGATCAGGAGCGCTCAATGAGCTATCGCCGAAAGTTGGTGACGGCGGGAATCGGGAAGGCGGCATATCGTGGGGGTGCTTGACGCCTCCACTTCTCCACCAAAGGAGCGATATGCCGTGCCCAACGATAACGTCACCAGACTGATTCAGCCAGGATTCTTCGACGATCAACTCACCGAAATCTTGCGTAATGGGGCACGAGCCCCGCTCGCCAAAGTGGTCGAGGTTGAGGTTGCGGACTTTCTCGGCAAGCATGCCGATTTGAAGACCCACGACGGTCACCAGCGCGTCGTCCGCCACGGTCACCTGCCGGAACGCGAGGTGATGACCGGTATCGGTCCGGTCGCCGTCCGCCAGCCGCGTGTGCGTGATCGCGCGAAGCCGCCGCCGGCGATCCCGGCCGCATCCGGTTCTCGCCGTCGATCCTGCCGCCCTACATGCGCCGGTCGAAGTCGATCGAGACGCTGCTGCCGATCCTTTATCTGAAGGGTATCTCGACCGGCGACTTCTCCGAGGCGCTGGCGGCGCTGCTCGGCAAGGATGCTGCCGGGTTGTATGCCTCCGCCATCGGCCGACTGAAGGACGGCTGGTTCGACGAACACGCCGCTTGGCAGAAGCGCGATCTGTCGGCGAAACGCTACGTTTGGCGCCCGCTAGAGCGCGCACGACTGGCGCGATCTGCTGCTCGATCTGAGCGGCGCGGGCTCGATGCTTCCCCGCGGCTCGTCATCGCCGATGGCGCACTCGGGTTCTGGAAGGCCGCCGGCGAGGTCTGGCCGAAAACGCGCGAGCAGCGCTGCTGGGTGCACAAAACCGCCAACGTGCTCGCCAAGTTACCGAAGAGCTAGCAGCCGAAAGCGAAACGCGCGTTGCAGGAGATCTGGATGGCCGAAACCAAGGCCGCCGCCGAACTGGCGTTCGAGGCCTTCATCGAGAGCTACGCGTTGAAATACGACAAGGCGGCCGACTGCCTGGCCAAGGATCGGGATACGCTGCTGGCATTCTACGACTTCCCGGCCGAGCATTGGAAACACTTACGGACCACGGATGAGATCGACAAGCAGTTTTTAGCGGGCTCCGGAAGATGCATTCTTTTGTTCGACCGCGCCGCCGGCATTCTTCCGTTCTCTAATCGCGCCCCATCATGCAAGTCCTTTCTTTCCATTTCTCAGAACACACAAGAGTGCTGGTCTTGTCCGTCGAAGCGATGGCGAGCGAAGATTCGCTCGGAACGGCGAGGTCAAGCCCGAAGCCGCCGGAGGCGGGGGCGCAAAGCGCCAGGCTTGAGCTTGCTGTGCCAAGCGAACACACTGTTCAGCCAGTTTCGACCCTATGCCACAACACCGCTGGCCATACCGTCAGTCGCTGCCGAGTCCACGGTTCTCTTCGCAGTCTGATTGGTTTTACAGCTGCATTTATGCGTCAGGAGGTCGGCGCCGCTATGTCCCGAGCGCGGTCTGCATCTCTGCAGCCGCAGGAGGAATGGCGCGGTCGCCGGCGCTCGTCCCGGCAGGGACCTCTTACCGCTATCGCAGACAGCGGATCTCCATGTTGGTTGTACCGATTAGGTGATCGCGGTGTGGGGACTCCACTGGAACGCCGTCCCGTCACGCCACATGTGATGCAATATGACCGCCAGTTTCCTTGCCACCGCGACCATTGCCCGTTTGCTTCCCAATCGTTCGATCAATGCGCGTCCCCATTGCTGGAGTGGGGAAGGTCGGGAGCAGCGGCGCAACACAACGCAAGCAGCCTCATAAAGCAAGGTTCGCATAGCTGGGTCACCAGCACGCGAGATACCTCCAGCTCTATCGGTTTCTCCCGACTGGAACCTGCGCGGTGTCAGCCCAAGATATGCGGCAACAGTCCGCGAACGTCTAAACCGGTGTGGATCTTCGACCGTGCTTATGTACGAGAGCGCAACGATCACGCCGACGCCAGGGGCGCTCATGAGGCGTTTGGCGATCGGATCGGCGGATGCGCGACGGCACAGCGCACGATCGAAAACAGTGATTTGGTCTTGCAAGGTTTTCAGCGCAATCAGCATTGGTTCGACGATCGTCAGCAGTACCGGATTGTCTTGGATCGCAGCGCGAACGATCCCAATGTAACGCCGTTGACTTCCGATCTTGAGGATCATGCCGAAGGTCTTCAGCAGTCCGCGGACGGTATTCTTGATCTTCAGGGCCGTGCTAACGAGCTGCGCGCGGGCGCTGATCATGGCGCGGACCGCATAGGTATCCATACTCTTGACCAGCACCTGCCGAAACCAGCCGACGCGAACCACCTGGGCGATTCCATGCGCGTCGTTGGCGTCCGTTTTGTTAATCTGGAGCGACAAGGCCGCCTTGGCATCGCGGGCGTCGATGCAAATAACTGGAATTCGGCGCTTCTTCAGCTCGTGGAAGAGCCAGACGGAAAGCATGCCGGTCTCGAGGCCAACGCGCACAGCATTTGGCGCATGCTTGCAGACAACCTGCTCAATCTCGTCAGGCGTCGACGCGCAACATCCTCGCCAAAGCGTCCTACCGGCTTCATCGACTACACAAGCTTTGGTTTCTTCAAGCGACACATCAAGACCAACATATTGGGTGATCGGCTGCATTGCGTTGCTCCTCGGATAGGGAATCAGTGCGCAGAGGCTAGCAAGGAGCCTGCTCCGCGATTACCCCATGTCCCGACCGCCCTTCTCGCAGCTGCCGCGCGCAGGGGCGGTCAAGGCTGGCCGCAGTTTGCGGCCACCGCAAGGCTCGGCCTTGACCGGCCCGAGCACGGCGGCATCCCTCGATCGGATCGGGCCTGGAAAGAAGCAATGACTCACCGGCCCCGTGTCCCAGGGGAATGGAAACTAGCCCGAACGGCGATTGTTATTGTCGTGCGCGGGTGACCTCGTGGCGAAGAGCGGCGCGTCGGCTGTAAGCGTCGCCGGGCAGCCCTATCTGTGTCCTGCCGGGTTGAGGCGGCCGCGCGCCTTTTCTTTTGGCGGGCGCGGGCGCCAAGCTTCGACAAAGTGCTCAACCTTCTCTGCGCTTGCTCGGCGACGTGCATCTCCTCATCGCGGAGTTGTTTGATATTGTACGCATAGGCAGGGCCGCGCGTGTTGCCTTTTTTCTGCGCTCGGCCAGCCTGTAACTCCATGCCGCGCATCTTGTGAGCGACAAGACTGGGCCGGGCCCAGAGGTAATCCTCTTCGTTCGTCAGCAGATGCCAGCACAGGACGGTCAGCTTGCGCGCTACGGCGACGGCGGCCACCTGATGGCCCCGTCTGGCGCGGATGCGCACGAAGAAGCGTGGAGCGGTCCGGGTGTCTTGGCGGCAGCCCAGGCGGCTTCTACCAGCATGGCCCGGGCGTGGCTACGTCCGACCTTGCTGATCCGGCCGTGATGAGCGGCACCGAGGCCCGACTGGTGCACACGCGGATTGAGCCCGAAGTAGCTGACCAGTTTCTGCGGGCTCTTGAAACGCGTGATATCGCCAATTGCCGCCATCAACCCGCCGCCCCCGCCAGATTGACGCCGGTGATCGTCAGCAGCCGCCTGACCGAGCCGTCGTCCAGGCTGTTTGTGGCGATCTCCCGATCGAGGATCGTGAGATCTTCGGCGAGCCGATCGAGCTCGCGCACATGCCGCTCAATAGCATCCCGTTCGTCGTCGGGTACTGGCTGGTGCTCCAGCCAATCGCGGCCGCGGCCGTTGAATGAATCGGCGTGCGGACATTTTGGGATCAGGTGCGTGTGAAGGATTGCGTGCACTTCGTTCTTGATCCGGGTCCGATGCCGCACGACCTGGTAACGCCGGGCGATCAGCCGGCGCAGCCGTTCTGTGGCCGCGTCCGGCGTCCAGATTTCCGGCAGATAGCCGGCTGCGTACAAGCTGGCCAGCGTGCCCGCGTCGACCTTGTCGGTCTTCACATGGGCATGCGCGATTGCCTTCACCTGCAATGGGTTGGCGATGACCACCCGCTTCACGAACGGCGACAGCACCCGTGACACCGCCATGCAGTTGCCGGTCGCTTCGATCATCACCTCGTCTATCGGTTGAAGGCGTTTGCCAAAGCCTTCCAGTGCCGTGCGGGTCATATCGACGCGACCGGCCGGTCGAAATCTGCCATCTTCCCAGAAAACCACCTCGCCGAAAGTTCGGTGGATATCCATTCCGATTATGCGTCGCATTTACACCTGCTGTCATATGACGGGAACGGTGGGCGACACGACAACTCCGGATCCGCGCTCACGGCGTAACCGGGCTAGTGGTTCATCACAGTGATTTTGACTCTTTAGCGGTGGCTGGATAAGCGCAGCCGAGTTTGGCGCGGGCTTTGTCGGTTGTGAACATCCATTTGATGCTGGCTCGGGTTTTGTTTCGCCGCCGTTGCCATGCTGCGATCTCGTTTCGGAGCCTTTTGGGGTCGTCGATGCGGCGGCCGAGACACTGGCGCTGCAGCACGCTGATCTCGCACTCGACCATGTTGAGCCAACTGGCGTGTTTCGGAGTGAAGTGGAATTCGAAGCGGCGCAGGATGCGTCGGGCCTCGGCGGGCGCGAAGGCCTCATACAGCGCCCCAGGTTTATGGATCGACAGATTGTCCTGCACGACACGGATGCAGGCGGCGTCGGGATAGTGGACGTCGACGAGCTCACGCATGCAGTGGGCGTAGTCCACGGCGGCGCGGCGGTCGGTGACCTTGACGTTGCGCCAGCCCCGACGCGGATCGAAGGTGACGAAGAGATTGACGGTGCCGTTGCGGCGATACTCGTAATCGTATCGCTCGCGCTGTCCCGGTTGGGCCGGGACAGGCTGGCGCACCTCGCCGATCAGCTGGACGGGGGTCTCGTCGAAGCAAACCAGCGGCCGGGCGGGATCCGGCGTCTCGGCGTAGAAATCAATCCAGCCTGAAATCAGCGTTCTTCACGGACGACAAAACGGCGACAGGTTGTCACCATTTATCCTCGCCGCTGGTGCTGCAGGGAATGTGCTCCCATTTCACTTCTTTGTAGGTGAACTGCCACTCTTCCATGTTCTGATAGAAGTTGTTCTGCGGATTGATTGTGGTCGGCACATAAGCCTTGCCACTGACTAACGTCGCATTCCTCCAGGTCATTTTGAAGAAGTTCTGCGGATGCGGCATGCCAACTGGATCGGTGCGGTAGAACTCGCAGACCGCGTCTTCGAGCAACTCGTTGGTCGCCAGCGCCTGCCATAGCAGCGGCGAGGCCCGATCGAAGAATTTCGTGATGGTCACTGGCTGGTGGTTGCGAGCGCCCGTGGCGACACCGCTCGTTCCGTCGCGCGGAACGATAATGCCGCTGGCGAACGCGACCAAGGTGATCTTCGCTTGTTTATCAGAGGCACCCTTGGCGACCTGCCCGATGCTGTCCGGCTTGGATGCATCCTTGGAGATGTCGCCCTGCTTCTTTCCCTTGATTGTCATGTAGGCTTCAAGTGACACGTTTGTCTCCCAGTCTCTGTCGATACCCGGCACATACCGGCATGACGAACCTCGCAACATCCGTGCCAGAACCGTGTGCATCGATATCTGACCTTTCGGGCCTTACGGACGTGACAGTCAATGGGCTGGGCAGATATCCAGGCACCGGCACCCATCAACGCGAAGACCTCGTCGCAATCGAGACAATAACTCGTCACGGCCTGACGGGGGCGACCTGTTCCAAGTGACACGCGACATCGAGAAAGGCACGCGTGGCAACATCGAGTACTGCCTGTCCCCTCACCTGATACCCTATGCCGTTATCGACAACAGCATTGCCCAGCAGCGCGTAGACGATCACCGTGCAAGGACCACGTTGCTTCTGCTCGAGACAGCGCGTAGATAATTTGAGACGCAATTCTCGTCCGTCACGAAGCCGTTGCGACCGAATGCCATCGGTCGACGGCGATGGTATGTTGATTGACGCTGCCGGGAGGATGGTCGCGCGGGCCGCATTGGCGACCGCTTCCAATAGCGGGTCGATTTCGTGAGTCGCTGGGCGCCAGGCGGTCATAAGCCGCCATGAGGGGAAGAAATCATGCGGGTCCGTCGTAAATCTCGATCGAGGCGCCAGATTGCGACTTGAGGCGATTGAACAAGTGCGTGTCCGAAGTCACTCCTGCCTTCATATCAGGGTTGTGGACCGCTCCGATCACGATTGGCCGATCAATATCACCGTTCAAGTAGCCGACTAGAACTTCAGTTCCGGGGACTAACGGACAATGCAAGCCAGTTTGATTTGGACCTACATAAGGTTCGAGCTTGCGCACGTAGTCGCTGCCACGGCCTTTCGCCAGTTCTTCGGCGAATATCAACTGCAGTTTGTAGCGGCCATGTTCGTCGATCTCGGCCCGCCCATTCCAAGCTTCTCCGTCGACTGTGGCGGTGTGGAGGCCAACGCCCAGAGGCACAGGCGTCATTACAACCGGTCGATAAGGCACGTCCGAGCGGATGCAATGCACCGTGTTCTGGTAGGCTCGCCCATCTTGAGCGACCGCGCCGAGTCCGGTCGGCGCCGGGCGATAGGCCGCGTGTTCCGCGGTGATGATCAGATATTCACCATCGAAGCGGGGATGGCCCTGCAGTTCGAAAATAACGCCGGCTCGCAGCTCCGGTGCGTCGCTGTGGGCGATGTACATTGTCTGGCTGGCGCAGATCTGCTCGGCGCGGATCCGGGCCAGCGTTGCCGCCTCTGCTTCATTCGCAAAATGCCCGCCGAAGCGCGAGGCTTTGCCGAAAAATCCGCTGCCTTGTCCGACCTGCTTATCGGCGGACACGACGGAAGGCACCGTTTCGTCGTAATCGCGGAGCGCGATGGTCTTGGTCGAGAGAACCCGGCGCTGCCGGAATGACAGAATGGCGCTTTCGTCGACGCCTCGCGGTGTCTCGCGCTCATACTGGTGCGCATAAAGAATCGCCGACTTAGCGCCGAACCCGATCTTGGGGAAGGCCTGATTCTTGTCGCCGAAGATGACGGTCTCACCGTCTTCTTGTTGCTTGAAGAAGTAAAAAATTCCGTGCCGTTCGCAAAGGCGCGAAATGAACGTCAAATCGCTTTCGTTGTATTGCACAACGTAACTTCGCTTGGGATAGCGATCAAGATTGTATTCGGCGGGAACGCTGATGCTCACCTTCTTCAACTGCTGTTTAATGATGTCATCGACGGCCATGGGTTGGCCAGGACCAAAAATGCGGCTCGCGATGGAGAGCTCGGCAACGGCAAAGCGCGGCCGCAAGACGAACTGGAGCACTCGTAGGCCAGTTACCGTCGGATCAAGTTCATCGACTTGGGCGCACAGGCCCGAGGCAAGCCATCGCCCGCACGCGGTTTTGACAGACAGCTTGGCGGGCTCGCCTATCAAAGAGCCGGTATCGACATTGCTCGATGTCGTGGCATAGATCACGTAGCTGAACGGCAGTGAAATGCACTCTGTGCCCTTGAACCCCTCCACGTCTAGCTCAATATTGGGTCTGCTGCAAATGTCTAGATCGATATTGAGATTGAAGTCGTTGTTCATCGGTACACCAAGTCAAAGTCTGACAAAGTCATGTCACAGGTGCCGCGGAGTGAGGGTCGCTTGTGAGCCCGAAGCACTGAATGCCAGCGATATCTTACCCTCCTTACTCGTCTACGACAGCGACATGCGCGGGCAACAGAACTTGGAAAGGCCAAACGCGGGTCAGCCGAGACGCGGAACGAATTCACCGACGGGCTCGATCTGGCGGCTTAAGGCCTGAAGCAGACCCGCCCTTCCGTGACGAGATGGGGACGGCCGGGGCGGTGTCTCGCCATCCATCGTGTATCGCGATGCCTAGCGGCGTTATGAGTGTCCCAACGGCGCATCTGGCGTCATTCCTTCTGAAAAGTTGATCGTTCTCTGAAGCGGCTCCGAGCGCAAGCTGCGTCTCACACGGTTAACCTTGCTCATCAGCACAGATTCGACATCCGGGTGTCGCATTCGAATTGCCTCCGGCGTTGGCATTGGGCCTCTTTGGCATCATTGTTGTAACCATGATCGCCCGGCCCACACGCTGTTGTGTGCGCTCTCAGGTGGGATGAAAGATACGCGGGTATGCTTCTCAAAGCGATGCACACGGGTTCAAGTGCGAGAGCATCGTTTGTCTTGCTCCTGTGCGTGTCCTCAGCCAATCAGTGTCGCTGCATTTCGATAGCAACAGCCGTGCCAATGACGTCTCCTTCACTTGAGCGACTGATTAGGCTTTGAACAAGTGAGATTTGCCAGTGTGTGTTCTCAACCTGACAAAGGCGGCGCGACTGTCAGATTCTGGACAAGAGTTAAGCCGGTCGAACTCTGACAAAAGACCGTTTCGCTGCGATCCCGTGATCTGTCGCTCGACAAGGTCAGCTATTTTTGGTCGTCCGTGAAGAATGCCCAAGCTGTTGATTTGGAATCCTAAAACGACGAATTGTGGAAATCGAATTTGCCGGAAACTGGCCGCGCGAAAGGGGATTGATCGGGATAGGGGGGCGTCTCGCGACGCCACCCCTCCCACACCACCGGGCATACGGGTCCGTACCACGGCGGTTCGATCGAGTTAAGCCAGCACAGGCAAGAGCTGGCACTGAACCGCCCCGGGTTTGCCGGAGACTCCAACTCCTGAGAGGATGGAGCCATGACAAGCAAGACCACGAACAAGTTTTCGCCTGAAGTCCGCGACCGTGCGGTTCGGATGGTT
>NZ_JBVVPM010000082.1:0-25869 GCF_055811255.1 Bradyrhizobium sp. MI1.11
CTGCCGGGCGGCCGCCCCCCCCCCCCCCGCCCCCCCTCCCCCCCCCCCCCCGCCCCCCCCCCCCCCCTCCGCCGCCCCCCCCCCCCCCCCCCCCCCCCCCCCCCCCCCCCCCCCCCCCCCCCCCCCCCCGCCGCCGGCGGCGACTTCACGATACGACAGGCCAAGCTCGACACCACGCCAGTGGCCGCGCTGCTCGGACCGATCAGGGATTTTTCCGGTAAGTCCCTCGGCGCGGTCGAACTGGTGATGGACAATGCCGACTATGTGGCCTCCGCCGACCGAGCCTGGCTGCTGGCATTCGGCATCGCCGCGCTCGGGCTCGTGCTCGCCGCCATCGTCGGCTATCTCATCGCCCGCAGCATCTCGCGTCCGATCATTTCCATCACCACCGTGATGCGCGAGCTGGCCGACGGACACCTCGATGTCACTGTCCCCGTCAGCAAAGCGAATGACGAGGTCGGCGCGATGATCAAGGCTGTCGCGGTGTTCCGCGACAACGCCGTCAACTTCAACCGGCTCCAGACCGAACAGGCCGACACTAAGACGCAATCCGAAGCGGAGAAACGGCGCGCCTTCGCCGCTCTCGCCGACAATTTCGAAGCCAGCATCCGCGACGTCGTCACCACGGTCTCCTCGGCCGCGGTCGAGATGGAGAACACCGCGCGCTCGATGTCCGATATCGTCGAGCGGTCACGGCAGCAGACCGGCACGGTGTCGTCGGCCTCGGCGCTCGCCTCGGAGAATGTGCAGACGGTTGCTGCCGCCGCGGAAGAGCTGTCGTCGTCGATGGCCGAGATCAGCCGGCGCCTTGCGCACGCGACCGCGGTAGTCGGCAAAGCTGCGAGCGACGGGCGACGGTCGAACGAGCGCGTGCAGACTCTGGCCGACGCTGCGCAAAAAATCGGCGACGTCGTCTCCTTCATCAGCGGCATCGCCGAGCAAACCAATCTGCTGGCACTCAACGCGACGATCGAGGCGGCGCGCGCGGGCGAAGCCGGCCGCGGCTTTGCGGTGGTTGCCTCCGAGGTGAAGGCGCTGGCAACCCAGACCGCCAAGGCGACCGAGGAGATCGGCGCCCAGGTGACGGCGGTACAAGGCGAGACCACCGGCGCAGTGGACGGCATCCAATCGATCTGCGCAACGATCCAGGAAGTCGACGAGATCTCCGCCGCGATTGCCGCCGCCGTCGGCCAGCAGGGCACCGCGACGCAGGAGATCGCGCAGAACGTCCAGCAGGCGGCCGCCCGCACCGGCGAGGTCTCGCAAAACATCGCGGGCGTCACCGCCGGCATCGCCGCGACGGGAACAGCGGCGGAGGAAGTCCTAGGCTCGGCGATCGAGCTGTCGAAACAATCGCAGCGGCTGCGCGACGAGGTGGATCGTTTCCTGGCGCATATTCGCGCGGCGTAGGCGGGGCTACAAACTCAGTGTCGTCCTGGAGCTGCGGCGCGACGGCGGCAACTCCGAATCTTCGCCAAACCAAATTCGGTTGCTATGGGTCCTGGCTTTCGCCAGGACGACGTTTGAGAGATAGCTCGCGGCACGCAACCGCCTAGCTCTTTCCTCCTACCATCATGTCGATCGCCCCCTTCACGATCGCCTCGAGCTCCTTCCGCGATACGCGGGCGCGGGAGCGGATGGCAATTGAGTGCACCGTTGCTGAAGCGAGCTGCGCCAGCACGGCGGGATCGGCGCTGTCGGGCAACTCGCCTTTCTCCTTGGCGCGGCGGAAGCAACTCGCAAATGCCTTGTCGAGCTCAGACAGGCCATCCAGCACCATGGCGCGGATGTCGGGATCGCCGACCGCCTCGGAGGCCGCCGTGACCACGGTGAAGCAGCCGCGCGGGCCGGTTTCGCCGGAAAGATAAATGTTCAGCGCGGAAGCGAAGATGCGCTCCAGCCGCCGGCGCACGGGCATCTCCTGGCGAAAGATCTCCACCATCGATGCGCGCGCTTCCTCGCGGTAGCGCTGATAGCTCTTGATGTAGAGCTCGCGCTTGTCGCCGAAGGCGCCATAGAGGCTCGGGCGATTCATGCCGGTGGCTTCGCTGAGATCGTCGAGCGAGGTCGCCGCGAAGCCCTGCGTGCGGAACAGGTCGAGCGCCTTGCCAAGCGCGACGTCGGGTTCATAGCCGCGCGGACGGCCGCGGCGTTTAGGCTCCGTGGCAGCAGTTGGCGGCTTCGATTTTTGTACCATTTCGCAATTTAATCCTTGACCGCCCCTATAATATGCAAGACAGTACAAAAATCAATCTGGCCGGGTTGAGCGACACTCCAAAAGTCACATCGAAGAATTGCCCAAGGAGGCTCAAGATGGATCTTTATTTCTCGCCGCTCGCCTGTTCGATGGCGAGCCGCGTCGCGCTGTATGAAGCCGGCGCCGAAGCGAATTATCTCGAAGTCGATTCGCCGACCAAGACAGTGCTGAGCGACGGCACTGATTTTCGGACCGTGAATCCGATCGGCCTGGTGCCGACACTGCGCACCGATGAAGGCGTGGTGCTGACCGAGAACGCCGCGATCCTGCAATATATCGCCGACCGCTTCCCGCAATCGGGCCTCGGCGCCGCAGCGGGCATCGATCGCACGCGGCTGCATCAATGGCTCTGCTTCATCGGCACCGAATTGCACAAGGGCCTGTTCATCCCGGTGCTCGACCGCAAGGCGCCGCAGGAGACGAAAGCCTATGCGCTGGAGAAGAACCTGTCGCGGCTGGACTATCTCGACAATTACCTGAAGGGGCGCGACTTCCTGCTCGACCATTTCAGCGTCGCCGACGCCTATCTCGTCACGGTCATCAACTGGACCATGGCGACGCCGCCGATCGAGCTCGCCAAATGGCCGAACGTGAAGGCCTATTACGAACGCCTGCGTCAACGGCCGTCGGTCGCACGCGCGATCGCGGAAGAGTTCGAACTGTACAAGGCCGAGCAGGCGCGGAAGAAGGCCGCGGCGTAAGCTTTGACGATTGAGGCGCCGTCACGGCCGAGCGGCCGGGGCGGCGCAAATCTATCCGTACAGCATCCTCGGCAGGATCGTGACGATGCCGGGCCAGAGCGTCAGCAGCAGCACGAATCCGACCATGATGAGCAGATAGGGCATCGTGACGCGCGCGATGTAGCCGAGGCCGTCTTCGGTCAGGCCCTGGATCACGAACAGGTTGAAACCAACCGGCGGCGTGATCTGGGCCATCTCGACGGCGAGCACGAGGAAGATGCCGAACCAGATCTCGTCGAAGCCCGCGCCCTTCACGATCGGCAGCACGATCGGCAGCGTCATCACGATCATCGAGAAGCCGTCGAGGAAGCAGCCGAGGATCAGGTAGAAGATAATCAGAACCACGATCAGCATGAAGGGCGATAGCCCCAAGCCTTTCACGAAGGCGGCGACCGCCTGCGGGATTCCGAGGAAGGCCGCGGCGTTGCCGAGGATCGAGGCGCCGAGCACGATCAGTGCGATCATCGAGCAGGTCACGACCGAGCCGATCAGCACGTCGCGGATCACCTGCTGCGACATCGAGCCCTGCGCCCAGGCGACCAGTGCCGCGCCGAGCACGCCGACCGCGGCGGCCTCCGACGGCGTGGCCAGCCCGCCATACATCGAGCCGAGCACGCAGGCGATCAGGAACAGCGCCGGCGCAAGGTCCTTCAGCGCCGCAAAACGTTCGCGCCACGGCTCCTGCGAGAGCTTTGCCTCGGACTCCGGCACCAGCGTGCGGTTGAACGTCGTGTGCAGCATCACCCATCCCATGAAGGTGGCCGCCAGCAGGAGGCCGGGCAGCACGCCGGCGGTAAAGAGCTTGAGAATAGAAACGTCGCCGAGCACGCCATAGATGATCATGATGTTGGACGGCGGGATCAAAAAGCCGAGCGTGCCGGCGCCGGCGAGCGAGCCGATCGCGATGTCGCGGGAATAGCCGCGGCGTGTGAGTTCGTTGAGCGACATGCGGCCGATCACCTGCGTCGTCGCCGCCGACGAGCCGGAGATCGCCGCGAAGATGGTGCAGCCGATCACGTTCACATGCAGAAGACGACCCGGCAGAAGCCCTGCCCAGGGCGCGAGCCCCTGGAACAGCGAACGTGACAAGCGGGTGCGAAACAGCAACTCGCCCATCAGGATGAACAGTGGCAACGCCAGCAATTCCTGCGTCGTCAAGATGTTCCAGGCGTATTGCGGCAGCAGCTTGTCGAGCGGGATCGAGCGGAACATCGCCAGCAGCAGCGTCGCAGTGAGCGCAAGCGTCAGGCCGATCCAGACGCCGCAGGCTAGAAGCGCAAACAGGATCGCGAAGAGAGCGACGACTTCAATGGTCATGGAATCCGGTGTCCGCTGGCGCGAGTGCGATCATTCGACGGGCGAGGCCTTCATGCGATGATCCTCCAGCGGCAGGCCGAGCACGGCCTGGATCGCGCGCGCCAGGAACTGGAGCGTCAGCAGCAGCATGCCGAAGGCGACGACGGCCTGCGGAAACCACAGCGGGGTGTCGCTCGAGGTCGAAACCTGGCCGCGCACATAGGCGCCGAAGGCGAACTTCGCCATCGACGATGTCAGGAAGGCCATGAAGGCGAAGCCGGCGGCGGCCGACAGGATTTCGATCGCGCGCTGAAAGGGGGCCGGGACGTTCTTCAGCAGCAGCACGACACGGATATGGCCGCCAACACGCAGGGTCATGGCTGCGCCGAAGGTGAAGGACGCCGCCATCAGATAGGAGGAATACTCCCACGCGATCGAGATCGTGGGCGGAAAGAACGGCAGGAAGTTCGAGAGGAAGCGCGTTGCGACCTCGCACAGCATCAGCAGCGTCAGCATCAAGAGGCAGCCGCCGCCGATCCAGCCGTCCAGCCGGCCAAGACGATCGATGCCGTCGAGCAGGATGCGCAGCGGCGCCGGCGCCGCTGCGTTGAGACTATGCGGAGCTGCGGGCGAAACGCTGACCATGGCCTCAGCGCTTCATTTCGGCGAGATAGGCCCGCACCGGCTTGTCGGCCGCGGGCACGCGCTTGACGAAAGCGTCAAGCTGCGGCGCGGTTTTGGCGCGAATGTCCGTGATCATGGCCTCCGAGACCGGCACCACCTCCATGCCGCCTTCCTTGAGCCGGTTGAGGCTGTCGACGTCGGCCTTGAGCGAGTTCGCCCAGAAGCCCGGCTCCATCTTGGCGGCAATGCCCGCGACGAGCTGTTGCTGATCTGCACTCAGCGCCTTCCAGGAATCGAGGTTGACGGTGAGCATCTGCGACGACCAGACGTGATTGGTCGGGTAGATGTATTTCAAGAATTCCCAGAATTTTCCGTCGACGCCCGACACCGCCGAGGTCGATACGCCGGAGACTGCGCCCGACGCCAGCGCCGGGATGGTCTCGCCCCAGGGAATCATCACCGGCGCCATGCCGACCACGGCCAGCATGTCGACGGCGTTCTTGTCGGGCACGCGGATCTTGATGTTCTTCAACCCGTCGACATCGGCGACCTTGACCTTGAGGTGCAGATATTGCGTCGGCCAGGGCACGATGTAGAGGATCTTCTGGTTGTTGCGCGCGGCGACCTTCTCGTATTCGGGCCGCACATATTTGTGCAGCACCTTCAATTCGCCCATGGAGCCGCAGAGAAAGGGAATGCTTTCGACGCCCATGAAGGGCTCGTCGCCGACTTGCTGGATGTTGAGGACGTCGGCAAGCGGCACCAGGCCGTCGCGCACGGCGCGCAGATGCTCGGGGCCCTTGAAGCCGAGCTGGCCACCGGCCTTCACGGTGATCGCGACCGAACCGCCGCTCTGCTTCTTCACCTCGTCGGCGAAGGCAAACGCGTTCTGGGTGTGGAAATTGCCGTCGGGCCATACCGTCGACATGTCCCAGCTCACCGTCGCAGCTCGCGCGCGGGTCGAGATGTGGCCGGCTGCGAGCAGCGTCGCTGCGCCCGCGGTAAAAGTCCGTCGCGTGATCATTGAGCCCCTCCGTTTATTACGCGCACGACGCCTGAAGCGTCATCGCGTATGCCCATAAACTGCAACCGCGTTGTCGGCCGACACGAGGCCGCTTTCGATGTCGTCGTTGACGGCTGTCGGCGCGCGCTCCCTGGGATCGCCGATGCCGGCGCCGCCTGGTGTGAGCACCACCAGCCGATCGTCCGGCGGCACCTGCTGAAAGCCTTTTCCACGCAGCTTCTTGCCGGACTTCAGGCCGACATAGCCGGCCTCGCCGTTCTTGCCGCCATCGCGGCCGCGTGGCGGATGATCGATGCGGTCGAACGCCGCCAGAATGTCGAACGGCGCATCGACGCCGCTGCCGACCTCGATGATCTGGCCAAGGCCGCCGCGGGTGCGCCCTGCCCCTCCGGAATCCGGACGCAGCTCCTTGCGCCAGAAGATCAGCGGCGTCTGCGTCTCGGCGATCTCGACCGGCGTGCCGCGCACACCGCTGGGATAGGCAGTCGCCGACAGCCCATCCTTCGCGAAGCGCGCGCCGGTGCCGCCATTGGAGGTCACCGCCATCGAGAATCCGTAATTGCCGCCGGCACCCGAGCGGGTCTGGCCGCGCACGTTGAGATTCCACAGGCACGAGGTGCCTTCCGCGGGCACGCGCTCGGGAATGATCTGGCGCAGGCAGCCGAACACGACGTCGGGCAGCATCTGGCCGATGATGTGACGCGAGGCGACCGGCGCAGGCTTCGGCGCATTGAGGATCGCGCCTTTGGGAGCCGACACCGTCAGCGGCGAGAGCGAGCCGGCATTGTTCGGGATCTGCGAGGCGACGACACAGCCGAGACCGAACACGGTGTAGGCGATGGTGTAGGACAGAGGCACGTTGATGCCGAATCGGGACGCAGCCGAGGTGCCGTCGAAATCGACGTGAATGCCTTCATCCGAGATCGTCAGCGTCGCCTCGAGCGAGACCGGCGCGTCATAGCCGTCGACCACCATGGTGTTGCGCCAGGTGCCCTTCGGCAGCTTGGCGATCTCAGCCAGCACGGCCTCGCGCGAGCGGTCGCAAATGTAGTCGCCGAGTGCGTCGAGCGTGTCGATGCCGAACTCGGTCATCATCTCGACCAGGCGCTCGCAGCCGACGTCGTTGCAGCCGGCAAGCGAGTAGGTGTCGCCCTCGGTGTCGATCGGCAGCCGCGTGTTGGTGCGGATCATCGCCATCAGCGTCTCGTTGACGACGCCCCGGTCGATCAGCTTCAGCATGGGGATGTAGAGCCCCTCCATGAACACGTCGGTGGCATCAGGCCCGAAGCCGATGCCGCCGATGTCCATGAGATGGCTGGTGCAGGAAAACAGCGCCACCGGCTTGCCGTCCTTGAAGCAGGGCGTGGTGACGACGAAATCGTTGAGATGGCCGGTGCCCATCCAGGGATCGTTGGTGATGTAAGCATCGCCCTCCTTCATCGTCTCGATCGGAAAGTGGGCGATGAAGTGCTTGACCGATTCCGCCATCGAGTTGACGTGGCCGGGCGTGCCGGTCACCGCCTGCGCCAGCATCCGGCCCTTGAGGTCGAACACGCCGGCCGAAAGGTCACCGCATTCGCGCACGATCGGGCTGAAGGCGGTGCGGAGCAGCACCTGCGCCTGCTCCTCGACCACGGCAATCAGCCGGTGCCACATGATCTGAAGGTCGATCAGGCTCGCGCCGCTTGCCTTGCTCATGATCAGGCCGCCTTCCGTTCCATGACGATGCTGCCAGCACCATCGATATGGGCATCAAAACTGTTAGAGACGAACGTCGAGGTCTCGTCCTCCGCGATCACCGCGGGACCTGCAATCGTCGCGCCCGGTGCCATGTCTTCACGGCGATAGAGCGGGATCTCGATCACCTCCCCTGCCCGGCCGTCGAAGAACTTGCGGCTGCCGGTCGCCTTCCCGGCCGGCTTGCGCGCAACAGCCGCGACAATAGCCGGATTGCGCGCCTCGGTCGTCGCAAGCACGGACCAGCTCAACACCTCGATTGCCGCACCCGGGATCGACCGCTCGAACATCGCCGCATAATCCGCCTCGAACTTCTGGCGCAGGCCGGCCAGATCGGCCGTCGCCAACCGCCGGTTCGGCAGTTCGATCGAGATCTCATGGCCCTGGCCGACATAGCGCATGAAGGCGGCGCGGCGCTCGCGCACCGGCGCACCGGCCGCACCCGTTTCGACCAGCGTACGCGCTTCGGTCACCATCTCCTGGAGCAGGTCGGAAACACCATCGGTGTCGAAATCGTCGAGCCGGACATGACGGCTGCGCACCAGCTCGTAGGCGATCGGAGCCGCAAGGAAGCCAACGGCCGAGCCGACGCCGGCATTGGAAGGGACGATCACGCGGGAGACGCCGATCTTTTCGGCGACGCGCGCCGCATGCAGCGGTGCCGCGCCCCCGAAGGCGATCAGCGTATGCTGACCGACAATCTCGCCGCGCTCGACCGCATGCACGCGGGCCGCACTCGCCATGTTCTCGCAGACGACCTCGTGCACGGCATAGGCCGCAGTCTCAGCCGACAGACCCAGCGGCTCGCCCACGGCGCGCAGCAGCGCCTGCTTCGATAGCTCAGGGTCGAGCTTGATCGTTCCACCCGCAAAAGCGTCGGGGTCGATCAGGCCGAGCGCAACGTCGGCATCCGTCACGGCGGGGCGCAGGCCGCCGCGGCCGTAGCAGGCGGGTCCGGGCTCCGAGGAGGCACTCTCGGGGCCGACCGTGACGCGCTTCATCGCGTCGACATGGGCGATCGAGCCGCCGCCGGCGCCGATCTCGACCATCTCGATCACGGGAATCCGCACCGGCAGACCCGAACCTTTCAGGAAGCGCGCGGCGCGATCGACCTCGAACACGCGCGAGGTCTCGGGCTGGTATTTTTCGATCAGACAGATCTTTGCCGTGGTGCCGCCCATGTCGAAGGACAGCACCTTGCTCTCGCCGAGACGCGCCGCGATCTGCGCCGCGAAAATGGCGCCGCCGGCCGGACCGGATTCGACGAGACGCACCGGAAAACGCCGCGCCGTCTCGATCGAGGTGACACCGCCGCCGGAGGTGACGAGATAGATCGCGCCGCGGTACTGCTCGACCTGCAGGGCGTCGGACATGCGGGCGAGATAACCATCGATAAGCGGCTGCACATAGGCGTTGGCCACCGCAGTCGATGTGCGCTCATATTCCCGGATCTCCGGGCACACCGCGGACGATACGGTCACGGAAATGCCGGGCATCTCCTCGCTGATGATCGCGGCCGTGCGGCGCTCGTGCTCGGGATTGGCGTAGGAGTGCAGGAAGGCGACCGCGATGCTCTCGACATTCAGCGCGCGCAATCTTGGCGCGAGCGCACGCACCGCCGCTTCGTCCAGCGGGAGGCGGACGGCACCGTGGGCGTCGATACGCTCGGGCACGGTGAAGCGCAGGGATCGGGGCGCCAGCGGCTTCGGCTTGTCGATGCTGAGGTCATACTGGTCGTAGCGGCTCTCGGTGCCGATATCGAGCACGTCGCGAAAGCCCTCGGTCGCGATCAACGCCGTCTTGGCGCCGCGACGCTCGATGATGGCATTGGTCGCGAGCGTCGTGCCGTGAATGAAGACGTCGATGTCGCTGATATGTGCGCGCGCATCAGCAAGAATGAGCCGCATGCCATCGAGCACCGCCTGTTCGGGCCGCTGCGGCGTCGTCAGCAATTTGCGCGTCTTGCGATCCTGACCCACGTCCAGCACGATGTCGGTGAACGTGCCACCGATATCAACGGCAAGCCGCACCTCGGCTCCCTCAAGCATTCCAAATTCTCCGTGCTGATCGTCAAGACTGAGGACAAAAGCGCAGCAATTTCCATGCCATGGACGACAGGAACATGCTGTGTCCAGCTATTCTGCTTGGCACCTATGCAATAGGCAAGGCGCGTTCGCAGCCTGCGCCATCAGAGCAGGAATGCAAGCGCCGCTTCGCAGCGCTCCTCGACCTTCAGCGTGAGGAGATCATCGGCGCGGGTGCGTCCGAGATTGACCGCAGCGATCGGGATTTGCCGGTGCGCGGCAGCCTGCACGAAGCGGAAACCGGAATAGACCATCAGGGACGAGCCGACGATGAGCATGGCGTCGGCCTGCGCCAGATGATCCTGCGCGGTAGCGACGACGTCGCGCGGGACGTTCTCGCCGAAGAACACGACATCGGGCTTGAGGATGCCGCCGCAGGCTTCGCAAGGCGGCACCTTGAACGACGAAAAGTCGGCGTGCTCGAGATCGGCGTCGCCGTCCGGCGCATCCGCGGCATCGAGCGTGAGCCATGCGGCATTGGCGCGGCCGAGCTTGTCCTGGAATTCATTGCGCGGCGTCTTCGCTCCGCAGCCCATGCAGCGGACCAGATCGAGCCGGCCATGCAGGTCGATCACCTGGCGGTGGCCGGCGGATTGATGCAGCCGGTCGACGTTCTGGGTCAGCAGCATTCCGCAACGCCCGCTCGCCTCGAGCCGGGCAAGCGCGTGATGCGCATCGTTCGGCCTCGCCTGGCCGAACCGCCGCCAGCCGATCAGGCTGCGCGCCCAATAGCGCCGACGCGTATGCTCTTCCGACATGAAAGCCTGGAAGTTCACGGGCTGGGTCCGCTTCCAATTGCCGTGACTGTCGCGATAATCGGGAATGCCCGAATTGGTGCTGCAGCCGGCGCCGGTCAGCACGAACAGATTTTCGTGCCGGCCGACGAAATCGCGGAGCGGATGATTTGTCATGGCGCAGATGTAGTCTGCTGCGCTCGGTTTTGCCAGATGGGCCAGGACGCCCGCTAGCTCGCCCAGTTGTCGCGAAACTCGGGAAACAGCGTCAGACCTCCACAGGCGTAGATGGTCTGGCCGGTGATGTAGCTGGCTTCATCGGAGGCGAGGAAGGCGAACACGGCGGCGATCTCTTCCGGCGTGCCGACGCGGCCGAGCGGAATGTGGCTGGTGACCACACTGCGCTTTTCCGGATCGCCGGTCCAGGCCGCGTTGATCGGGGTGTCGATCGCGCCGGGACCTACCGCATTGACGCGAATGCCACGGCTCGCGAATTCCAGCGCCAGCGTGCGCGTCAGATTGGCCATGCCGCCCTTGCTGATGGAATAAGCGAGATAGCCGGGTTTCGGGATGATCTGGTGCACGCTGGAGCAATTGATGATGCTGCCGCCTGCGCCGCGCGCCACGAAATGCGCGAGCGCCTTCTGGGCGCAGAATACGGCGCCGTTAAGATTGACGTCGATGATGCGGCGATAGGTTTCGATGTCGAGCGACTCGCTCGGCGATTCCCGCTGGAAGCCGGCATTGTTGACGAGACAGTCGAGGCGCTTCCAGCGCGCCAAAACCATCTCGAACATCGCGGCGACCTCCTGCTCATTGCTCACGTCGGCCTTGACGATGGCATGATCGAGCCTGCCGTGGCCCCGATCGCTCGATGCCGTCCGTGCCAGCGCGAGCGTCTCCTCGGCCTTTTCAGGGTGATCGACATAGTTGATGGCGACGGTCGCACCTTCCTGCGCGAGCCGGATTGCGACGGCACGGCCAATGCCTTGGGAGGCGCCGGTCACCAGCGCGTACTGGCCGACAAGACGCGAGTGAAACGAGGTCGAGCGATCGGTTTGTGGCATGGGTTCTCTCCGGGATGCCCTGATCAGCGACGGAACCGGCCTTTTGTTCCATCCCTCAGCGCATCGCTGCGATTCATTCAGCGCGGCGCGCGAATGGCGATGTCAAAATTTGGTACAGGATGATCGCGCCAAAGGTTGCGGTGCCGATCCCGCCGATGGTGAAGGCACCGAATTTGAGCGTGAGGTCTCCGGCGCCTGCGGTGAGCGCGACCGCGACGGTGATCAGGTTTGCCGGACTTGAGAAGTCGACCTTGTTCTCGACCCAGATCCGGCCGGCCATCGCGGCGATCAATCCGAACAGCACGATCGAGAGCCCACCGATGACGGGACCCGGGATCGACAGGACCAGCGCGCCGAATTTCGGCGAGAAGCCGAGCACGATCGACACCAGGGCCGCGAAGGCAAACAGCAAGGTCGAATAGACTTTCGTCGCCGCCATGACGCCGATGTTTTCAGCATAGGTGGTAACGCCGGTGCCGCCGCCGCAGGCCGCCACGATGGTCGCGAGGCTGTCGGCGAGCAAGGCGCGGCCGAGATAGTCATCGAGGCTCCGGCCGGTCATGGCACCGACGGCCTTGATGTGACCGAGGTTCTCGGCGACGAGAATGATCGCAACCGGCGCGATCAGGACGATCGCATCGGTCTGGAAGGTCGGCGTGGTAAAACTCGGCAGGCCGATCCACGGCGCAGCCGCAAGCGGGGTGAAGTCAATCGACTTGCCGAAGCCGAGGCCGTTCGCGAACAACAGGTACAAAAGATAACCGCCGATCGCGCCGAGAATGATCGGCAGGCGGCGCCACAGGCCAGGCGCGCCAACGGCAACCACGCCGATGATCAGAACGGTCGCGAGCCCGATTCCTGTGTCGAACGCATTGGCGCTCACGGCCTTCACTGCCACCGGCGCGAGATTAAGGCCGATCGCGGCGACCACGGCGCCGGTGACGGCCGGCGGCAACAGCTTCTCGATCCAGCCAACCCCCGACCACATCACGATCAGCGCGATCAAGCCGTAGAGGACGCCGGCTCCGACGATGCCGCCAAGCGCAACCGACAGGTTCGGGTTCGGCCCGTGCCCAACGTAACCGGTCGCGGCGATCACGACCGCGATGAACGCGAAGCTCGAGCCGAGATAGCTCGGCACGCGCCCCGCGACGATGACGAAGAAGATCAGCGTGCCGATGCCGGAAAACAGCACCGCAACATTGGGATCGAACCCCATCAGCAGCGGCGCGATGATCGTCGAGCCCGACATTGCGACGCAATGCTGGAGACCGGAGACCACGGTCTGGCCAAGCGGCAGCCGCTCCTCGGGCATGATCACGCCGGAGGACTTCAGAGTCCAATGCGGGAAATAGCCTTGCGCTCGCTCGTCGGAGCCCGTTGCAATCGGCATGTTCCCCCCAGTTGCGGTGCAGCGACCGATCTTCGTGCGAACAGACAAAAATGTGATTGTCGCTTCTGCAGCGGCCATCACATGATGCAAATCAAACAAGATCAATACGTTCCGGGGCCTATTCTATGACACAGATCGCGATCCAGCCAGCCATCCACCGGCGGCACCAGCCCTGGTACAAGATCCTCTACATCCAGGTCCTGATCGCGATCGTGCTCGGGGTGCTCGTCGGCTATTTCTATCCCGATCTCGGCAAGGCCCTGAAGCCGCTCGGTGACGGTTTCATCGCGCTGATCAAGATGATGATCGCGCCGGTGATCTTCTGCACGGTGGTGCACGGCATCTCCTCGATGGGCGACCTCAAGCGCGTCGGCCGGGTCGGGCTGAAGTCGCTGATCTATTTCGAGACCGTCTCGACCGTGGCGCTCGCGGTCGGCCTGCTGGTCGGCGAGGTGCTCCAGCCCGGACATGGCTTCAATATCGATCCCGCCACGATCGACCCGAAATCGGTGGCGACCTACGTCACCAAGGCCAAGGAAGAAGGCATCGTCGCCCATCTGATGGCGATCATCCCCGACAGCTATCTTGGCGCCATCGCACGCGGCGATCTGTTGCAGGTGCTGCTGATCTCGATCCTGTCGGGCTTCGCCATCGCGTTCCTCGGCAAGGCCGGCGAGCCCATTGCGGAGGCGATCGACAAGGCCGCAAAGATGTTCTTCGGCATCATCCGCATCATCGTGCGCGTCGCCCCGATCGGGGCGTTCGGCGCGATGGCGTTCACCGTCGGTGCCTACGGCCTCGGTTCGCTGCTCAACCTCGCGGCCCTGATCGGTACGTTCTATCTCACCAGCATCCTGTTCGTTGTGGTCGTGCTCGGCGCAATCGCGCGGCTCGCCGGCTTCTCGATCCTGCGTTTCATCGCCTACATCAAGGACGAGCTCCTGATCGTGCTCGGCACCTCGTCATCAGAGACGGTGCTGCCGCAGATGATCCAGAAGATGGAGCATCTCGGCGCCTCGCGTTCGGTGGTCGGCCTCGTCATTCCGACGGGCTACAGCTTCAACCTCGATGGCACCAACATCTACATGACGCTGGCGACGCTGTTCCTGGCGCAGGCGACCAATACCCATCTGACCATCTGGCAGGAGCTCGGCATTCTCGGCATCGCCATGATCACCTCGAAGGGCGCCTCGGGCGTGACCGGTGCGGGCTTCATCACGCTCGCGGCGACGCTCTCGATCGTGCCCGACATCCCGATCCAGTCGATCGCGATCCTGGTCGGCATCGACAAGTTCATGAGCGAGTGCCGCGCGCTGACCAATCTGATCGGTAACGGCGTCGCCTGCGTCGTCATCAGCATCTCCGAAGGCGAGCTCGATCGCGATGCGCTGCACGAGGCCATGGCCCATCCGCTGGAGATGGGTGAGGCGCTTGAACCGGGCGGCAGCGCCGCCTCCTAAGCCGCGCAGGTTTGGCGGAGTCCGGTTCCAACGCGGTAGTTTCCCGGAGTGGTAAATTGGCGCAACGCGAGTCACAACTGCTGCGTTGGGATCACGGATTGATAGTCATTTTTTTCACCCGACGCGCTGGGGGCAGGGCGTCGGGTTTTTGTTAATCAACGATGGGCAGCGGACTTAGCCGGCCAGTTCGACCCTGCGCGTGATCCCGATCGCCTGCAAGAACGCCTCGTCATGACTGACGACGAGCAGCGCGCCGTCATAGGCCCTCAAGCCCGCTTCGACGGCTTCGATTGCCTCAATGTCCAAATGATTGGTCGGCTCGTCGAGGATCAGCAAGGACGGCGGCATCGCTCCGCCCAGCACGCAGGCGAGGCCGGCGCGAAACATCTGCCCGCCGCTCAAATGTCCTACGATCTGCAAGGCGGCATCGGCGCGAAACATGAACCGGGCCAGCGCGGCATGGCATTCATTTGCACCCGCCTTCGGATGGAAGCGCCTGAAATTGTCCAGGATAGAGACCGCGGGATCGAGCAGGCTGACCTTCTGATCGAACAGCGCAAGGTCGGGCCTGACCCGCACGGTGCCGGAGAGCGGACGTAGTTCGCCAGCGATGAGTTTCAGCAGCGTCGTCTTGCCGGAACCGTTGGGCCCGACAATTGCCAAGCGCTCCGGACCGACGATCGCGAGCGATAGCTCGCGCAAGACTTCCCGGTCCGGCCGATAGCCGGCACTGACACAATCGAGCCAGACTACCTCCCTGCCGGCCGGCAGCTGAGTCGAGGGCAGCTTCACCGACAGCGGCTGAAGAATCTCGATGCGCCGGCGTGCCGTGTCGAGGGCCTCAAGCGCATCCGCACGCCGCCGCTCGGCGATCTGCGCGTTCTTGCCGCCGGTGTCTTCGCTGCGGTCCTTGCGCGCGCCGGCCAGGATTCGCGGCATGTCGCCCTTGGCGCGCTTCTTCTTATCCCCGCTGTCCTTGCGCGCTTTCCTCTCCGCAGCCCGCTGCGCGTTCCCATCGATCGCGGACAGCCGCCTCTCGGCATGCGCGAGGTCGTGCCTGACAGCCGCAAGCGCAACGGCTTTCTGCTCGCAATAACTGCTCCAATTGCCGCCGTATCGCGTAGCTCCGAGCGACGTCAGCTCGACGATCGCATCCATGGTTTCGAGCAGGCTCCGATCGTGGCTGACGACGATCGCCCCACCGCGCCAGGACGCAAGGAAATCGATCACGGCCGCGCGCCCCTCCCGATCGAGATTGTTGGTGGGCTCGTCGAGCAACAGGAAGTCCGGCTCCGCGAAGATCAGCGCGGCGAGACGAACCCGCGTGATCTGCCCGCCCGACAGGCTGGCGAGCTCGATCTCCGGAGCGACGTCGAAACCGACACGCGCAAGGGCGGATGCAAGCCGCGTTTCGAGGGTCCAATCGACATCCGAGACCTCCTCAGCCGAGGCATCCCCGCGCTCGGCACGACGAAGAAGATCGAACGCGGCTCGCGCCTCGAACAGATCGATTACCTTCGCGCCCGCAAAGGGCTGGACGTCCTGCCGCAGCAGACCGACCGTACCGTTGACGGCAATGCGCCCCGACTGGGCGATGTGCTCGCGCGAGATCGACGCGAGCAGCGTCGTCTTCCCGACGCCGTTGCGGCCGACGAGGCCGGTCCGCTCGGCGCGGAACGTCAGATCGATGTCGGAGAGAAGAGGACGGCCGTCAGGCGTGGACAGCGACAGGTTCGACAGGATGATTGAAGCAGGCATGGAATTCCCCGTGAGCAAGGCAGGTCGGCATTGCGGTCGGGGTAAAATCCATGGCTCTCGAATATCCTGTTTGAGGAGCTTCTAACTAGTCCCATCAAAGCGCGAGATCAAGGCGAGGCTCGCAGGGGCGACGGCGCGCGGAGCGCCGACGTCCGCCGCGGCTTGCGCGATCAGCCCTTGAGCGCGGTGACCACGACCTCGATCAGCGCGCTGCCGCCGAGATCGGCGACGCCGACGGTGGCACGGGTCGGCAGATTGTCGCCGAAGAACTCGGTCCAGACCGCGTCCATCTCCTTCTTCTTGGAAAGATCCGTGACAAAGATCGAGGTGCTCACAACGCGCGACTTGTCGGTGCCCGCTTCCTTCAGATAGCCCGCGATCTTGCCGAGGATGTTGCGGGTCTGCTCGCCCATCGACACCGAGGTGTCGTCGGCGATGGTGCCGCCAATGAAGACGAAGCCGTTGGCTTCGACGGCGCGGTGCATGATGGGCGTGCGGATGCTGCGGGTGATGCTCATGATGTCCTCTTGTTGCTAGAGCGTGGAGGGATGGAAACGGTCGATGCCGAGATCGCCGATGCGGGTCTGGGTGCCGCCATTGACAATCAGCTCCGCCATGACGGCGCCCGCGCCGGGGCCGAGCTGGAAACCGTGGAGCGAGAAGCCGAACTGGTGATAGAGGCCCTTGTGGCGGCTGCTCGGCCCGAACACGGGCAGATCGTCCTTCGTCTTGGCCTCGATGCCGGCCCAGGCGCGGACGATCGTCGCGCTGCGCATCACCGGGAACAACTCGAACACGGTGCGGGCGCTGGTCGCGAGGCTCTTCCAGTCCAGCACTGTCTCGTTACGATCCTGGTAGGGCGTTGCCAGATGGCCGCCGCCGATCAGCACCGTGCCGTTCTTGAATTGCTTGAAGGACAGTTTGCGCCCGCGCAGGATCACGACGGGGTCGATGAAATGCGGCACGCGCGAAGTGATCATCAGCATCGGCGCCACGGTCTCGACCGGAACGGGCTCACCGAGCGCCGCTGCGATGGTCCCGGCCCAGGCGCCGGCGGCATTGACGAGCACCGGCGCGGCGAAGCTCTCGGCGCCGACATCGACGTGCCAGAGGCCATCGGTGTGCCGGATGTTCGTGGCGGCAATGCCCTCGCGCACGGTCGCACCGAGCTGCTCCGCCTTGCGACGGAACGCCGTCGTCGCCTGCGCGGGATTGGCGGCGCCGTCGCGGCGCGAGACCACACCGCCGGGACAGGTCTCGGCGACTGCGGGCACGAGGCGTCGCAGCTCGGCCGCATCGATCAGCTCCTCGTGGGTGAAGCCGAGCGCGTTGAGCTCGACCACACGTGCGTGGCAGACCGCGAGTTCCTCCTCGTTCTCGGCGACGAGGACCTGGCCATAGCTCTCAAAGCTACAATCGTCGTCGAGGAGATCGGTGATCTTCTCCCAGATTCCCATCGAGCGGATCGAAAGCGGGATTTCGGGGATGTGCCGCGCAAGCTGGCGCACGCCGCCTGCGTTGACGCCGGAGGCGTGCCGGCCGGCATAGTCCTTCTCGATCAGCACGGGCTTCAGGCCGGCGAGACACAGATGCAGCGCAGTCGAGCACCCGTGGATGCCGCCGCCGACGACGATCGCATCCACGTTTTTCGTCATCCGCGCACCACCGCCTTGATGTCGTCTTCGCTCTTCGGAACCGCGGCAAGCTCGGCGAGCGTGATCGGCTTGACTGGCGCGCGCAGCCGGTAATAGCCGATCTCTTGCGGGCTCTTGCCCCGCGCCTGCGCCATCAGCTCGGTGACGGTGAGGCCGCAGAGCCGGCCCTGGCACGGCCCCATGCCGGTGCGGCGATAAGCCTTGAGCTGGTTCGGCCCGGTCGCGCCGATCGCGACGGCGTCGAGAATATCCTTTGCGGTGACCTCCTCGCAGCGACAGACGATGGTGTCGCCAGCGGGAATGCGAAACTGCGGCGCCGGACGGAACAGCGTGTCGAGGAAGACGCGGCCACGCTCGGCCTTGGCGAGATCGGCGCGGAGGCTCGCCATTGCTGGAAGCTTCGCAGCGGCCGCGGGCGCCAACGCCTCCACTGCCGCGCGCGCTGCGATGCGGCCGCGCACCACGGCTGCGTTCGCGCCGCCGATGCCGGCACCGTCGCCGGCGATCGCAATGCCCGCGACCGACGAAGTGCCGCTGGCATCGAGCACCGGAGACCAGCACAATTGCAGATCATCCCAGCGATGCTCGATTCCGGCCGCCATCGCCAGATTGACGTTGGGCACGACGCCCTGGTGCAGCAGCAAGAGATCCGCAAGGACGGTCTCGCGTTCGCCGCCGGCGACATAGCTCACGCTCGCGAGCTGGCCGTCGCCAGTTGCCGAAAGCTCGGTGACGCCGGAGACGACCTGCACCTTCGCCTTCACCTCGCGCATCATTGACAGGCCCTTGGCGAAATAGGGCGACGTCAGGAAAGCGAAGGCGTGGGGAAGAGCCGCGAAATAATTGCCGCGCTCGGTGGTGTCGAGAATGCGATCGATGCGGCCGCCGAGACGCAATATCTGCGCGGCGAGGAGCCAGAGCAGCGGCCCCTGTCCTGCGATCACCGTACGGCCGTCCGGCACCAGGGCCGATGATTTCAACATCGTCTGCGCGGCGCCCGCGGTCATCACGCCCGGCAGCGTCCAGCCGGGAATCGGGAATGGCCGCTCCAGCGCGCCGGTCGCGAGGATCACGCGTTTCGCCTTGACGAAGGCCGAGGCGCCGCCGATCGAGACCGCGATCTCGAGGTTGCGGTCGAGGCTCCAGACCGTGGCGCGGTGAATGACCTCGGCGTTGCCTGCGCGCAGCGCCTGCACGAGATCGGAACCGACCCAATAGTCCTCACCGAGCTGTTTGCGGTCGGTCACGGGCGTCGAGGCGATGGCACGAAACACCTGGCCGCCGGGGCCGATATTCTCGTCGAGCAGCAACGTCGACAGGCCGGCTTCGGCGGATGTCGCGGCGGCGGCGAGGCCGGCAGGCCCGGCCCCGATCACCACGAGGTCGTATTCTTCGCGCTTGGGAGCCACAGTCATTTCCCGATCTCCCGCTTGCCCTTCTGAATCTCGATCTGCATGCCCTCGGCGACGGGCACAAGGCAGCCCTGGCGGTTGCCGACGCCGTCGATGGTGACGAGGCAGTCGAAACACACGCCCATCATGCAATAGGGCAGACGCGGCGCGCCGCTCACCGCGGTCGAACGGCGCGCATCGCAGTTCGAGGCCAACAACGCCGCAGAGACGGTATCGCCCTGCCGCGCCGCGACGGCAACGCCGTCGACGAAGATCTGCACTGGCGGCCGCTTGTCCTGTTCGGATCGTTTGAACATCTTGGTTCCTTCAATGTCCCTAGTAGCCGCTGTTGTTCGCAGCGCCCGCGCCGCCAAACCGGCTGGCCGAGAACGCGCCGACCAGCTCCGGCTCGAGCGCGCCCTGCGCGACCATCCGCGCAATCTCGAAAGCGTGGTTGGAGGCGAGCGTCACGCCGGAATGACAGCAGGCGACGAAGGCGCCGGGATGCGTTTCCGACTGGTCGTAGATCGGAAAGCCGTCCTGCGGCATGACGCGGATACCGGCCCAGCTCCTGACCACGTTGAGCCGCGCGAGATGCGGAAACATCCGCTGGGCGCGATCGGTCATCACGGCGCTGATCGAGTGCTTCAGCGTGCGATCGTCGAGCTCGTCTTCCTTGCTGTCGCCGATCATCACCGTGCCCTCGTCGGTCTGGCGGATCGTGGTCAGCGGATGCGGCAGGAACGGCATGGTGCGCTCGGTCACCACGATCTGACCACGGGTCGGGCCCATCGGGGCGTAGAGACCAACCATCGGCGCCAGCGTCTGATTGGCATTGCCGGCGGCGAGCACGATCTTGGCGGCACGGAGTTCGCCCTGCGGCGTGGTCAGGTGGAATTCGCCGCCGCTCTGGTTGATCGCCGAGACCGGACGCTCCGGAAAATAGTCGATGCCGAATGCCCTAAAGCCGGTGTGGAATGCTCGGAACGTGCGCAGCGAATTGACGTGACCGTCGAGCGGACAAAAACTACCGCCGGAGACCTCAGGCCCGATCAGCGACAACGACTTCTTCACCTCAGATGCGGAGAGCATCTCCATCTTGTAGTCGGCGGCGCCCGTCTGGTTGTGCATGCGCTTGACCAGCTCAGCGCGCTGGCCGAATTCGTCCTCGCCGAGCGTGAGATGAAATCCGCCATTCTGCTGAAGAGAGACATCCAGGCCGGTCTGCTGCTTCAGCTCGGACGCGAGCCGGCTCCACGCCTGCGACGCCTGCACCGTCCAAACGGTATAGGCCGGCATGCCAAGCCCTTTGCTCTGTACCCAGACCAGCGCAAAATTCGCGCGCGAAGCACGCTTTGTGATGTCGCCTTCGTCGAGCACGGCCACCTTCTTGCCGAGCCTTCCCAGGCCCCACGCAATCGCGGAGCCGAGCAATCCGCCGCCGACGACGGCGACGTCGTAATCTGTTCGCATGGATTCTCCTATCGCCCTGTATCGCCCTTGCCGGCGAGCACGCGGTCGAGCCCGTAGAAGCGGTCGAGCAGAATGAGGGCGGTCATGGTGATCGCGATCACGCAGGCCGAGACCGACGTCACCAGCGGATCGATGTTGTCCTGGATGTACAGAAACATTCGGACCGGCAATGTTTCGGTGCCGGGTGCCGCAAGGAAGACGGTCATGGTGAGATCGTCGAAGGACTGGATGAAGGCGAGCGCCCAGCCGCTGATGACGCCGGGCAGGATCAACGGCAGCGTCACGCGGCGGAACAGCGTCCAGCCGCCGGCGCCGAGCGAGACCGCCGCCATCTCGACCGACAAATCCATGCCGGTCGCCGCCGCAAGCGTCAGCCGCAGCGCGAACGGAAACACGATGATGACATGCGCGATGATCAGCGCGGCAAAGCTGCCGCCGAGGCCCGCCGACGTGAAGAAGCGCAGGAAGGCGATGCCGAGCACGACATGCGGGATCATCAGCGGCGAGAGAAAGAGGGCCGCGAGCGCATCTCGACCGCGGAACCGATAGCGCGCGATCGCGAGCGCCGCCGGTACCGCGAATAACAGCGCGACGAACGACGATAATGCGCCAAGGCCAAGGCTGACCCAGAAAGCATGGACGAATTCGGGATAGTTGGCGATCGCCCTGAACCAGCGCAACGAAAAGCCGTTGGTCGGCAGCGACAGGAAGCCTTCTGGCGTGAACGCGACGAGGCAGACGACGAGGATCGGTGCCACCATGACGATGACGAAGACGGTGTGGAAGATCAGCGCAAGCGGGCCGTTCCGGCTCATCGGAACACCTCCGCGTAACGACGCTCGATCAGTGCGTTGCTGCCGACGACGATTAAGACCAGCGCGGCCAGCAGCAGCGTGGCGACCGCCGCACCCAGCGGCCAGTTCAGCGTGTTGAGGAACTCGTCATAGGCGAGCGTCGCCGCGACCTTGAGCCGGCGGCCGCCAATGATGGCGGGCGTCGCAAACGCACTGGCCGAGAGCGAGAACACGATGATCGCCCCTGACAGTACGCCCGGCATGATCTGCGGCATGATGATGCGGCGGATTATGGTCACAGGGCCGGCGCCGAGCGACAACGCGGCATTCTCGATCTGCGGGTCGAGACGCTGCAGAGCCGCCCACACCGACAGCACCATGAACGGCATCATCACGTGCGCAAGCGCGACCACCATCCCGGTTTCGGTGAACATGAAGGGGATGGGCGCGCGGATCAGCCCGGCCGACATCAACAGCTTGTTGACCAGCCCGTTGTTGCCGCCGAACAGCAACGCCCAGCCGAGCGTGCGCGCCACCACGGAGATCAACAGCGGCCCCAGGATGACCAGCAGGAAAACGCTCTTCCAGCGTCCGCCCATGCGATTGAGGATGTAGGCTTCGGGTGCACCGAGCAGCGCGGTGAGCAGCGTGGTCAGGATCGCGATGCGAAACGTCCGCCCGAACATCTCGGCGTAATAGGGATCGGTGGCGATCTCGCGCCAGTTCTTGAGGATGAAGACCGGCTCGATGCCCTTATACTGGCCCCAATCGTGGAACGACAGCATCACGGTCATTGCGAGCGGAATCAGGAGCACGCCGACGAACAGCATCAAAGCCGGCGCGGTCAGGGCCCAGGGCGTGCGTGCGTTTCGTTCCTCGGCGGAAGCGCTCATGCGACGCCCCTCACGCCCATGTCCTCCGGCCGCCAGGTGAGGTGAACTGCCTCGCCTTCGGCCGGCTGCGACCGGCCGTCATTCTGGCGGATCACGGTCGCCGGGCCACATTCGCTCTCGCACTGGAACAGCCAGTGATTGCCCTGGAAGATGCGCGTGACGATCTTTGCACTGAGGCCTGCGTCGCCAAAGTCGATCCGCTCGGGGCGAATGCTGATGGTGACGGGACCATTGCGCCCGGCAGGCGCAGGCGCACTCCACGAGCCGGCGATCAATCGCGCAGGCGCACTCGCCCGATCTATCGTCGCGGCAAAGTCGTTGGTCTTGCCCAAAAACTGCGAGACGAAGACCGAGGCCGGCTTCTCATAGGTCTCCTGCGGCGTGCCGATCTGCTCGATCCGGCCCTGGCTCATCACCACGATACGGTCGGACAGCGACATCGCCTCGTTCTGGTCGTGGGTGACGAGGATCGTGGTGGTGCCGATGGTGCGCTGGATCTGGCGCAGCTCGATCTGCATCTCCTCGCGCAGCTTGGCATCGAGATTGGATAGCGGCTCGTCGAGCAGCAATACGCTCGGCTTGATCACCAGCGCGCGCGCCAGCGCCACCCGCTGCTGCTGGCCGCCGGACATGCGGCGCGGGTGACGATCCTCATAGCCGGCAAGCCCGACCATCGCGAGCGCGGCGCGGACGCGCTCGGTCCGTTCGCCGCGCGGTACGTTGCGCATCTCGAGGCCGAAGGCGACATTCTCGGCCGCGGTCATGTGTGGAAACAGCGCGTAGCTCTGGAACACGATGCCGAGCCCGCGTTTGGCCGGATGGATCGCGGTCAGGTCCTTGCCCTCCAGGCGGATCGTGCCGCGCGTCGGATCAAGAAAGCCCGCGATCATCTGCAGGGTCGTGGTCTTGCCGCAGCCGGAGGGGCCGAGAAAGGAGACGAACTCCCCCTTCCCGACGGCGAGACTGAAGTCGTCGACGACAGTCTGCGCTCCGAATTGCTTGGCGACCCCTTCGAGCTCGAGATAGGCCATCGCACTGTCTCCGGTATGACCGATCAGCGTTCGACCTCGCGATTCCAGCGCTTGGTCCATTCCTCGCGCTTCTCGTTGATGACGGTCCAATCCGGATTGTACAGCTTTGCGGCGCGCTCGCCGATCGGCGCCATCTTGCCGAGCTCGGGCGGGATGATCAGCGATTTCAGCACCGGGCCGTAGCCGTAGTCCTTCAGCATCACGAGCTGGATCTTGGGTTCGAGCAGCATCTTGACGAAGCTGGACGCAAGCGGTGAGGCGTTCGGCTTGGTGATCGGACAGGCGGTGGTCAGCAGCGTTGCGGCGCCTTCCTTCGGATAGACGAAGTCGACGGGGAAGCCGGTATTGGCAAAGCTCTGCACGCGGCCCGTGCCCCACACCGCGATCACGGCCTGGCCGGACTGAAACAGCTCGGTCATCTTGCCCGGCGACGGCTCGTAGGCCAGCACGTTCGGATTGATCTGTTCCTTGAAGATCTTGAAGCCGGTATCGACATTGGCCTCGCCGCCGCCATTCATCTTCGACAACATCACCAGCGCTTCGAGGCCATAGGTGTTGTTGATCGGTGGGATCACGAGCTGTTTTGCGTATTTCGTGTCCTTCAGATCGTTCCAGGAGATCGGTGGCGACCAACCTTTTTCGGCAAACACCTTGGTGTTGTACATCAGGCCGGTGGCGACGATGCCGATCGCGACCGCGCGATCGTCCTTGAAGCGGGCGGTGTCATAGAGATCGGCCGGCAGTCCCTCGAGCTTGCCGCAGAAGCCGAGCTGGATCGCCTGGTACATCGGGCCGTCGTCGACGATGGCGACGTCGATCTGCTGATTACCCTTCTGCGCCTGAAGCTTGGCCAGCGTGTCGGTGGAATTGCCGGCGACGTACTCGACCTTGACGCCGTTCTCCTTCTCGAAGGCCGGGATCACCTCGTCGCGGATGGTCTTTTCGAACGAGCCGCCATAGCCGGCGACATAGAGCGTCTTTTGCTGGGCCGTGGCGACCGACGGGGCGGCGATGAGGGCCGCGATGCTGACCGCTGTCAGAAGGCGAAAAGTCTTCATGTGGTCCGATCTCCATACCGGGATGAGGTGACGTGCCGACGAGTCTCGTTGGCCGAAGTCTTCCGCATTTCCTTCCGCGCAGATCCCTCTCCGACCAGGGCTCCGGCCCCTGCGCGGCGGATTTTGGCGCGATTCGGAGGCTCGAACCCTCCAATCTGCCGAAAAAGCGGGCTGTCTCCAGTCCTGATGAAAAAGATCGCAAACCCGGGCTTCCGTCGTCCAATGAATAATGGCACCCTCTGCATGCCTAAATGTTATGAATGGAATTCGGGATGGCGCGGATCAATTCGCGACAGGTGGAAGCCTTCCGGGCGACGATGCTGACCGGCAGCGTGACGGAGGCGGCGGCGCTGATGAAAGTGACGCAGCCGGCGGTCAGCCGGTTGCTGCGCGACCTCCAGGCGCTGTTGAAGATGGAGCTGTTCGAGCGGCGCGGCACCGGCCTCGTGCCGACCGCTGCGGCCATGGCGCTCTACACCGAAGTCGAGCGCTCCTTCGTCGGCCTCGAACGCATCACCGCGGCAGCCGAAGAAATCCGCGGCCGCCGCACCGGCTCGCTGCGGATCGCGGCACTTCCAGCATTGTCCAATGGCTATTTGCCGCGGCTCACCGGGCACTTCCTGAAGGAGCGGCCGAACCTCAACCTCGCTTTCTTCGGCGTGATCTCGCCGATCGTGGTCGACTGGGTACTGAACAATCAGTGTGACGTCGGCTTTGCCGAGGTGCCGATCGCGCATTCGGGCCTTCCGAGCCAGAAGCTGCCGGCGCCGGCGCGCGTTGCAGTGCTGCCCACCGGTCACCGCCTCGCGGAAAAGGAAGTTTTGCAACCGCGCGATTTCGAGGGCGAGACGTTCATCTCGTTGTCAGCGGGCTCGTCGAGCCGGCATCTCGTCGACCAGGTCTTCCATCGCCACGATGTCCGCCGCGTGCTCAGGGTCGAGACCACGCTGTCGGAGATCATGTGCGGCATGGTGTCGTCGGGGCTTGGCGTCGCCATCTGCGATCCTTTCACCGCGCAGGAATTTTCCACCCGCGGCGTCGTCGTGCGCCGCTTCCTGCCTCGTATCGACTTCGAATTCTCGGCGGTCTTTCCGGCGCAGCGCAGCCCCTCGCCGGTGGCCCTGGATCTGGTCGAAACCATGCGCAAGGCGCTGGCGGAGTTCGAGGATTAGAACGCGTTTGGGTTGAAGCGATTTCGCCACGGGCTCGCTGCAACCTCTCCCGCTTGCGGGGGAGGTCGGCGCGAAGCGCCGGGTGGGGGCTCTCTCCTCATCGGGAGTGTCCCAGCATGGAGAGAGCCCTCTCCCCTGCCCTCTCCCGCAAGCGAGGGCTTTGCTTAATTGGCCGAGCGGGAGTGAGGCTCGATATGGGGTATTTTTTTGTGCGGCCTCGGATGGCGC
>NZ_JBVVPM010000083.1:0-24429 GCF_055811255.1 Bradyrhizobium sp. MI1.11
GCCTTGCCTTTGCCGATGCATTCCACCTCCGGGGCATGGAAGGAATAAAGCTTCCAGCCGCGCTGGCGCTGCTGCTGCGAGCGGATTTGCACGGCCCGGCCAAGCGGGAGGGCGAATGCCTCCTCCAGTGCCGGCTGGCCCTCGATCTTGCGGCGGATGTCGCGGATGATGCGGCCGAGCCGGCTGCGCAGAATGCGCAACTGCCGCTGATGCCGGCTGAACTGTTTGGCATGGGCGTAGCGGCCCGCCATCATCGCCGCGGCCTTGGCCACACGAGAATAGGATTGCCGCAGCCTGACGGCGTGCCTTCTCGCCAGGCGGTTGAGCCCCTTGATAGCCGCATGAAGCAGCTTGGCATCGGTCGGAAAGGTGATGGCCTTCGGCTGCACCGTGGTGTCGACGGTGACGCGCTTGAGGTCCTGGCCGCGTAACGCGCCGGCTTCGTGCGCCACCCGCAGGCTCTCCGCCAGCAGCAGCTCCAACTTGTCGCCGAGCCGCTTGCGCCAATGGCTCAGGTCCGAGCGCTCGTGCGGGAAGGCATGCTGAAAGAACTCTTGCCCGGTGAAGAACTGGAAATACGGGTCGTGAACCCAGCGCTCGCAAACGCCCTCATCGGACAGCCCGTAAGTGTGCTTGAGCAACAGCAGCCCGATCACGAACCGGGTCTCGATCCCGGGCCGGCCATTCTCGCTGTAGAGCGGCGCGACCTCGCCGTCGATCCAGTCCCAATCGATCTTGCCGGCGAGCTGAACCAGCTCGTGCTTCATGTTGATGATCTGGTCCAGCCTCGCCTGGAACAGATCGTTCGATCCCGTCGTCCTGTGCTTCTTCGGTCGCATCGGCCCCTCCGATGCACCACAGAATCATGGTCCGCAGCGAAAGGGAATCCACAAACGAAAATTGCAAGGTTTGGGGGCCTCAAGCCCCCAATCCCTGCAATCTCAAATGCCGCCGCAACCGGAAAACTGACTCCTGCTCAATCGCTTAGAGCCTTGTTCACGGACGACTACTTCGCCTTCAGGAGATCTGCGACATCGAGCAGCATGAACTCGTCGTCGTCGGCCTTGTTGGGATCGCGGCTGGACGAGAACGGCAGATTGTTGTCGTTGCCGACGATGATGTGGGTTTCGTCGACACGATCGACGTTCTCGATGGTGAAGAACGGGAAGGTGTAGACGCCGTCATTGAGCGGCTTCTTCGCCTTGTTGTCGGGATCTCTGATCTTCATCAGATCGATGTAGCCGATCTTGCGCACGGGCTTGCCGACATTGGCGTCGGTGAGTTCGATCTTGTAGACGCGCTTGAACTTGGCGACGTCAGGGAAGCAGTTCTCGCCGCGGGTGCCTTGCGGGCAGGCCTTGTCGGGCGTGCCTTCGCCGTTGTCGCGCTCGATGATCAGACCTGCGCTCGGGTCGATCATGTTGAAGTCGCCGATGGCATTGCCGTTCTGCTCGAACACATACTGCCAGTAGCGGCCGGTGAACTTTTCCGCGGCGACGTCGAATTCGAGGATGCGCGAGGCTTCCTTGCCGTCGACCTTCTCCCAGTCCTTCTTGTCGGCGTCCCACAGCGGCCCCTCGAGCAGGCCGTAGAGAAACTTGCCGTCTTTCGAGGAGGCGAAGCCCTCATAACCCTTGGAGCGCCGCAGGTTGACGTTGGTGTAGGTCGCGCCCGGCGCGCCCGGGGTCGTCACCGCCCAATGATCCGGCGAGCGCACCGGCTTGCCGTCGGCGACCGTCTCGAACAGCCCGAGAATCTTGCCGGTCTTGTCGGCCTTCAGGATGTAGGGGCCGAACTCGTCGCCGATCCAGAAGGTGTCGCCGATGATCTGAAAGCCTTCGGTGTCGAAGTCGGAGCCGGTGAGATAGCGCCTCTCGGTGTCTTCATGCACGATGCGGAACGGCACGCGTCTGTCGGGATCGTGCAGGAACACGGTCTCCAGCCGCTCGATCTTGCCACCGGCCCAATCCATCTTGTAGCGGTTGAGGTACAGCATCGAATCCGGCGAATTGGCGCGCGCGCCCATGCCGTTGTCGGTGATGACCCAGAAGGTGCCGTCGCCCATCGACTTGATGCCGGAATGGCCTTGCAGCGGCTGGCCCTTGAACGGCAGCGACAAGCCGGTCGCCCGCTCATAGGACTTGCCCATCACCGTGCCGAGCGCGTCGACGCGCTTTCCGGTGGTGTATTTGCCGGAGGTCTTGAGATCGGCGGGCGCATCAGCCGGCGCGTCGATGAACGTGGCAGCCGGCATCACGACGTGGCCGGCGAGCCTGGCCGGGAATTCGCCTTCGCTCTGCGCGAGCGCGGAGCTCGCGGTGAGAGTGATCGTTGCGACGGTGCCAAGAAAAGTCGCGCGCATGTGCGTCTCCTGTTAACGGAGGCCGTCTTATGCGGATCGCGCATTGCAGTTTTGTGAAACCGGGCCAAACGCCGCGGCCGACGGTCATTTTTTTAGCGGTGTGGGAATCTCAAAGCTGACGGACTTGCTGTCGATCACGTGGTGCGTCGGATCTGCCAGCTCCAACAGGACCTTGTGGGGTCCTGGCTTCAGTCCGACCACGATCACGGTCTCGCCACTGGCATCGACAAAATGCCAGGGCGCATCGTCGACCGTGATATGGACGTGGCCAATGCGCGGCGATACGTCGAGCGCGCCCTTGCCAAACACCGGCACGACGCGGAGATTCTCCGTGGTGTACTGGATGAAGACGAGACCCTGCGCCAACTGGTCGGCGAGCGGCGGATCGACGATCAACCGCGCAGGCGCCTCATTTTCGATCGCGACCAGTGGCGATGGGCCGCGCACGTCTCTGGCGGTTTGGGCGACGGCGGCTGCTGCGAACAAAGTGGAGGCCGCCAGAACGGCCATGCAGTCGAGAGCGGCATACATGTCCGTTTCCTTCCGGACTGATCAGGCGATCTTGCGGGAGAGGAAGTTGCGGATCAATGGGACCATTTCGTCGAACTTGTCCTCGAGCGCGAAATGGCCGGTATTGATGAGGTGAAATTCCACCTGGGGCAGGTCGCGTTTGTAGGGATGGGCGCCATCGGCCGGGAAGATGAAATCGTTCTTGCCCCAGACAATCAGTGTCGGCGGCTTGTGCTTGCGGAAATAGGCCTGCACCGCGGGATACAGCGGCAAATTGGTCCGATAGTCGTAGAACAGGTCCATCTGGATTTCGCTGTTGCCGGGACGGTCGAGCAGTGCCTGATCCTGCACCCAGTTGTCGGGTGAAATCCGGCTGACGTCGGACATGCCGTCGGTGTACTGGAATTTCGTCGTTTCCAGCGTCACCAGCTTCATCAATGCTTGGCGGCTGGTGTCGGATCCGTCGGTCCAGTATTGCTTGATCGGATTCCAGAACTCTTTCAGCCCTTCATCATAGGCGTTGCCGTTCTGCACGATCAGGCCGCTGATGCGCTCTGGATTCTTGAGCGCCAGGCGCCAGCCCACGGGAGCGCCGTAATCCATGACATACATCGCATAGCGAGTGACGCCGAGCTGGTCGAGCAGGCCGCCGACAAGCTCGCCGAAACGGTCGAATGTGTACTTGAATGTCGCGCGCGGTGGCATCTCGCTCTGGCCGTAGCCGGGATAGTCGGGAGCGATCACATGGTACCTGTCGGCCAGTGCCGGGATCAGGTTGCGAAACATGTGGGAGGAAGTCGGGAAGCCATGCAGCAACAGCACGACCGGCGCGTCCTTCGGACCCGCCTCGCGATAGAAGATCTTGATCCCGTCGACGGTCTTGGTTCGGTGATAGGTGACCGGATAGGCGCCGGCGGTGTGTTCGTCGCGCTCCGGCTTCGCGGATGCCGCCGTGGAAGCAACTGCGACAGCCGCTCCGGACAACCCAAGAACGAGACGGCGACGATCGAGGAGCGATGGCTTGGATGTGGTCTCTACGATTTTCATGTCAATGTCCTTTCAATACGATGAGTTCGTCGACGGCCGAGAGGGATTTTTCAAACGCCCTGATAGACCAGCCGGGTGAAGAAGCCGGGATCGATCACGAATTGCCCCCATATCGCGTCGAAGGCCGCGGTCGGCTTCGCCGCAACGGTTTCATCGCGCGTTCGTCCCTGCTTCTTGAGGCGGGCGACATTGTCGCGGATCCCGGCGAGCATGTCGCGAAAGGCCTGGAATTCGACTTTGTTGCCGACCGGCTTGCCATGCCCGGCGATGACGATCGTGTCCTTGTCCATTGCCGCGAGATTGGCGTCGCATGCAGCGATCATCCCGTCGATGCTGCCACCGGTCGAATAGTCGATGAACGGATAGATGCCGTTCCAGAACATGTCGGCGACATGAATGATATTGGCTTCTGCGAAAGTGACGGAGATGTCGCTGTCGGTGTGTGCGGGCCCGTAATACTTCAGGCCGATCGAGGTTCCGTTGAGCCTAAGCTCGCGGCTGTCGGCAAAGACTTCGCTGGGGATTCCGCCCGCGCCGAGCGGAAGGAAATTGTAGTCCCAATCCTCGACCCGCTGCACTTCGGCAAGATGTTTACGGGTGTTTTCCTGGGCAATGATCTTGGCGCCGGCTGCATGCAGCCATTCGTTGCCATCGGCATGATCGAAATGCCAGTGGGTGTTGACGAGATGGGTGACGGGATCGGCGCCGAGATCAGCCAGCGCTTTGGTGAGTTGTGGACGTGAGACGCGGATGCCCGCATCGATCAGGACTTTGCCGTCGGGCCCGGTCAGCACGGCAATGTTGCCGCCGGAGCCTTCCAGCACGGTGATGTTGTTTCGGAGCTTGTGCGTGACAATCGGCGATACCGCAGCACTGTCCTTGATCAGGCTGACGATGCCTCGCGCCTCTGCGTAGGCTTGCCTCGGGCTAAGCCATCCCGAAGCGGCGGACGCTGCGGCGCCGACGCAACACAGGCAGAAACCGCGTCGGGATAACGACGGGAGCTTTGGCGAACGCATGCAATTTTCGCTTTCTCGAGCGACAATCGACGGCGCCAATGATCGACCCCGCTGTCACGATGGAGCGTGGGGCCAATGCAGCAAGCAGTCTATCACGATAGCACGATCGACTGCGCTTGCGCTCAGCCGCGAGTTACTCCTTTACCGCGCCGGTCAGCGACGACACGTAGTAATCGACGAACAGCGAGTAGAAGATCGCAACCGGCAGCGAGCCGAGCAGTGATCCCGCCATCAGCGCGCCCCACTGGTAGACGTCGCCGGTGACGAGCTCGGTCAGGATCGCGACCGGCACCGTCTTGTTGGCGCCGCTCTGGATGAAGGCGAGTGCGTAGATGAACTCGTTCCAGGACAGCGTGAAGGAGAAGATGCCGGCCGAGATCAGGCCGGGCACCGCCAGCGGTAGCGTGATCCGGCGCAGGATCTGGAGCCGTGTGGCGCCATCCACCAGCGCGCATTCCTCGAGTTCGTAGGGGATCGACTTGAAATAGCCGATCAGGAGCCAGGTGCAGAACGGCACCAGGAAGGTCGGATAGACCAGGATGAGGGCGAGCGGGCTGTCGAACAGGCCGAACTGCACGACCACGGTTGCGAGCGGAATGAACAGGATCGATGGCGGCACGAGATAGGCGAGATAGATGCCCAGCCCCACATAGGGGCTGCCGCGGAAGCGCAAGCGTTCGATCGCATAGGCGGCAAGCGTGCTCGCGATCAGCGACAGCGTGGTCGCGCCGATCGCGACCAGCATCGTCGTCCACAGCCAGCGCGGATAGGCGGTGTCGAACAACAGGTGCTTGATGTGGGCCAGCGTCGGCGAGGAGATCCAGAACGGGTTGTGCTCCCGGTAGTTCATCAGCTCGGCGTTCGGCTTGAACGACGTGATCGCCATCCAGTAGAACGGAAACAGCAGGATCAGCACGAAGCAGCCGAGCGGCAGATAGATCATCATCAGTCGCCGCAGCCCGGAATCCCAGGCCATGGTGTCCGGCACAGCCTTCGCGTCGGCGACGGCCGGTTGCGCCACTGTATCAGTCATTGCTCTCTCCTTGCTGCCATTTGCGGCGCGCCAGGCCGAAATAAGAGAACAGCGTCGCGAACACCAGGAACGGGATCATCGACACCGCGATCGCCGCGCCCTCGCCGAGCTCGCCACCGGCAATGCCGCGCTGGAAGGCCAGCGTGGCGAGCAGATGGGTCGAGTTGCCGGGTCCGCCACGGGTGATGGCGTAGACCAGCTGGAAGTCGGTGAAAGTGAAGATGATCGAGAAGGTCATGACGATGGCGAGGATCGGCATCATCATCGGGAAGGTGATGTAGCGGAAGCGCTGCCAGGCGCTGGCGCCATCGAGCATCGCGGCCTCGTAGAGCGAGGGCGAAATGGTCTGCAGGCCCGCCAGCAGCGAGATCGCGACGAAGGGAATGCCGCGCCAGATGTTGGCGGCGATCAGCGAGAAGCGCGCCGGCCAGGGCGAGCCGAGGAAGTCGATATTGGTGGTGCGCCAGTGCAGCACGTCGACCAGAAGGTAGGAGATGATCGAGAATTGCGGATCGTAGATCCACCAGAACGCCAGCGCGGAGAGCACCGTCGGCACGATCCAGGGCATCAGGATGATCGCACGCAACAGGCTCTTGAATGGAAAATGGTTGTTGAGCAGCAGCGCGAGCCAGAACCCCAGCGCGAACTTCCCGAAGGTCGCGATCGCCGTGTAGACCACGCTGTAGAACACCGCGTTCCACCACAGGGAATCGGTGAGCAGATACTGGAAATTCTCGAAGCCGACGAAGACGCCTTTTCTGCCGATCGTGGTGTCGGTGAAGGCGAGCCAGATGCCGAGGCCGAGCGGATAGGTCAGGAACACCGTAAGCAGCCCGATCGCGGGTGCGAGGCACATCACGATCAGGAACGGCTTGTAGTCGAACAGGCGCGCCAGCCAGGAGGGCTGCCGTCGTGCGAGGGCGAGAGTGGGAAGTGTGGTCACGGACATCGATCAGGCGTCCTGTTTTAGGCTGTCACCACATCCGTCATTGCGAGCGAAGCGAAGCAATCCAGTCTGTCTCCGCAGTTACAGTCTGGATTGCTTCGTCGCTTCGCTCCTCGCCATGACGGTCGCTTTATCGTCGGGCGCTACTTCTGCCGCCGGAAGTACCGCTTGCAGCGCTGCTCGGCTTCCGCGGCCGCGGCTTCCGGCGTGGCAGCGCCGGTCGCGACGGACGCGAACATCTGAATCAGCACGTAGTCGGCGCTGACGGCGCCGGTCGCGGTCGAGATCGGGCCCGCGTAGCCGTCGTAATAGGTGCTGTTCATCGTGTTCTTGAACAGCTTCACTTTGGGATCCTGCGACCACACCGCGGCCTCGGCATAGGCCGCGAGCGGCTGGGCCCAATAGCCGGAATTGGCGTTGAGCCACGGCTCGTACTGGTCCTTTTCCAGCATGTATTGCAGGAAGGCCTTTGCGGCGTTAGGATACTGGCTGTGCTTGAACACCATGGCGTTCAGCGTCAGGCCCGCCATCGGCGACACCTTGGCCAAGCCTTTCGGCAGCAACTGATGCTCGCTGTCGTCGGCGATCGCCTTGGTCGCCGGATCGTTCTTCAGCGAAAAATACAGCGAGACGCCGTTGGCGGTCAGCGCGATCTCCTGCGCAGCGTAGGCGCGGTTGTTGCTGACGTCATTCCAGGACGTCGTGCCGGCGATGAAGGTGGGGTAGAGCTGCTTGACCCAGTTCAGCGCGGCGATCGTCTCCTTGCTGTTGATGATGACGTTGCCCTCTTCGTCCAGCAGGGCCGCGTTGTGCGACCATAGCGCCCAGCTTGCGAATCCGTTGCCGTCCCCCTTGGCATTGCCGAGGGCGAAGCCCGCCGGCTTGCCGGCCTTCTGGAGCTTCTGGCACAGGTCGAGGATTCCGGCATGGTCTTCCGGCACCTTGTCGAAGCCGACCGATTGCAGGATCGACTTGCGATAGATCACGGGACCCGCGGTGGCTCCGAACGGCAGCCCGATCCAAATGGGGCTCTTGTTCTTCTTGCCGTAGCGCTGCGCCAGCGGCAGCCAGCCGCCGTACCGTTTGCCGAGGTAGTCGGCCACATCGGTCAGTTCGATCAGCTTGTCGACGTAAATGTGCGGTGCGTCGGAGAAGCCGATGATGATGTCGGGACCGGCGCCGGAATTCGAGGTCACCGCGGTTTGCTGGTTGATGTCCTCCCAGCCGACGAAATCGACCTTGACCTCGACGCCGGTCTCCTTGGTGAATTTCGCCGCATTGGCGCGGAACACATCCTCGTCGGCCTGGACGAAACGTACCGGTCGCAGCATGCGCAGGGATGCGCCTTTCTCGATCGGCAGTTTCGGTGCGGGGACGTCCGCGGCCTTGATCGTGGATTGGGCATTCGCCGGAGCACCGGTTGCCGCGATTGTCGCAGCGGACAGGCCCAGCGCCAAGGCATCACGACGTGTGATGTCGTTCCTCATCGGTTCCTCCCTATGTTTTTCCCTTCCCGGCGTTGATCGCCGGTGAAGGGTCTTTCCGGTTGCCGGCGCGCCTTCGCGGCCGTCCCGCCTAGCTGTTCGGGCCGCGGTCCATGCTGACAGGTTGCCAGCGGCGGAGCGCGGTGTCTTGCAGCACCGACGGATTGACGCAGCTTACCGGCCACATGCCCTGAAGCACCAGTGACAATTCGTAGCCCACCCGGCGCTTGCGCGCCTCGTCGAACCGTGCCGAGGCGGAGGCGACGTGGGCGGTCAGGGTCACATTCTCCATGCCGAGGATGGGGTTGTTGTGCGAGGGCGGCTCCTTCTCCAGCACGTCGAGGGCGGCATGGGCAATCCAGCCCTCCTGAAGCGCCTTGATCAAGCTTTCCTCGTCCACGGTGGCGCCGCGGCCGGTGTTGATGAAGACCGAGCCCTTCTTCATCTGCCGGAAGTGCTTCTCGGTGAGCATGTGATGCACCTCGGGCCGGGCGGGGGCATGCATTGAGACGAAGTCGGATTGCGACAACACCTCGTTCAGCGTCGCCGGAATCACGCCGTGGTCGGACATCAGCGTTTCCTGGATGAAGGGATCGTAGGCCATCATTCGCAGGCCGAAGGGAGCTGCGCGCTTCGCAACTGCACGCGCGACGCGGCCGAACGAGATGAAGCCAAGCGTCTGGCCCATCAGCCGCGGAATCTTCGACAATGCCGGCCGGCCCTCGGCCCAGCGGCCGCTGCGCACCATCCGGTCCTGCTCGACCAGGCGGCGGAAGCCCGCGAGCAGCAGCATCATGGCGTGGTCGGCGACCTCCTCGATGAAGGTGTCGGGGATGTTGGTGACGGGAATGCCACGCGCGGTCGCGGCCTTGATGTCGACGCTGTCGACGCCGACCGAGCCGAGCGTAATGACCTTGCAGGTCTCCAGCGCGTCGATAATGGTCTTGGTGATCGGGATGCCCTTGGCGTAGATGGCGTCCGCACTCTTGGCGGCGGCGATGAACCCGGCCTCGTCGGCCGGCGCCTCGACGATCTCGGCGTCGATCGGATCGAGCGCCTCACGCTCGTAGGAATAATCGCTGCTCGCGACCGTGAAGCTCGCGCCCTTCGGCGTCACCACCCTGTATTTCGGCATTTCCTGCTCCCGATTTGGTTTCTTGTTGTGACCCGGACTTTGCCGGGCCTTTGCGTCTTTTACGCGAAATCGGGCCGGGTGCGTACAATCGGCGGTTGCCGTCGCGGCGATTTGTGCGACGGCCCGGACGTTTCCTCCGTGCCTTTACGGGGCGCTCCGTAACAGGTTGCTAAGGGGTCGCCACTAAAAGTTGTTTCAATTGCGATCGATTCGCTCGTGCGTCCTTGTCCTTTTGTTGCCGGAGCCATCCCGTGAAATTGAGCAATCTGAAGATCGCCCCCAAGCTCGGCATTCTCGTCGGCGTCACCTTGTTCGGCCTGTGCATCTCCGGATTTCTCGCCGGCTATCTGATGAAGCGCGAGATGGTGAATGCACGCGTCGAGCAGACCAAGGCCATCGTCGAGGTTGCCCGCAACATGGCCCTCGCTCTCAAGAAACGAGTCGATGCCGGCGAGATGACGAAGGACGCGGCGATGGCCGAGTTTCGTCTGCTCGGCAACGCGATGACCTACGACAAGGGCGCGGGCTACCTCTTCGGCACTTCGTATGACGGCATCACGCAGCTTGCGCCCGACCCCAAGCAGGTCGGCCTGAACCGCATGAGCAATCTGACCAACGGTCGCAATCTTTCCAAGGAATGGATGGATGGCGTCAAGGCCAACGGCGAATTTCTGCTCTTCTACGAGTTCATGAAGCCCGGCCAGGAAACGCCGATCCGCAAGATCGGCTACGCGGTGGCCGTGCCCGGCTTCGACATGTATCTCGGCACCGGTGGCTATCTCGACGATATCGACGCCAAGATGGTCCCGATCTACTGGCTGCTCGGGCTTGCCATGCTCGGCATCGTCGTCGTCGCGGGCAGCGTCGCTTGGGGGCTTGGCCGCAGCATCAGCCGTCCCTTGGCGCTGCTCGGCGCCCGCATGAAGGATCTCGCCGAGGGCAAGCTTGAGGGCGACATTCCCGGCGTCGGCCGTGGCGACGAGGTCGGCGCAATGGCGTCGACCGTCCAGATCTTCAAGGACAACGCACTGCGCATTCGCGACCTCGAGAAAACCGAAGCCGATGCCAAGGATCGTGTCGCGGCGGAACGTCGCAGCGCGATGGAGGGTATCGCCAGCGATTTCGAACGCAGCGTCAACGGCATCGTCCGCTCGGTCTCCTCGGCCGCGACGGGCATGCAAGCCACGGCGCAATCGATGACCGCGACCGCCAGCGACGCCTCTTCGCGTGCGGCGACGGTCGGCGCGGCCTCGCAGAGAGCGTCGGGCAATGTCGGCACGGTCGCCGCGGCTGCCGAAGAGCTGTCGAGCTCGGTTGCGGAAATCTCGCGCCAGGTCACCCGCTCGACCGAAGTGGCGAGCCGCGCCGTCAACGACGCCGAGCGCACCAATGCCACGGTGCAGGAACTCTCCACCGGCGCCGAGAAGATCGGCGAGGTGGTCAAGCTGATCCACTCGATCGCGGCGCAGACCAATCTGCTCGCCCTCAACGCCACCATCGAGGCGGCGCGTGCCGGTGAGTCCGGCCGCGGCTTCGCCGTCGTCGCTTCCGAGGTCAAGGCCCTCGCCAACCAGACCGCCAAGGCGACCGAGGAAATCTCCGCCCAGGTCGCGGCGATGCAGACTTCGACCAGCGATGCGGTCGCCGCCATCGGCGGCATCACCCAGACCATTGCCGAGATGAGCGAGATCACCGCGGGCATTTCCGCGTCGATCGAGCAGCAGGGTGAGGCGACCCGCGAGATCGCCCGCAACATTCAGTCGGTCGCGGCCGGATCGAACGAGATCAACGCCAATATCGGCAGCGTCACCTCGGCCGCGGAAGCGACCGGCACGGCGGCAAGCGACGTGCTCACCAACGCCCGCGAGCTCGACAGCCAGTCGGGCGCGCTGCGCAGCGCAGTCGACGGCTTCCTCGCCAAGGTGCGCGCAGCGTAAGGCTTGCACTGAATTCGTAGGGTGGGCAAAGACGCGAAGCGTCGTGCCCACCTTTTCTTTTTGAGTTCGCGGTAACTTCTCGGTGGGCACGCTTCGCTTTGCCCACCCTACGAGACCGCCCTACTGCTTCTCGATTCCCGCCTCGCGGATCAGCTTCTCCCACAACACCAGCTGTTCGTTCACGAACGTGCCGAGCTGTTCCGGCGTGCCTGAAAACGCGTCCATGCCGAGGGTGGCGAGCTGGGCCTTGATCTCCGGCTTCTCGACGATCTTCCGGATCTCGGCGTTGAGTCGCGTCACGATCTCCTTGGGCATGCCGGCGGGGCCGAAATAGCCCTGCCACGACGAGATGTCGAAGTCCGGCACGCCGGCCTCCTGCATCGAGGGCAGGTTCGGCACCAGCGACGAGCGGTCCTTTGTCGTGACGGCGAGGGCGCGTAGCGCGTTGCCCTGGACATGCGGCAGGCCGGTCAGGATGTCCACGAACATCATCGAGACGCGTCCGCCCATGACGTCGTTGAGCGCCGGCGGCGAGCTCTTGTAGGGCACGTGCAGGAGGTCGAGACCGGCATTATGCGCAAAGGTCGCCCCCGACACGATCGCCGAGGACGAGCCCGAGGCGTAGCTCAGCTTGCCCGGATTGGCCTTGCCGTAGGCGATGAGCTCGCCGACCGTCTTGGCCGGCACCTCCGGGTGGATCACCAGCATAAAGGGCAGGTCGCCGGTGCGCGCGATCGGGGTGAAGTCCTTGATCGGATCGTAGGTCAGGCTTTTGAGCAGATAGGGATTGGCCGAATGCGTGGTGTTGGTGGTCACCAGCAGCGTGTAGCCGTCGGGCGCGGCGCGCGCGACATAGGTGGCGGCGATCATGCCGTTGGCGCCCGCCTTGTTCTCGATGACGATGCCGACGCCGAGGGCCTGCGACAAATGCTGCGAGATCAGCCGCGTCGTGGTGTCGGTGCCGCTGCCGGCCGCGAACGGCAGCACCAGCGTGATGTTGCGGCTCGGATAATTGTCGGCCTGCGCAGCGGATGCGCCAGCGAGACAAAGGGCGGCCGTGCCGATGGCACGCAAGTTTCGGATCAACGCTGAAAGCATGTCTGGTCGTTCCCTCTTTTTTCGTTGGCGGGGAACCTAGCGTCTCCTCGTCGAAATCGGAAGGCGCGAGTTTGTCGCCTCGTCTCGCGGTGCGGAATTACTTCACCGCAGACCCTTGGCGCGAGGCGATCACGACGCCGGCGAGCACCAGCAGGTAGCCGATCAGGTGGAACGGCTGGATCTTTTCGCCGAGCAGCAGGATCGCCATCGCCGAACCGAACACCGGCACCAGATGGAAGAACGGCGCGGCGCGGTTCGGGCCGATCAGCGCCACGCCCCGGTTGAAGAACAGATAGGCCAGCGTCGAGGGAAAAATCAGGATGTAGCCCAGCGTCGCCAGCGTCACCCCGTCGAGTTGCAGAACGCGGCCGCTCCAGGCCTCCCAGATCGCGGTCGGCAGCAGCATCGTCGCGCCGCAGCAGGTGGTGAAGGAGAGAAATGAGAGTTGGTGGATCTTCGGTCGCCGCGGGATGAAGGCAGAGTAGATCCCGAACGCCACCAGCGAGGAGGCGAACATGATGTCGCCCCTGTTGAAGCTGATACTCGCGAGCGCGGCGAGATCGCCGCGCAGGATGATGATCAGCACGCCGAGAAGCGAGATCCCGATGCCGGCGAGCTGCGCACCGGTCAGCCGCACGCCGAACAGCACCAGCGACCACAGCGCCACGAACAGCGGTCCGGCCGACTGGATCAGAAGCGCGTTCAGCGCCTCCGTGTACTGCATCGCCCAGTACGAGATCGCGTTGTTGAAGGCAAAGCCCACCAGCGACAGGAACAGCATCAGCGGCAGGCTCTTGCGCAAGTTCGGCCAGTCACGCTTCAGATGCGGCCAGGCGAACGGCAGCAGGATCAGGAACACGCCAAACCAGCGGATCGTGGTCACCATCAGCGGCGGCACATGCGCGCCGACGTGGCGCGCGAGCACGATGTTGCCGGCCCAGAACAGCGAGCTCAGGCTGAGCAGCAGATAAGGCTGGTTGTTGAGCCAGCTGGCCGGATTGGAGGCGGGTGGCGCGGGCGAAGCGATCGTCATTGGCGTTCGACGCGAGCTTGCGCCGGATTTACGTCGTGACACAAGTCACGCGGTCGCAATGCTACAATGCAGGCATGACCAGAGGAGGCGGCATTGGCGGTTAATATGTTGAACATCGACGGCCTGGATCGGCTCGATCGGCATGCACCGGTGGTGATGTTGAACCTGATGCGCTTCCACGCGCGCTCGGGCGACGGCGACGGTTCCGGCTGGGACGCCTATTTGCGCTACAGTGCGGTCACAGTGCCGATGATCAAGGCGCGCGGCGGCACGCTGCTCTGGACCGGCGACGCCAAGGCGGTCGCGCTCGGCCCGCAGCAGGGCAACGACTTGGATTTCGCGGCGCTGGTCTATTATCCCACGGTTGCGGCTTTCATCGACATGATGACGTCGCAGGCCTACGAAACTGAGGCCGATCCGCACCGCGTCAACGCCTGCGCCGAGCACGTCATCATTGCGACCAGCGAAGCGTACAGCAAGTTCAAGGTGAAGTAGCCTTGGCTGCCGCGCGGCACGGCGCTTTCCTTCTCCTACGACGGAGAAGGAGGACCTATGCCGCCTGCTTCCGTGACGCCACGAACACGCCGGCCAGCACCAGCGCGAAGCCGATGAAATGGAACGCCTGGGGGTGCTCGCCCAGAAACACCATTGCCATGATCGAGCCGAACACCGGCACGACATGGAAGAAGGGCGCGGCGCGGTTGGCGCCGATCAGCCGGACTCCGCGATTGAAGCAGAGATAGGCGAGCGTCGAGGGGAACACCGCGACATAGAACAGGGTCAGGAGGTTCGGCCCGTCGAGCTTCATCATGGGGCGCGCGGACAGCTCCCAGATCTCCAACGGAATGAGACAGGCAGCACCGCAGCCGAACGTGAAGGCGAGGAACGACAGGCCGTGCATCGGCGGCCGCTTCAAGGTCAGCACCGAATAGAGCGCGAAGATGATCAGCGCGACGACGAAGATGAGGTCGCCCTTGTTGAAATCGATATTCGACAGCGTGGTGAAATCGCCATGCAGCAGGATGATCAGCACGCCGCACATCGACAGCAGCACGCCGAAGGCCTGCGCCGCGGTAAGCCTGATACCGAGGATGGCGAGCGACCACAGCGCCACGACCAGCGGCGCGGCTGACTGAAGTAGCAGCGTGTTGAGCGCCTGCGTATGCTCCAGCGCCCAATATTGCAGCGTGTTGAAGGCGCCGATGCCGGTGATCGAGAGTGTGACCATCAGGCCGAGCTTGCCGCGGATCGCGGGCCAGTCCTGCGCAAGGTGTTTCCAGGCGAACGGCAGCACCAGCAGGAAGGCGAAGAACCAGCGCAGGAACGACAGCGTCACCGGCGGAATGTGACCGGCGGCGAGCCGTCCGACGATGGCATTGCCGGCCCAGCACAGCGCGGTGATGCTGAGCAGCAGGTAAGGCTGGTTGGCGATCCAGTTGTGGCCGGACGTGGCGGCGCCGGTGGTCTCGTCGGTGGCGGACATTGTGATCGTTGTGGCCCCGCGTCATGCGCCAAGCCTCCAGCCCGGCGGCACCCGGGCCGGTTCAGACCCGGCCCGTTCAAAGACACGGAAATCCGGCCGATATCAATGGCGCGAGGCGCATCGCGTCCATGCACGGCGGCGGCCGGAACCCGCTCAACCCTTCAGTCCGGCACGGATCGCAAACGGCTTCAACAGTTCGGCGCAGGCGAGATAGACGACAACCAGAAGCGCGATGCCGGCCATTATGAGCGGTGGCGGCGCAACAAAGCCGAACCAGGCACCGAGCGGCGTGAAAGGCACCACCATCGCGACCAGCAAGGCGACCAGCGATGAGACGGACAGCACCGGATCGGGCCAGCTGCGCCACGGTCGGCCGTTGGTGCGAATGATGAAGATCACGAGGATCTGCGTCGCCATGGATTCGATGAACCAGGCGGTGCGGAATTCGTCCGGCGACGCTTGAAACAGCAGGATGAGGGCGCCGAAGGTCAGGAAGTCGAAGACCGAGGACAGCGGCCCCATGATCGCGGCGAAACGCACCAGCCGCGTCATGCTCCAGACCTGCGGCTGCGCGGTGGCCGCGCGCGAGACCTGGTCGAAGGGAATGCCAAGCTCGGAGAGATCGTAGAGCAGGTTGTTGAGCAGAATCTGCGTCGGCAGCATCGGCAAGAACGGCAGCGCCATCGAGGCGATCGCCATCGACAGCATGTTGCCGAAATTCGAGCTCGCGCCCATCCGGACATATTTCATGATGTTGGCGAAGGTGCGCCGGCCCTCTTCGACGCCGTCGGCGACGACTTCGAGATCCGAGGCGAGCAGGATGATGTCGGCGGCGGCCTGCGCCACGCCGGTCGCGCCTTCGACCGACAGGCCGATATCGGCGGCCTTCAGCGCCGGAGCGTCGTTGATGCCGTCGCCCAGGAAGCCGACCACCGCGCCGCCGGCCTGAAGGGCCTTCACGACGCGCGACTTCTGATCGGGCGCAAGCCGGCCGTAGGCGTCGGTCGATTGAACCTGGACCGCCAGTGCTTCGTCGCTGAGCTCGGCGATGTCGGCTCCCGATAGGACGCGGTCGGCGTTCAGCCCGACCAGGCCGGCGAGTCGCTTCACCACCACCGGATCGTCGCCCGACAGGATCTTCAGCGTGATGCCGGTTGCCGCGAGCCGTGCGATCGCGGCCGCGGCCGTCGGCTTCGGCGGGTCGGCGAAGGCGCAAAAACCTTCGAAGACGAGATCGGTCTCGTCGGCGGTCTCGACTTCGCGGGTTGCGCCGGTCCACGGGCGCGAGGCGATCGCAATGCTGCGTAGCCCTTCGCTCGCGAGCTCGTGCACGCGGGCGATCGCGCGGGTCCGGGCGCCGTCATCCATCACGCACAGCTCGAGCACCGCCTCAGGCGCGCCCTTGACGATGAGCAGCGCGCCTTCGGGACCGGTCGCGAGCACGGATCCCAGCCGCCGTGAAAAGTCGAACGCCTGCCTGCCGGCGAGCGTCCAGTCCTGCGCGGCATTCGACTGGCCGGCAACCAGCGCCGCGTCGAGCGAGCCGCGATCGCCGCCGAGTTTCGCGGCGATGGCGCCGAGCCGCGCGGCGCGGGCATCGTCCTTGCCGGCGGCATCGAGGCTCTTGGCCAGCGTGATCTCGGCCGAGGTCAGCGTGCCCGTCTTGTCCGTGCACAAGACGGTCATGGCGCCAAGATCGTGGATCGCGGCGAGGCGCTTGACGATCACCTTGCGGCCGGCCATGCGCAGCGCGCCGCGCGACAGCGTCACCGTGGTGATCATCGGCAGCAGTTCCGGCGTCAGCCCGACCGCGAGGGCGACGGCAAACAGCAGCGAGTCCATTACCGGGCGGCCGAACACCACGCGGACGCTGAGCACGACCAGCACCAACGCCAGCGTGGCGCGCGCGATCACGAGGCCGAATTCGCGCAAATCGCGCTCGAACGGCGAAGGCGTCTGGGCCTCGGCAAGCGCGGAGGCCGCGGCTCCGAACACGGTGTCGCGTCCGGTCCTGACGACGAGCGCGATCGCCTCGCCGGTTTGCGCGACGGCGCCGCGAAACAGTGCATTCGACGTGTCGTCTGGGTCGGTGGTGGCGCCGGCGCGCTTCTGTACCGGATAGGGTTCGCCGGTGAGCGCCGCTTCGCCCGCGGTGAAGGCTGTGCACTCCAGGATGAGCGCGTCCGCGGGAATGATGTCGCCTGAACGGACGCGCAGGATGTCGCCCGGCACCAGCCGATCGACGTCGATCTCGCGGAAGTCGTTGTCACGTCTGACTTCGGCCTTGAGCGCAACCGATCGGCGGAGCACTTCCGCGGCCTGCAACGCATGGCCTTCCTGGACGGTGTCGAGCCCGATCGAGAGCGCGAGTATCAGGACAATGATGAGCCCGCCGATATCGTCGCCGGTGAGCATCGAGACGATGCCGGCAACCAGCAGAATCAGAGACAGCGGCTCCAGCAGCCGGCGCATGATCGCGCGCGCCGCCCCCTCGACGCGTGGCCGCGCGTCGCTGTTCGGCCCAAAGCGATCGAGGCGCTCGGAGGCGTCCGCGGCGGTCAGGCCGGTGAGGCCGCAGCCCAGTCGCTTGCATAATTGATCGGGTGAAAGATGCCAGAAGCGGTCGTCGGCGTGCGCTGGACTGTCCGACAAGCAAGGCCCCCGATTCGAATTGTCTCGTCAGGCAAATGCCTCGAAATTCGGTGTAACCTGTTGACCTACCGCAATTTGGATGGCCGCGAGCGCCTGGCTTCGTTGGCATCTGCCGACTGAAACGACGTGCTGCAGGGCATTGACCTCGAGCTCGACCATTGCTGCGACCGCATCATCGAAGTGGTCGACGGCCGCATCCGGGCCTAACGTCGTAGAGCCCGTCCGACAAAGCGGATTTTTAGGGGATATCAAGGGCTTGGATAGCGCATTGGGCCCCGAAAAAGCCCCGTTCTTGCTTGCTTACAGAGGCTGCATCCTTTATCCGGTTGGCTGCCTCGCGTTCGAGCGGCCCCGGCCGTGATTGGGCTGGGCGCATCTAACAGATTGCATAGGGATTACCCGCGAATGGCCAATGTTGTCGTCGTCGGCGCCCAGTGGGGCGACGAAGGAAAGGGCAAGATCGTCGACTGGTTGTCGGAGCAGGCGGACATCGTCGTCCGTTTCCAGGGCGGCCATAACGCCGGCCACACGCTGGTGATCAACGGCAAGACCTACAAGCTGGCGCTGCTGCCCTCGGGCGTGCTGCGCGAGCAGAAGCTGTCGGTGATCGGCAACGGCGTCGTGTTCGATCCCGCCGCCTTCCTCGACGAGGTCACCAAGCTGCGGTCGCAGGGTGTCGCGGTCAGCCCGGACAATCTTCGGGTCGCCGAGAACGTCACCCTGATCCTGCCGCTCCATCGCGAACTCGACGCGCATCGCGAATCCGCCAATGCGGCGACCGCGATCGGCACCACCCGCCGCGGCATCGGCCCGGCCTACGAGGACAAGGTCGGCCGCCGTGCCATCCGCCTGATGGACCTCGCGGATCTCGACACGCTGCCGCACAAGATCGACCGGCTGCTGGCGCATCACAACGCATTGCGCCGCGGCCTCGGCCTGCCGGAGTTCGACGGCAAGGAGATCCTGAAGGAATTGACCGCGCTGGCACCTCAGCTGCTGCCTTATGCCGAGACCGTGTGGCGGTTGCTCGACATCGAACGGCGCGCCGGCAAGCGCATGCTGTTCGAGGGCGCGCAAGGCGCGCTGCTCGACGTCGATCACGGCACCTACCCTTACGTCACCTCGTCCAACACGGTGGCGGCGCAGGCCGCGACCGGCTCGGGGCTCGGCCCCGCCGCGGTCGGCTATGTGCTCGGCCTCTGCAAGGCCTATACGACCCGCGTCGGCCAGGGCCCGTTCCCGACCGAGCAGGACAACGAGACCGGCCGCAAGATCGGCGAGCGCGGCCGCGAGTTCGGCACCAATACCGGGCGCCCGCGCCGCTGCGGCTGGTTCGATGCGGTTCTGGTCCGCCAGGCGGTCCGGACCTGCGGCATCAACGGTCTGGCGCTGACCAAGCTCGACATCCTCGACGGCTTCGACACGATCGAGGTCTGCACCGGCTACAAGCTGGACGGCAAGGAGATCGATCATTTCCCGGCGGGTGAGGGCGCCCAGGCCCGGGTCGAGCCGATCTACGAGACCATCGAGGGCTGGAAGGAGCCGACCGCCAATGCGCGGTCCTGGGCCCAGCTGCCGGCCCAGGCGATCAAATATGTCCGCCGGATCGAGGAATTGGTGGGGTGCCCGGTCGCACTGCTTTCCACGAGCCCTGAACGCGAGGATACTATCCTGGTACAAAATCCGTTTGAGGCTTAACGATCTCTTACCGGGACGCGCGTATAATTGAGTAGAAATGGCTGATTACTATCCGCTGATCGCCCGCGCTATTGCCGCCCTGGACCCCAACGCTCCCGGCGAGAGCCGTCGCGCGCTCTACGAGCGGGCGCGCACGGCGCTGATCGCGCAGCTCCGCAGCGTGCAGCCGCCGCTCTCCGAATCCGAGATCACCCGCGAGCGGCTTTCGCTGGAAGAGGCCGTCCGCAAGGTCGAATCAGAGGCTGCCCAGCGTGCCCGCGAGGCCTCGCGCCCCGGTGGCAGCGCCCGCAGCAGCGGCAGCGGCGATGCCTTCCGCCGCGCGAGCACCCGCGCCACCGAGGGCAACGCGCCCGCGCCGCAAAGCGCTGCCCCGCCGCGCACCCGTCCGGCTCCGCCGCCGCCGCGCGCCGACCGGCCCTCGTTCAACGTTGATGACCAGGGCGACGCCCCGCGCGCGCCGCGGGCTCCGCGTTTCGACGCGCCGCGGCAGCCGGGTCCGTCGGCACCGCCGTCGATGCCAGAGCCTCCGCCGGCCGGACGTGATCGCGCCGGTGGGCGCCGTCCGCCCGACATGGGACCTCCGCCGCCGCTGCCGCCGGCACCGGGCGTGCGCGGCTTCCGCGACATCACGGCCGACGCCAACGATCTCGGCGGCGCCGCCGCGCAGGCCAACCGCGCGGCGCGCCGGACCTACGCCAACGTGCCCTCGCCCTCGCCGGAATTCGATCGGCTCGAGCCGAGCCTGGAAAATCGCGCCGCCGGAGCGGACGCGCCGTATTCCTACGACGAATCGATCGAGGAAGCTGAGCGCTACGCGCCGCAGTCGCAGCCGCCGCGTCCGCACATCCCCGTTCTCGACCGCGAACCGAAGAAGAAGCGCGCCCGCGCCCGCACCGGCTCCGTGTTTCCGTTCAAGAGCGCGATCGCCGTCGGCATCGTGCTGATCCTGGTCGGTGCCGGCATCCTGTGGGGCAAGCAACTGGTCCAGACCGCGACCAACCTGTTGAAGTCTTCGCCGACGCAAGTGGTGGAGGCGCCCAAGGATTCGTCTCAGCCGCAGAGCAAGCCCAAGATCCCGGATCGCGTCGGCCAGCCCTCGGCCAGCGACCAGCCGGTCGCGCCGGTGGCGCAGAAGGTCGTGCTCTACGACGAGGATCCATCCGATCCGAAGGGCAAGCAATATGTCGGCTCGGTGGTGTGGCGGCTCGAGCCGATCAAGGCGTCGGGCAACCAAAAGGCCGACGTCGCCGTGCGCGCCGACATCGAGATCCCCGATCGCAAGTTCAAGATGACGATGTCGTTCCGCCGCAACACCGACTCCTCGCTGCCGGCGAGCCACACCGCGGAGCTGACCTTCGTCCTGCCGGCGGACTTTTCAGGAGGCGGCGTCGCCAACGTGCCGGGCATCCTGATGAAGTCGAACGAGCAGGCACGCGGCACGCCGCTCGCAGGCCTCGCGGTCAAGGTCACCGACGGCTTCTTCCTGGTCGGCCTCTCCAACGTCGACGCCGACCGCAGCCGCAACGTCCAGCTCCTGAAGGAGCGCTCCTGGTTCGACGTGCCCCTGGTCTACGCCAACCAGCGCCGCGCCATCATCGCCATCGAGAAGGGCGCTCCCGGCGAGCGCGCCTTCAACGACGCCTTCGCGCAGTGGGGCGACTAGATCTCTACTCCGTGAGACCTCTGCATGGTTCGAGACGCCCGCCTTGGCGAGCCCCTCACCATGAGGGTTTGATATCTCGCCGCGAAACGAGACCTCATCCTGAGGGCCCGCCCCGTGGGCGGGCGTCTCGAAGGATGGCCGCAGGTACGCTCTCTCTCTACTGCGCCGTGGCTTCCCGCTTGCGCGATGTCGCGGCGGCGTGCTCGCGGTCCATCACGGCGCGGCAGCCGGGGCTGACCTGCGACCTGTTCCGTACCATGCAGGCGGTGATCCTGGGGATGTCGGGGATCTCACTGGAGCACAGCCGCATGGCATCGCCCGAGCACATCTGCTGCGCTTCGGACGAGAACGCGAAGCCCGGCGAGGTCGGGATTGCGATGGTGGTGGCGAGGGCGAAGAGAGTTGCGATCGTCTGATTGCGTGTCATGCAGAATGCGTCCCCGAGTTCCGTGGGCTTGAGCCACTTGATTTTGGGGCGCCGCACGCGGCTTGACCTGCCGCATGTCTCAGCCATCACGCCGGGACCTCAATCCCGCATGTGGTTGCTCGATCTCTCGTGATGTTCGAATCGAAAAGTGCTGCGCCGCCCGAATCAAGTATGCGCCATTGTCGCGCGGCCGCAATGCCAAGCGAAAAGGAATTCGCAATTGTTGCGCGCACGTCACGCACAATGCGACTCGCATGCGATCAGATCAACCGATCGGAGGATGCGCTCGCTGGTTCCGCATCGCTTGCGCCAAGCGCTGCGTGCTCCTCGACCGCCGTAACGCCCTTTGCCGTGAGCTCGAACAGATCGCCGTCCTTCATCACGTAACCGTCGGCGATCAGCTCGCCTATCTTGCCGTGCCGGTCGTCGGCAAAGGCGATGGATTGGCTGATGTCCCTCAGGATCGAGAGCTGTTCGTCGCGCAACATGGCTTCACTCTCCGTTCGCCGGGGATGGTTCCGGTCCTCACATGCCGTGGCTCTGAAAGACCTTGCTGCAAGACCGCGACAGTTTGGCTCGGTTGGCTTGCAGGCAATTCTGCACCGCACCGTCATTGCCGAGGTCCTTGCGGCAGAAGCGCGAGGCGTCCCGCGAACAGGCTTGCTGCTCCTGCGGCGAACCCATATGGCCTTGTGCGAGAGCGGGCGCGTTCGACAGGCCGCTCACGGCCGTCAGCGCGATCGTCGCCAGGAAGAACAGTTTGCGGGACATCGGCGGCTCCAAATCTGACAGGTGAGTTTCAGGTCCTGTCTGAACTCGTCGCTATGCGGCTTGTTCCCAGGGCAGAGCCCGCGCCGCCGCTATTCAAGGTTCCTGCGGCGCTGCTATAACGGGGCGAAGGATGAGGGTGCCTGATGAAACGCTATCTCGTGTTTGCGCTGGTTGGCCCGTTCGTGGGCGGGTTCCTGCTGCTGCTGACGACGACCTATCAGTCCGGCTATTGGACCCAGACCAGTCTCGCTGAGGTCGGCAAGCTGTTCGCGGTGTTCTTCAAATCCCTGCAATACAGCTATTTGTTCGGCTTCCTGCCCTCGCTGATGATCGGGGCGGTCGACGACATCCTGGTCCACATCCGGCGGATCGGCCCGGTGCTGCGGATGCTGCTGGTCGGCGTGTTCGCCTTCATCCTGGCCTCGCTGACCTATAGCTCGCGCGGGCCGGACTCGGGCGCGGTGCAGTTCATCCTGTACGGCCTCGTCGGGTTCGTGCCGGCGGTGATTTCATCCTGGCTCGTGCACAGATATGTCGCGGAGCCGCAGCCGGCGGCGGCACCGACTTGAGGGCGCGACCTTCGATCACGCCGCAGCAACCTCCGCCGTGCTGGTGCGTTCCCTACAGGCCATGACCATGTCCGATGACGATATTCTTGCCCCGCGTCGATCCCATTCGGGAAGCCGCCCGGGTGCGGCCTCTTCGGGCAGCGAGGGGCGTGGGCCGATCATCGATCAGGACGGTCGTGAGATCCGGCCCGAAACACTGGAGCAGGGCTTTCGCGAGTTTCGCTTCGAGTTCGGCAAGGACAGTCCCTTCGCCGGCAACCCGTTCGGCAATCTGACGCGCGAGCAGCGGATCGCGCGGATCGAGGCGATCGCAAAGCTGCTCGACGTGGCCTTCGTGCTGCCCGGAACCAATATCCGCTATGGCATCGACGGCTTGATCGGACTGATCCCCGTCGTCGGTGACATCATCACCACCGCGATCTCGCTCTGGCTGGTGCGAGAGGCGAGGGCGCTCGGGGCGCCCTGGTACATCACCGCGCGCATGCTCGGCAATGTCGCCCTCGACGGCGTCGTCGGCATCGTCCCGTTCGCGGGCGACGCCTTTGACGTCATGTTCCGGGCCAACATGCGCAACGTGCGCCTGCTGCGCCGCTGGCTCGACAAGCAGCCGCGCATCTGACACTCCCGAAAATGCAAAAAGCGCGGCGGCCTTTCGGCCACCGCGCTTTCAGCGCACATCGGAGGTGCTTTACGAAAATTTACGCCGCGTCGGCGGCGTCGGTGCTGGCTTCCACCGGCTTGCGGTGACGGGGCAGCGGGAAGGCTTCGCTCTCATAGAGCGAGCGGATGCCGTTCTGGTCGAAGCGCGCTTCCTCGACCTGAAGATAGGCGCCGTTCAGCGAGTCCGTCGGCAACTGCTCCATCGCGAACTGCACGGCTTCGGCCGCGGTGCCGAACCGGCGATAGGTGAAGCCTGCACGCTTCTTCTTGCGGATCGCAGCGGGGAAGAGTTCGGCGGAAGTGTTGAAGTTGAACGGACGCAATGGACGCATGGTCAAAGACCTCGTGATCTCTCTGGGGCTTTAAGCGCGTGGGGTTGGGACGGGCAGAGGCCACCATTGAGTGGGCGCCGCACATGTCATTTTCGTCCTCTAATATAGCTCGTTTTGACAAAATTGCGACCCCCGCGATGCGAGATGATGAATCCGCGCATGGCAGCTCCGCAACTCGGAAAATTGCAATAATATCAGTTGCTTGGATGGTTTATAGCTTGCCAAGGAGCAGCAGCACGAGCAGCACCACCAGGACGAGGCCGCCGATCCCCATGCCGGAATGACCCATTCCGTAGCCGTAGCCACCGATGCGGCCCGACAAGCCGCCGACGAGATAAATGATCACCAGGATGATCAGGATGGTCCCAAGCGTCATGGCATCCTCCCTGGCGGCCGCCGCAACGCCATGGCCGGCCGCACCACCAGGGAAGAAAAGCACATCGCGGGGGGGGGGGGGGGGGGGGGGGGGGGGGGGGGGGGGGGGGGGGGTTTTTGGGGGGGGGGGGGGGGGGGGGGGGGGGGGGGGGGGGGGGGGGGGGGGGGGGGGGGGGGGGGGGGGGGGGGGGGGGG
>NZ_JBVVPM010000084.1:0-22294 GCF_055811255.1 Bradyrhizobium sp. MI1.11
CCAGATCCTCTTCAGATGTCTCTTAGAGAATCGCAGATTCGCGATTTACGCAAAGCCCTCGCAAGCGGGAGAGGGAGCGCACCTTCTTCGTGGCTCCCAGGAGAACGCTCAGCCGTTGAACGCGGCCTGTGCCTCCGGCAGGTTCCAGATCTTGCCGATCGCAGCGGTCCCGGCAGCTGTGATCGCCGCCTCGTCAGCGCCGAGATAACGGCCAGCATCGACCAGCATGCGGCCGTCGACCATGACCTGATCGATATTGGCGCGATTGGCGAGCGCGATCAGCGCGCGGCGCGGGTCAACCAGCGGTTGAAGATGCGGATGGGTGAGATCGACGATCGTGAGGTCGGCGGTCGCGCCGGGCTCGATGCGGCCGAGGTCAGGCCGATTGATGACATCGGCGGCGATTGCCGTGTTCGCCTCGATCAATTCGGGTGAGTTCGCGACATCGGCCCGCGCTGAGGTGATCTTGGAGATCAACGACGCGGCATTGAGTTCGCCGAGCAGGTCCATGTTGTAGCCATCGGTTCCGACCACGGTGCGAACGCCGTGTTCCGCAAACCGGCTGAACGCGGCGGTAACGCCGGCGCGCGCGAACACGCGCGGGCAGTTGAGCACCGTCATACCGCGCGCGGCCATCAGCTTGAGATCGTCGTCGGTGCTGAACATGCAGTGCGCCGCCATCAGATCGGGCGCCAGCAGGCCCAGCCAGTCGAGATATTGCGCCGGCGTGCGGCCGCCATAGCGTTTGCCGATCGTTTCAACCTCGGCGCGACTCTGCGCCATATGGGTCGTGATGGGCACCCCAAGCTCGCGCGCCCGCGTGGCGCAGGCTTTCAAGAGATCGGGGCCGCAGGTGTCGGTGGCGTGTGGGCTCATCGCAAGGCCGATGCGACCGTCGCCGCGATTGTTCCAGCGTTGGTAGAGCGCATCCCAAGTCGCCATGTCGGCGGTGCCGTCATCACCGGAATAGTGCACGACGCCATCGGGGCCGGCCTTGGCGTCCGAGGTCGAAAACAGATAGGGCGCACCGTAGAAGCGGATGCCCATCTCTTCTGCCGCGTCGAACATCTCCGGAATCGAGTTGCGGAACGGCTCCATCACGGTGGTGGCGCCGCCCTTCAGGAGTTGAAGAATGCCGAGCCGCGCGACCGCCATACGCTCTTCCGCCGACAAGATATCGGCGCCGCGCTTGGTCAGCGGCAGCAGCACCGTGTAGACGATGCTCTGGTTGTTCTTGCGGCCATTGCCGTCCTCGGTGTGGCTGCGCGCCACCGCTTCCGAGAAGCAGTGATTGTGCAAGTTCAACAAGCCCGGCAGCACGAAGCGGCCGGGGCGGTCATGCACCTCGTCAGCCTGCGGCTTGTCGCGCGTGACCGCGGCGATGGTCTTGCCTTCGATCAGGACCCAGTGGTCGCGCAACACGTCCTGCGCGCCGTCCTTGCGTGACAGCACATAGCTGCCGAAAATTGCTGAGGTGCTCATGCGGGGCGTACGTTCCAGAACACGGCGGTGCCGTCGAGAATGCCGGTGATAGCCTTGCGATAGGCAGTCGGCTGCTTGTACAGGCCGATCGGAATATAGGGGATTTCCTGGAAAGCCACCGCCTGGATCTCGCGGCAGATGCGCTGCTGCTCGGCCAGCTCCGAGGCCGCGAGCCATTGGCTGCGCAGGCCGGCCATCTTCTCGCTCGCATACCAGCCGGCGACCTTGCCCTCGCCGCGGATGTTGGTGTTGCCGGCCGGATTGAGCCAGTCGATGCCCTGCCAGTTGCCGACCGCGGCGCTCCAGCCGCCCTGCCCGATCGGGTCCTTCTTGAGCTGGCGCTGCAACACCACGGCGAAATCAAGTCCGGCATATTCCACGTTCATGCCGGCCTTGCGCAAGGAATCGACGGCGATCTCGCCGAGCGGCTTCTGCGCCAGTGAGTTGGTGGGGACGAGCACCACGATCTTCTCGCCATTATACCCCGCGGCCTTGAGGTCGGCCTTCACCTTGGCGTAGTCACGCGGGCCGCGGAACACGTCGAGGCCAACCTCGCTCGCCATCGGCGTATTCGGCGCGAAATAGCCGATCGGGGAGACCTGGAAGTTCGGATCCGTCCCGGCCACCGCGGTCATGAAGGCGGATTGATCGATCGCGCCCAGGAGCGCGCGGCGAACGGCAGGGTTGTCGAACGGCGGCTGAAGATGATTGAGGCGCAGCATGCAGGCATAGCCGCGGGGATCGAGGATGCGCGTCTCGATATCACCGGCGGCCTTGATGATCGGCAACAGATCGTGCGGCGTGGTCTCCTGCCAATCCTGCTCGCCGGTCTGAAGCGCGGCGACGCCGGTGCCGGCATCGGGCGTGGTGGTCCAGACCACCCGATCGTAATGCACGATCTTCGGGCCCGCGGTCCAATCCGGCTTGCCATCCGTGCGCGGCTGATAGCGCTCGAACCTGGCATAGGCGTTGCGCGCACCCTGCACGCGCTCGTCGGCGAGATAGCGGAACGGGCCGCTGCCGATCACTTCGGTCAGCGGCTTGAACGGGTCCTGACTCGCGAGCCGCTCCGGCATCATGAAGCACGCGTTGATCGCGGCCTTGCCGAGCGCCTGCGGCAGCAGCGGGAATGGACGCTTGAGGCGGAAGCGGATGGTGCGGTCGTCAGCGGCCGACAACTCGTCGGTCGCCTCCATCAGCTCACCGCCAAAGCCGTCGCGCGCGGCCCAGCGGCGAATGCTGGCAACGCAGTCCCGCGCAAGCACGCGCTCGCCGTCGTGCCAGAACAGGCCGTCGCGCAACGTCAGATCCCACTGGAGTTGGTCACCGGAGATGGCGTGGCCCGACAGCATCTGCGGCGAGACTTGCAGGGAGGAGCTCATGCCATAGAGCGTGTCGTAGACCATGAAGCCGTGGTTTCGCGACACTTGTGCCGTGGAATAGATGGGGTCGACGAAGGCGAGGTCGATCACGGGAATGAAGCGCAGCGTGGTCTGGGATTCGGCGCGGACGATGCCCGGGAATGACAGGGCCGGCACAGCGGCTGCGGCCCTAAGGAGCGAGCGGCGAGAGATAGGCATTACGGGTGGCTCCTGTGTGACGCGATGTCCAGCCGCAGCGTCGGTGCGCCCCCTCCCCCGCTTGCGGGGGAGGGCTGGGGAGAGGGTGCCTCCGCAGGCGAGGACCCCCAAGAGGAGAGAGCCCTCACCCGCGCGTTCGGCGCGACCTCTCCCGCAAGCGGGAGAGGTTGCAGCCAGTGCGCGGCCAGAACGGTGTCAGAAAAGCCAGACCTCATCACTCGCGTCTCATCCGTTGAGCAAGACGGCACCGATCGCGGCCGCGACCGCCTGTTGGGCCGGCTCGACCACGGGAACGCCGATGGCCTCCGCAATCGCTGCGCGATGCGAGGCCATGCCGGCGCAGCCCATCACCACGACATCGGCGCGGCATGGGGTGACCAGCGCGCGGCCGGCTTCGATCAACCGTCCCCGGATGTCCGCGCCTGACGTCTCCGCCGCGCTCGCGCCGACCGACCAGCTTCCGGCATAACGGCTATCGACGCCCATCACCCGCACCATCCGCTGCTGGCGGCGAATGCTCGATGGCGACAGCGCGATGATTCCGAAACGTTCGCCCAGCATCAGCGCGCGAAAGATGCCGCACTCGGCGATGCCCATCACCGGGCGACCGCCGGCGGCTTCACGCACCGCATGCAGGCCGGGATCGCTGAAGCAGGCGAGCACGAACGCATCCGCATTGTCGCGCGACACGCGGTTGACCAGTGGCATCACGACGCTGTCGGCATCGCGCTGCGAGCTGATGCCCGGTGGCCCCTCGGCAAGGCCAACCACCTCGATGTCGGGCCCACCGGCGATGCGCAGCGGCGCGACCGCGTCGTCGATCGCCGCCGTCACCGACGCGGAGGAGTTGGGGTTGATGACAAGGATGCGACGACGGGTCATGGCTTTGCCTAGCGGTTGCTGGCCTCGTGGCGCAGAAAATTTTCCGCGATCTTCTCGCCGGTCGTGATCCAGACGTCGGGGCACGACTTTGCGTAGGTCAGGAACTCGCGCAGCAGGCGCAGCCGCATCGGACGGCCGCTGCATTGCGGATGCAGCACCGTCGTCACCATCGCGCCCCAGTCTCTGGTTTCGTCGAGCTCGTCCTTCCAGATCGAGAGCACATGTTCCTTGGGGAAGATCGAGCGCGGGCTGAAGCGCGCGGAGAGCCCGTGCATCCAGTCGTCATAGCTCGCCGTGACCGGCAGCTCGATCGTGCCGGGCTTGCCGTCGGCAAGGCGATGGCGATAGGGCCGAACGTCATCACGGAAGGAGGACGTGTAGACGATGCCATGACGCACCAGCGCGACGCGCAGCTCCTCGGTGAACTCGCCGTAAGGCGCGCGATAGCCGGTCGGCCTGACACCGAGCCGGCGCTTCAGCGCCTCGAAGCCGCGTTCCAACTCCTCCTCGATCCAGGGATCGCCGGGATCAGGCAGCAAGTGATGATAGCCGTGATGGCCGATCTCGTGACCGGCCTTGAGGATGGATTCCGCCATTGCCGGATGCGCGTCGACCGACCATCCCGTAACGAAGAAGGTCGCCTTGAGATCGAGCTGGTCGAGCAGCTCCAGGAGTTTCGGCGTGCCGACGCGCGCCTCATAGCCGCCATAGCTCATGGTGATGAGCCGCTGGGCGTGAACGGCGTCCTTGCTGGTCCACGCGCTCTCGGCGTCGACGTCGAAGGAGAGGAACATCGCCGATTTGTACGGCTTCGGCCACGGGTATTCCGGCGCGGGATCCGCGGTGTTGGCCGGAACGAGCGGGATGCTCTTGAGTGCCTTACTGTCCAGCATTGATGGTTGCCTTCTCTAATCCGTTGTCGTTCAGTTTCCACTTGGCAAGCAGGGTACGATAGGTGCCGTCAGCGATCAGCGCATCGAGCGCCTCGACCACCGCCTGCTGCAACGCCTTTTCCTTGACCGGCAGCGCGATGCCCGTGAACTGCGTCGCGAAGGGCTCGCCGACCGGCGCATAGGTGCCCGGCTCGAGGTCCATCAGATAGGGCAGCGTTTCGTTGCCCTGCACGGCAGCGTCGATACGGCCCTGCCTGAGCTGGTTACGCGCATCGGCCGAGCCGTCGGTGCCGACGAACTGGATCGAATTGCTGCCGCAATTCTTCTGGCTCCACTTGTCGATCTCAGCCGGAAACATGGTCCGGCGGCTGGCGCCGACCTTCTTGCCGCATAGCGCCGCCATGTCCTTGAACTCGGACGCGCGGGACTGCTGCACGAAGAACTTTGGACCACTGCGCAAATAATCGACGAAGGACGCGATCTCGTGCCGGCTCGCATAGTCGGTGAAGCCGGACAGAATGGCATCCACCCGGCCCGTCGAAATCGACGGCATGAACTCGGCAAAACTGGTCTCCTGCCATTCGATCTTGACGCCGAGCTTGCGGCCGATGGCCTCTCCGAGATCGATGTCGAAGCCGGACAACGCGTTGGTGGCGGGATCGCGGAACTCCATCGGCGGATAGTTCGGCACCAGCGCGACCTTGATGCTGCCGCGCTTGGCGATTTCCGCCGGCAGCTCGACTGCCGTGACGGGAGCGCTCATGGCACCAACGAGTGCCGCCGTAATCAAAAGTCTCTTCATCAACACGTCCCCATTTCAGATCACTGCCGAAAGAAATGCCCTGGTGCGCTCCTCGCGCGGCGCGCCCAAGACATCGGATGCGCGCCCCTGCTCGATGATCGCGCCCTGGTCCATGTAGACGACGCGGTCGGCGACCTCGCGTGCGAAGCCGAGTTCGTGCGTCACGACCATCATGGTCATGCCGCTTCGCGCCAGCTCCTTCATGACCGCCAAGACCTCGCCGACGAGCTCGGGATCGAGCGCGCTGGTCGGCTCGTCGAACAGCATCAGCATCGGCTTCATGGCAAGCGCGCGGGCAATCGCGACGCGCTGCTGCTGGCCGCCGGAGAGCTGGGCGGGATACGAGTCCGCTTTGGCCGACAATCCGACGCGCCGCAGCAGCTCGATCGCCTCCGCACGCACCTCGTCGGATTTTCGGCTCTGGACCTGGAGCGGACCTTCGGTGATGTTTTCGAGCGCGGTCTTGTGTGGAAACAGGTTGAAGCGCTGGAACACCATGCCGGTCTTCAGCCGCTGCCGCCCGATCTCGCGTTCGCTGAGCCGATGCAGCCGGCCGCCCTGCTCCCGCACGCCCAAGAGCTCGCCGTCGAGCCAGATGCCGCCACTGTCGATCGCGGCGAGCTGGTTGATGCAGCGGAGCAGCGTGGTCTTGCCCGAGCCGGAGGCGCCGATCAGACACATCACCTCGCCGGGCCGGATGTCGAGCGAGACATTTTTGAGAGCCTGAAACTCGCCAAAACTCTTGCTGACGGAGCGGATCGCGACGAGGGGTTTTGTCATCGCGCGAGCCGCAACGTGCCGCGCGCAAAACGGCGTTCGAGCAGCATCTGGAGCGGCGTCAGGACCGAGACGACGAGCAGGTACCAGAGCCCGGCCACGATCAGGAGTTCGATCACGCGCGAATTGGCGTAGTAGATGTTTTCGGCGTTGTGCAGCAACTCCGGATACTGGATGACGCTGGCGAGCGAGGTCGCCTTCACCATGCCGATGAACTCATTGCCGAGCGGCGGGATCACCACCCGCATCGCCTGCGGCAGCACGATCCGGCGCAGCGCACGCAAGCGTCCCATGCCGATCGCCTGCGCCGCCTCATATTGCCCGATATCGACCGACAGCATGCCGGCGCGCATCACTTCGGAGGTATAGGCACCCTGGTTGATGCCAAGCCCGAGCAGCGCGGCAAGGAACGGCGTCATGACGTCGACGGCGCGCGCGCTCCACAGGCCGGGAATGCCGATGGTCGGAAACACCAGCGCGAGATTGAACCACAGCAGCAGTTGCAGGATCAGCGGCGTACCGCGGAATAACCAGGTGTAGCCGGCGGCGACGGTCTTCAGCACCGCATTGGGCGACAGCCGCATGATCGCGACGACCACGCCGAGGAAGATGCCGAGCGCCATTGCCAGAACCGCCATCACCATGGTGTTGACGATGCCTTCCAGAATGACCTTGACGGTCAGGAAGCGGCTAACATACGACCATTCGATCTGGCCGCCCGCGAAGGCGCGAACGATCAATGCGAGCACAGCAACGATCAGCGCTGCGCTGAGCCAGCGAAACCAATGCGGCTTGCGCGCGATCCGCATCCCCGACAGATCGGGAAAACCCTCCGCGAGTGCCGGTGCCGGCATCATTGCGCCGCCGCGTTCAGCATGGGCTGGGCGACCGCGTTGGCGCCGAGACCCCATTTGTCGAGGACAGCCTTGTAGGAGCCGTCGGCGATCATCGCGGTGAGCTTCTCGGTCACCACCTCACGCAGGGCCGCATCGTCCTTGCGGAACATGATGCCTTGATATCCTTTGGCAAAGGGCTCGCCGATCACGCGGTATTTGCCGGGCTCCTGCGTCTGCGCATAAGGCAGCGTCTCGCTGCCTTGTACGGCGGCGTCGATGCGGCCCTGCTTGAGCTGGTTGCGGACGTCGATCGAGTTCTCGCCCGGCACGTACTGGATCGCCGGCTTGCCGGCCGGCTCGCAATTCTGCTTGCTCCACTTCTCGATCTCGACCGGGAAGCTGGTGCTGCGGGTGGTCCCGACCTTCTTGCCGCAGAGATCGGTCGCAGCTTTGGCTTCGTTCTCCGCCATCACGAAGAACTGCGGGCCGGTCCCGAGATAATCGACGAAATCTGCGGTCTCGCGCCGCGAGGCGCGATCGGAGATGCCGGAGATGATGAAATCGGCGCGCTTGGTCTGAAGCGACGGGATCAATTCGGCGAACGGCGTCTCGCTCCAGACGATCTTCACGCCGAGGCGCTTTGCGAGCTCGTTCGCCAGATCGACGTCGAGCCCGACGAGCTCATTGGTCGCGGGATCGCGATATTCCATCGGCGCGTAAGTGGAGTTGACCGTGAGCTTCAACGCGCCCGCCTGCTTGATCTCGGCCGGAAGCTCCGCCGCCTGCGCGGACGTCGCGGCCGCCAGCGCTGCGATGCCGAGGAAATACCAGAGGCGCGTCATATCGGCTCCTTTGCCAACGTTGTTGGAACATCCTGTCAGTCCGCGTCGAGAACCGCGGGTTCGATGACGCCGGCGCGTTCGGTGATTACCCTGTATTGTTCCGGCCGCCGGTGCGCGGCGAAGTTGAACATCTTGTCCTTGCCCTGGCGGCAGAGGTCGAGATCGATGTCGGCGACGATCACCTCGTCAGTCAGCGTTGCGGCCTGCGCCACGATGCGGCCATTGGGATCGACGATGCAGGAGCCGCCGATCAGCCCGGAGCCGTCCTCCTCGCCCGCCTTCGCCACCGAGATCGCCCAGGTTGCGTTCATGTAGGCGTTGGCCTGCGTTACCAGCGTAGAGTGGAAGGTCCGCAAGGAGGCATCTTCCGTGCTGCCGCCATTGGGATCATAGGCCGCCGAATTGTAGCCGATGCAGACGAGCTCGACGCCCTGCAGGCCAAGCACGCGCCAGGATTCCGGCCAGCGGCGATCGTTGCAGATCATCATGCCCATGATGGCGTGGGCCCAGGCCGAGCCGGAGCGGAAGGCCGGAAAGCCGAGATCGCCATATTCGAAATAGCGTTTCTCGAGCTGCTGGTAGCGCGCACCTTGTCGCGGCTCGACCGAGCCCGGCAGGTGCACCTTGCGATAGCGGCCGAGCAGCTCGCCATCGCGGTCAACCAGGATGGCGCAATTGTAGCGCCGTCCATCCGGCGTCAGCTCGGCATAGCCGACATAGAAGCCGACGCGCAGCGCACGCGCACGGTCGAACAAGGCGGCGACGTTCGGGTTCGGCATGCCGCGTTCGAAATAATGGTCGAGCGCCTCGCCTTCGAGCAGCCAGCGCGGAAAGAAGGTCGTGAAGGCAAGCTCGGGAAACACCACGAGGCTGGCGCCGCGGCCGGCCGCCTCCTCCAGCAGCGCGAGCATCCGCGACAGCGTATGCTCGCGTGTATCGGCTTTTTGCGTCGGCCCCATCTGTGCGGCGGCGGCGCGAAGGACACGAACCAAGATTGCCTCCAATCTGTGCGCAGTGCCGCCTCAATGGGCGGATGAACCCTTTGATGCGACGTGCAAATCCGCTGCCATTACGCGGAAGCGGGGCTGCAAAATCAATTCGTTCTGCTATGATGTTTTGGCCCAGAGTATAATCGGCAGTGATATGAACCTGCGTCAGCTCGAGATTCTCCGCGCCGTCATCCGCCACCGCACCACGGTTGCGGCCGCTGACGAACTGGCGCTGTCGCAGCCCGCCGTCAGCAACGCGCTGAAGACGATGGAGGCGCAGGCGGGTTTTGCGCTGTTCGAACGCGTCAACAACCGGCTGTTTCCGACCACGGAAGCGATGGCGCTCTACAAGGAGAGCGAGGCGATCTTCGCGCTGCACGCAAAGCTCGAGAACCGCGTGCGCGATCTGCGCGAGAACCGCTCCGGGCATCTCGCGCTGGTCGCGACGCCGCCGCTCGCCTACAGCATCATCCCTTCGGCACTGTCAGCCTTCCTGCGCCGCCGCCCGGAGACGCGGGTGTTCTTCGACGTGCGGCGCTATGAGGGCATCATCGAAGGCGTGCTCAACCGCGTCGCCGAGCTCGGTTTCGCGCTCGGGCTGACACATCATCCGGGCATAGCCCATGAGGTGGTGCACACCGGCGAGATGGTGTGCGTGCTGCCGCCGCAGCACCCGCTCTCCGACCGGCCCGTGATCTCGGCCGCGGACCTGTCCGGCCTGCCCTTCATCGGGCTCGAGCGCGGCACGCGGCTTGGTGAGGCCGTGCGCGACAGTTTCGCACGCGCCGGCGCGCCGTTCCAGCCGACCGTCGAGGTGCGCTACTGCAACACGGCCTGCGTGCTCGCCGCCGCCGGCGTCGGCGCCGCCGTGGTCGATCCCTTCTCGCCGCGGCAGAACGGCGGGACCGGCCTCGTCGTGCGGCCGTTCGCGCCGACGACGCACGCGGTGGCCTATATGCTATGGTCGGAAGCCGAGCCGCTGTCGCGCCTGGCCAAGGCGTTTCTCAACGAGGTCCGGAAAGAGAGTGTGCTGCTGGAGCGCACAGCGCCACACCAGCAACATGGGTCAGAAAGCGACCAGGCTTGAGCTTTACCAGAGGGCGCATGGCACGCATCACTATCATCGAGACCGGGCAGGTCCCACAGAAATATCGCGAGCGCCACGGTTCGTTCCCCGACATGTTCAAGCGCATGGTCCGCGCTGAGGATCCGACAGCCACGATCGACATCGTTAGCATCCCGAGCGGCGATGCGCTGCCCGATCCGCGCAATTTGGAGGCGGTGCTGATCACCGGCGCCGCCGCCGGCGTCTATGACGGGCTCGACTGGATCGCGCCGCTGGAAGATTTCGTGCGCACGGCCTACGCCAGCAGGACACCGATGGTCGGCATCTGCTTCGGTCATCAGCTGATCGCGCAGGCGCTCGGCGGCACCGTACGCAAGTCGGAGAAGGGCTGGGGCATCGGCCGGCACGTCTATCAGGTGCTGCCGGACAACGGCGTCGTCGACGGCGAAGCGGTCGCCATCGCCTGCTCGCATCAGGACCAGGTGATCGAGCCGCCCAACGATGCGCTGACGATCCTCTCCTCGGAATTCACCCCGCACGCCGGCCTGCTCTACGCCAACGGCGCGACGCTCACCGTGCAGCCGCATCCGGAGTTCGACGTGGAGTTTGCGCAAGTGTGCTGCGAGCTGCGCGACGGCAAGGCGCCGGACGCCGTCGTTGCCACGGCGAAGGAGTCGCTGGCGGAGCCGATGGACCACGCCAAGCTTGGTGGGGCGATTACGAGATTTCTGGCGCGCAGGCCCATCTCCTCATCCTGAGGAGCGCGCCATTTGCGCGCGTCTCGAAGGATCGAGGCCCCGCTACAGGAACGGGGGCCCGCATGGTTCGAGACGCCGCTTCGCGGCTCCTCACCATGAGGCTTGAAATCTCAGAACGGATCGGTTCCCAACCCCGCCACATCCGCCGGCCTCGGCCCCGGTGCCGGCCAGTGAAACCGCCGGTCCTTCTCCGTAATCACCACGTCGTTGATCGACGCTTCGCGCCGCCGCATCAGGCCGTGCTCGTCGAACTCCCACTGCTCGTTGCCGTAGGAGCGATACCACTGGCCGCTCGCATCGTGCCATTCGTACTGGAAGCGCACGGCGATGCGGTTTTCGTCGAACGCCCAGAGGTCCTTGATCAGGCGGTAGTCGTGCTCCTTCTCCCATTTGCGGGTGAGGAATGCGACGATGGCTTCACGCCCCTGAAACATTTCGGAGCGATTGCGCCAGCGGCTGTCCTCGGTATAGGCGAGCGAGACGCGCACCGGGTCGCGCGAATTCCAGGCATCCTCGGCCATGCGGGCCTTTTGCGCTGCGGTCTCACGGGTAAAGGGCGGAAGCGGCGGGCGCGACATGAGGACCTCATCGGTTGGCGGGAGTGCAATCTATCGCCGCGCGCGGGGGAGTCGAGGGGCCGCCCGCTATCGCCCGATCACGAAATCAGATCAGCCTTCATCAAGGCGCGGATCGATTTCGGGATCGGCTGGGCGCGACCGCCGCTGATGAAGGCGACGCGTACCTCGGCTTTGACCAGCACGTTTTCCCCGCGCCGCACCTCCTGCGCCAGCATGATCGAGGCGCCCTTTACCGCGACCGGCCAAGTCACGACATCGAGCACGTCGTCCATCCGGGCAGGCTTGAGGAAATCCAGATGCATCGAGCGCACCACGAAGGCGAAGCTTGTGTCTTCCGCCTCGGCCTGCTCGAACAATGCCTGCTGCTCGGCGCCCATCAGCCGCAGATGATTGGTCCGTCCGCGCTCCATGAAGCGCAAATAGTTGGCGTGATAGACGATGCCGGAAAACTCTGGTTTGACGATATCGCAACAGGATACGAACTGCTTGATTTCGTTGGGGCGCTGGAGGGCGATAGCGTGAACAAGCGTAGATTTTTCTACGTCCCTTTCATGGCGAGCCGCAGCGCCTTCGGGATCAGCTTCAGTGTTCACCTAGCTCGCCTCGAGAGAAATGTCAGCCCCGCCGCGAGCATAGCGGTCCGAAGGGGCATGCGGGACGAGTGCAGCGACAACACCGGTGTTTGAGCGGCACGCGGGAACGGGGCAGCAATAACGCTCGCCACAGGCGAGCCCGTTTTCCGAGAGCCCTCGACGAGGAGCACTTTATGTCTTGCGCGAGGCATCGTCACCCGAAGGGCCGAGACAGCATGGCTCGGCAGCTGGCTCATAGAGCCCCGTCCGCGGAGCGGACGTGCCCACAACCCTAATCAGATCCGTACTTGTGCCATGGGCGAAAACCGCGCCACTTATGAGCCTGAAATTCGGGAGATCCTATCGCGGACCTCACACGACTGATCCCACATGAAGAACGTCTGCGGTTGTTTGCGTGAGAGTTTCCGGGTTCGTTGCTCCATCGGCGCCGCCTGACCGAAAGCCCAACCGATCGCTCCTGCATTGACGGTTTCATCCGCGGAGCCAGAGCAGGACTGGCGTGTATCGTACTCCGTCAACCAGCTCGTGGCCGGAATAGTCGACGAACAGTTTCTCGCCGGCGACATGGACCTGGCGCCAGGGTGGGCTTGAGGGGGCCGGCCCATTCCTTGTAGCGTTCGCAGAATCACGAATAGCTGAAGCAGTCGGAGTTAGGCAAAAGACCAAGGTAGCCGGGTTGCAGACTGTCAGCGGTGCGCGCCTCCTGGTTACCCCGATCGCAATCGCTAAAATAGCGATCACGATCCGCTGGAAACCGTGATCACGATCGGCTGGAACACGCACTTACCGAGCGCCCCGTCGACCTAACACGCTAGTAGTGCCGCGAGGTGGAGCGATGCCGCCAAGCTCTCTGGTGCGCGACAGGCAGCACACCGCGCCGATCTAAGCTCGCAAGCGAAGGGGCATGCCAAGCAGTTGGAGAGATCTGCAACGCCGCAACCTGACGCGGCGTTTGGTTCACGCATTTCTTCCAGCACCAATGTTGCAGTGCAGTTACAGCAATCTGCGTGCACGTTGTTAAGACGCACGAGGCTCGGGGCACTCAAGACATGAGAATAGAAATGAAGAACTTGTTGTTTACGGCAGTGGGCACGATGGTGCTTGCTTCGGTGGCCCCTGCATTCAGTGCTGATCTGCCTACGGAACCCATCAAGCCTCTCCACACCGCCGCGCCTGGGCCTGTTGCGGCTGCAATCTACGATTGGAGCGCTTACTATATCGGCGCGAACGGTGGCTTGGGCTCAGGCGCGAGTTGTTGGGAGTACCTTGGCAGCACGCCCGAGGGCTGTCATCATCCGACAGGCGGTAGCGTAGGCCTCCAGATCGGCTATCGATGGCAGGTGGGTCAGATCGTGCTGGGTGTTGAGGGCCAGGGGAACTGGGCTAATTTGACCGGGTCCAATGACAGCAGCGCGTTTTTCGATACTATCAACCAGACTAAGATTGACGCGTTCGGTCTTCTGACGGGGCAGATTGGTTATGCGTTCGGCAACAACCTACTTTACGGCAAAGGCGGCGCCGCAGTCACGCGCAACATCTTTCAGATCACCTCAACCTTCACGGGAGCCAGCAGCACAAGCGACGTTCTTTGGGGCGGCGCGTTGGGGGTCGGATTCGAGCACGGCCTCGCGCCGGACTGGACGGTAGGCTTCGAGTACGACCACCTGTTCTTCCAGCCTCGCACGGAGAACTTCACCGGGAACATTGCTGGGGCCGATCGCATCCGCAATGATCTCGATGTTATCACGGTGCGGGTCAACTACAAGTTTGGCGGTCCGATTCTCCTCAGATACTGATCCGTGTTGTGTCGATGGCCCCGGCCTGGCCGGGGCCATTTGAAGGAAAGCATGGCCCGCTCAGAGCCCGGCCATTCAGGCAGCTGCAACGCGACGTTCAAGCGGCGCCTGCGCGATCCCGGCCCATCGCCTTTCGCCGGCTGGGACCCGTCCTTCTCCGGACGGCATGCTCGGCAGCACTTGGCGGGTAGCCGGATCATCGCTGCCGGCTCGGCGCTGAGCACATTCGGCCGAAAGTGCGGCTACCGCCTTGCCAAGGTAAGCGGCGCATCGCCGTCGCAATCGAGGCAGGACACGTTAGATCGGCTCATCCGCCTCTGTCGCAAACCTGGACGACCGGTAGCTCGGCTTTCCAACATCTCACCGGGCCGTCCGATATCGCGCGCCAAGCGCCGATGCGGTTCGAGGAGAAATCATCTGTGCCGCGGGCCGGGCGCAATGACGTCCGCGACAGCCGCGGACACGGGCGGCCTCATGATGAAGCAAGGCGGCATCCACAAAGGAGTGACCCAAGTTTCTCCGGCCGGGGCGCCATAACCCTCGCGCTCAGGTGGCATCGCTGCCGGGCGCAAGCTCCATCACCGGGGTAGACCTCTAGTCCCGTTTATTCAAGCGCGAAGATGAAACCCACCGAACCCCAGGCGTCAGCCTCGGGCCACACAGCTGCATTGACGTCAAGCTGCTGTGCCCACGCGCTGATACCCTCGCTCTCTTCTTCGGGAGCTGGGTTCGGGAGCCTAGCCACTACGGCGCGAACCGATTGATGGCCGTTCGTTCTAAATCGAAACCACTTTTTTGCACAAATGTGGTCTGCGGCTTCGGCGGCTCCGAAGATTGGTCGCGAGCCGACCCACCACACAATCACATCGGACTACTTCGATCATTGAGATCGCGTTTAGCCCGATCGGTGTCTTGAACGATTGTTGCCTCCGACGTTGAGCGGGCACGTTCGCCTGCAACCTAGGCTGGGACCGCATCGAGCCTGGATTGCGCTGGCGACAGCCTTGCTTTACTCCATCTCCCATGCCTTCTCGGGCGGGACGAGGCTCAGGATAGAAAGGGAGGGAGAGTTCTTCTCTATCGAGACGCGCTCGGTGAAGAGGGATGCTGCGTAGGCGCGAGATCGCTGCCCTCGATTGCCTTTATTGCTGGCCAAGGTTTTCAAGCCGTATGGTGTGGCTAATCACATTGCGCGCAATTATCGCAGCAATCAATTTGCGGGTAAGGTGATCGCGCAGTGTGAAAGCGCGGGGGAATAGGTTTGGAGTTCATTTTCGGTCCTTCACACCTCGAAGGGGCTTCTGCAGTTCGCACCCGTAGCAACCACAACAGGATTCCTGCAGAGTCCGTAGCGCGAGACGTGTCAAGACAGTTGGATCCAAGTGACCTTTTGCGGCCAGAGCTAATACCTTTTCGGCGAGGCACGCCTTCAACGAAGACGTCCGGTTTGCTTCGGGCACCATCCCGATCGCATCGTCCAGAACACCTCGCAACAAAGCGCATAGTTTGGTTTCTGCTGTCATGGCGCTAATCCAAAAACAACGGAGATCTGGCCGACCTCGGCTCCGGCCCGCCTGGCCGGTGGCCCCCGGAAAGCCATGCGGAATAAACCTTCTTCGCTCCAGGGAGCGGGGGATAAGGGAGACGGCCGAGCCTACAAGTACAAGAACTAGGTTTCGGGAATGTGACGGTTCGTGCTCCGCTCATTCTGGATGCATGACGTCTTAAGAAAGCATCCTGCGGTAGGTCCTTTGGTCTTCGAGTCAACGCTTGCTGACGCTATCAACAAAAGTTCGTAAAGCGTTTGGTGAGGATCGCCGAGCCGTGAATTGGGCAGCCTTAGTGGATTGCTTGTTCCGATCGCGCCAATTCCAGCTTAGGAGCTCGTCGCGCCTTTGAGCCGGATGTGCGGCGCAGTTGCTATAATCGGCGAGCCACGCTTGTGAATCCACGCTGTTCAATCTGGCGGTGATGTTCACGGCCAGAGCTCCGGCTCGGCGGAAAACGGATCGGTCCCCAGCCTCAGAGTTGTCGAACCCCAGTTCTGGTAGTTGAAACACGACGCAACATCATCTTGAACTGTTGTGGCAAGGTTCACAGTTGAGCTTACGAGTGATAAGAATTTCTCTTCGAGATCATTTCGGCGTGCTCCGGCCAGCCCAGCTTGTCGCCGTCCAGGATCGCTGGTTCGAGTGGCTGGACATTCGCACCGAAGCTTTCGCCCAGCTGCGCGATCCAGTGACGCTGGGACGAGCTTGGGTGCCACTGGGCTCGATTACCGTTCCCTCACAACCAGAATGGGCACCAACACATCCGGCGGTCGCCCGAGCTCGCCGCCCCACGTAATGCCGAATCGCCCTCTTTAGCACCGTATTGCATGGAGGGGATCAAGTTTGAAACATCCCCGCGTGGTCGTTCTGGCGCAGTCAGTCAGGAGCGCGACACGATTATGATGGCTCGCGGAACGAAACAAGACCGTTGGGGCGTGTCTGATTCACACTGTCGAACTTGCGCCACGCTGGTAGTTAGTTGTAGAGCTAGGCGGTATGGACTCTAAGTACCCATTTCCAGAAGCAAATCAGATTCATGACTGTTTTTCGGAGCTAGTCTTCGGTGTCATGAACCCGCTGGTCTCGACCGCGGGTCAAACGCGCAATGCACCAGAAGCGGCTGCTTTGTAGCTTACCCGCCGAGGTCGTAATGGCCGATACAGCCATTTGGCCGCCTGTTTGCCTCAATCCGCGCCGCTGCAAACGTGCGCTCACCGTCATCTACAACATCCCGTCACAGGCGTTCCGATATGCAGTTGCTAAGTCTCTCTACCTCGAGCGTCATCCTCTCGAGTGCCCCTTCTCACAACTTAAGCAATTCAGCCGCGTTGCAACCGATTGACATGGAACAGAAGGACCAATGTCCGTCAACTCCTGCAACTACGCCAATCATGAGGCTGGCTCCTTTTGTGTCTCGATCGACGGCAGTAGCCCACCGTGAATCTTTGCCTCAAAGCTCCGCAGCCGCTGATAGATCGAGATCAGTTCGACGATCGTGCTCCAGGAGTTGACGAGATACTGAAACGAGGTTCGCACTTGCGTGAACGCGTTGAGGATCTGGTTCATCGCGCCGAGGGTGATCCTGCCCGCGATGATTGTGGGCGCAAGCAGCAGATAAGGAAAGATGCGGTCAGTCTGCAGATAGACGATCCGGCCGATATTGAAGTACATGAAGTTCAGATAGAGCCGGAAGTAATTTCTGCGAATGTCGCTAAACAGCACGCTTAATGTCGGCGCATTGGCACGCGCCGTATCATCCTCGCCGAGCACGAGCTCCTTGCGATAGGCCGCTTCGACCCGCTGGTTGAAAAATTCAATTCCGGGCAGGCGGATACCGATAAGCGCGAGAACGCCGGTGCCCAGGATCGACCAGATGACTGCGGCGAACACCAGCGGATAGGGAATCGAGCCGAACAGAGGCAGCTCCGTGATGTTGCTGGACAGCCTCACCAGAACCGGCAGGAAGGCCAAGAGCGTCAGCATCGCACTGATGAGATTGACGCCTAAACCTTCCGTGGTACTGGCAAAGCGCATGGTGTCTTCCTGAATCCGCTGGGAGGCGCCTTCGATCGTGCGCAGCCGCGGCCAGTTGGCGACATAAAAATCGTTCATCGCCGTGCGCCAGCGGAAGATGTAGTGGCTGACGAAGAATCGCGTGATCACGCCGACCACGACGGCCAGGAGCGCGATACCGGCAAAGGTCGACAATTCGTTGTAGAACTGCTCGACCGTGACTGGCGCCGACTTCGAAAGCGCAGCCTGGACCAGGTCGTAGAACGGTCCATACCAGCTGTTGATCGCGACCGAGACCTGGACCTGAAAGTAAGAGGTGAACAGGATCAGCGCCGAACCAAGAATGGACCACGTCGCCCAGGGATGGGGGGCAAATAACATCCATGCAGCCGCGAACACCGCAACGGTCAGCGCAAAATAGAGATCAAGCCACAGCGCCGAGGCGGACCAGAACGTCGCAAGCCCGACCGGCTTCTCCGGGGATTGAAAGAGATTGCCGGCAACTCCATACCAGAACGCCATCGCCAATGCCGTCCAAAGAATTGACGACGCAAAGAACAACTTTGGTCGAGGGAAGAATGAAACGAACATGCTTGCTGTCCTCATAGATTTAGAGCTTCATCTCAGAAGATGAACTCGCCGCCGTCTGGCTAACTCTTTCCTGACTTGGTCCATCCGGGGCCAGTCGCGTCGCACGCGCGATGCTTAGCGTACCCGAGAAGGCCCCGGGCAGGCCGGGGCCTTCGATTCACCAGCCTAACTACAGATCAATATTTGATGGGAGTCGTACCACCGAACTTATAGTTGAGCCGCGCAGTCACGAGGTCGAAGTCCTGAAGGATGCGGTCGCCGCCCAGCGAAGTACCAGCCGAGACAAAGTGCAGGTCGGCATCCCGCATGAAGAAATGGTCGTACTCGACGCCTACGGACCAGTTCGGCGCGAAACCGACTTCGATCCCGACCCCCACAGTAGCCCCCCAAGGGCTGATATCAGTGCTCGCGATCTGCGCGTCCGTGAGTACGGACTTGACCCCATACGTGTTGCTCACCACTGCGACGCCACCCTTGGCGTACAACAGTACATTCTCGAGCGCAAAACCGATCTGCCCAGTCATCGTACCGAACGCGTCGATCTTGCTCTGGTTGACATCGCCAAACGCAATGCTGACATTGGATCCGCTCAGATCAGCCCAGTTCCCCTGACCTTCAACGCCCAGCACGATCCGGCCCATCTGCCATCGATAGCCGATCTGTCCACCTACTGTCATGCCCGTCGCGTCATGACAGCCCTCAAACTTGCTGCTACTGTAGTCCCAACAATTCGAGCTTACGCCCAGGCCGCCGTTCATACCTACGTAGATGCCGCTCCAGTCGTAGATTGCGGCCGCAACGGCCCGCGGAGCTTTGGTGTAGATTGCTTGGGCGGACTGCGTGGTCAGGTCTGCACTGAATGAGGGCGTCGCTATCGCAAGCGTCAGCATGCTTGTAGCCGCAAGCAGGAAGTTTTTCATTTCTATTCTCATGTCTTGAGTGCCCCGAGCCTCGTGCGTCTTAACAACGTGCGCGCGAATTGCTGTAGCTGCGTAACAACATTCGCGCCGAAAGAAATGCGCGAACCGAACGCTGCGTTAGGTTCTGCGTTGCAGATCATTCCCAAGTGTCTCAGTGCTACATGCCGTGAGCGTAGATGGCGCAAAAGTAAGCGAACAAGCGGCCGCCGATTCAGCGGAGTAGGCGTACGGCAAGCCTGATCATGGAGAAGAGCGAAGTGCGCTTTGCGAGACCCTTGCTCTATCCCGTCCACCACGAAGGAGACATCTTGTACGCACTGCCGCCAGATATCGGTTACTTCAAGATTTGGTGCCGGCGCTTGGATGCGAGCGCGAGTAAGCCTTCTGGATCCGGCATCAGCCAGCCGAAATCGCTCAGCGCAATTGTCTCAAGGTCGTTGCACTGTCCACACCACTCCTGCCACCCGCAAAGCAGTTGGCAACGCGGCGCCACACACCTGAGCATCCAGCACGCTCATTCAGCTCCACCAGGAGGGCGAAGCAGTCACCTCCTTATGCGTGCCGGAGGCGAGATCGAGGTGTCCGTCCTCACGGGTACGCCGCTCGGCTCCATCTCTCGGCTGGAGCACCCGCTCAATGGCTTCGAGGACGAGCGGGAACGGTATCCGGTGGTCCAGGGATTGCACCGTAACGCTGCCTCGGAGCAGGCGCTCGAGGACGGCGAATTCGCTTGTCACGGCGGGGGGACTGAGAAGCGCCCAACCTCGCAAACCAGGCCAGGCGTGCAAGTCCGACGTTCGACCGCCGCCTGCGCCATTCCAGCCTGTCGTTCTGGCCTGCAAACCCTGCTTGTCGGATTAGACACGGATGCTCCGCTGCAGTTCGCACTTAAGGAACGGATGATCGGGGTTGTCGCAATCGTGACGAGCGCAGCTCGAGACCTGCGTCGATCCCACGGGAATGATGCCGATTAGCTCGCCGCGGCCATCTTGCCACGGCAAACGGCGCATCGCGGTCGCGATCGGGGCCGACGAGATCCTCGAACACAGGCCGCCTCAGCTTCTAAAGACACGCCAAGGTGCGCTCCGCGGGCATGGCACGACATGATCGAACCGGCTTGCGCTCCTCCGCCGCGGACCCGCACTTTCGGCAGGTCGGCCTGCCAACATCTCACCCCCGCCCTGCCTTTCGGATCACTTGGGCCTCGATCTGCCTTCGGCGGCAACCAAGCACGCGAGCACCCTGCCTTCGCGCCTTCTCGCTGCATCAATGGGTCGTCCGTGCCCGCCGCTATCAATTCACGCCGTTGCACACCGGCGGGCACAGATGATCTATCGGTCGAGCCGCATCGGGGCTTGGCGCGCCAAGTCGGCGATCTCGGCAAAGGCGGGCGCATCGAGCGATTGAGGGCCGCGCCACAATCAGTTGAACTCGAAAAGAGTTACACGCTCGCGCCGGTCTGAGTGAGCGAACTCAGGGGCCGTTCTGAGCATCTGTACGTTGCACTATCAAATCGAGCTCGAAGGACCAGTTTGCGATCAAATTGCCAAGGCCTTTCGGGTAGCCGGTAGCTTTCCTGAGGCCCCGGGAACGTTCCCACGCGAACATCCGCCGCCCAGCGCGATAACCCGTCCTGCATGAGCTGAAATCCCTCAGCGTACGCGCGAACGAATTTAGGCCGGTGGACGGTCGTCAATCCGAGCACATCATGCAAGACGAGCGCTCGCCCTGAGCATCCGGGTCTGGCGCCGATTCCGATCGTCGGTATGTCCATCAATTCGGCGACGCGAGCAGCAGGTTCACCGGGCATTCCCTCGAGGACGAGAGCAAAACATCCGACCTCTTGTAGACGGTGTGCGTCATCAGCAGGCCCAATGCATCATCGTGGCTGCCGCCCTGCACCTTGAAGCCCCCAATAGCCTAACACTTTGCGGCGTCAAGCCAAGATGGCCCGTAACAGCGATCTCACAACCGACCGAGGCGCGAACCATCTCGACACGGCTGGCACCTCCCTCGAGCTTCACCGCATCGGCACCGCGTTGCAGAAAGCCGCCCGCATTGCGGATAGTCTCCTCGGCGCCCAAGTGAAAGCTCATAAAGGGTATATCGGCGACTAGAAGAGCACCGGGTCTGGTGCGCGCGACCGCCTCTAAGTGGTGGTTCATCATCGCCATGTGACCGGAAGGGTGCTGTCAAATCCAAGACAGACGTTCCCGACACTGTCGCCAACGAGAATAATATCGATAATCGGATCGGCGATGCGAGCGGCGATCGCGTCGTAGGCGGTTGTCATTATGACGCGACGCCCTTCCCGCCCCATTTCTCCAGAACCGGAATGGTACGCGGTCAATAGGCGTCTTCGAAACATGACTCTTTTCAGCCCTGATCCGTCCTGCCCACCGGAACCGCTGACCCCAATTCGCGCTTACCATTTGCCACTAGTTAGGCTGAAAAAGCGGACAATAGTAGGGCGATGAAGCCAACAATGGCTTCTAATGGCAGCCGTGGCGCGCAAGATCTAATCCTCGCGCGATCGGCGCAAGTGCGGACGAAGCGCTCAGAACGCAATTCGCTTAGTCTTGGCGCCTCTCGATCTGCGAAACGCCGTCGTTATGGGTATCCACAATCCTCATGCGTCTGCGCTGCTCGAACGGACGCTTGTCGATGACCACAATGCCGCCTCCAGCTCAAACTGCGCGTCGTGCTTAGACGTTGCACCCCGGCCTGGCGGGCGGACGCAGGGTAGTGTGGGAGGTTTGATTGCGGCAGGACAGCTGGCTTGAACCTAGGCACCATAGGCGCATACTCGGCGGATGCTCGAGCAGCGACCAACGTTCATGGCTCGGAAAAATCCCGGACTTGGCTGGGGTGTCGATATTCTGTGGCCCGATGGCGAAACGGAAGCAATCAAGGGCTTTATTACGGAAGGCGACGCGGTCAAGTGGATTGCTGAGCACGAGCACTCTAAGGCGACGCAGGGAAATACAAACCAAGAATCATCCTTAGAGCATTAGAAATCCCGTCTACGCAGAATCGGTCGACTGACAGCACGCCGGGAGCCGGCGAAAGATACCGCCGTGCCCGTTGAGCGCGACAGTAACACGGCAACAGCTTGCGGTGCCCCCTTCAAAATTCGCCGCCTATTCCGCTGATGCTTCACGCGGTCAACGCGCCGTAATTTTTCCACGTTCTGGCAGTCCCGCCGCTTACACAAATGGTGCCCTTGTAGCCGCTGGCGATCGGATCGGTGTATTAGCATTACAGTTGCTTTTTTGATTTGAAGTGGGCGCGTTGAGCGGCAGCCTGGTGAGCTCTGCGCCAGAAGGACCATGCGATAATGTGTGCG
>NZ_JBVVPM010000085.1:0-12344 GCF_055811255.1 Bradyrhizobium sp. MI1.11
GTCCGGCCCCCCCTCTTTGCCCGGCCCACCATCAAAAACAAACACCCCCCCCCCTAAACCTCTGTTTTTGGGGGGGGGGCCCCCCAAATGACGAGGTTAGAGCCGAGCCTAATGCCCGTGCTCCGGCAGCATCAGCCCAAACACCTTCCCCAGATCGTTCACCTGCTCCGGCGACAAATACCGCGGGTTCATCCCGCGCAGCATCAGATACAGCTTCGCCGTCTCCTCCAGCTCCTCCGTCGCGAACACGGCTGCCTCCAGCGTGTCGCCCGCGACGACCGGGCCGTGATTGGCGAGCAGCACGGATGAGTATTTCCCCGCCAGCCCTCTGATCGCATCGGCGACCGCGGGATCGCCGGGGCGGTAATAGGGCACGAGCGCGGTGGCGCCGCATTTCATCAGATAATAGGCCGTCATCGGCGGCAGCGCGGCGCGCGGGTCGATCTCCGGGAGCATCGACAGCGCGACCGAATGGGTGGAATGCAGGTGCACGATCGCCCTTGCGCTCCCGCGCGTGGCGTAGAGCGCATTGTGCAGCGGAACTTCCTTGGTCGGCGCATCGCCCGAAACCAGTCGGCCCTGATCGTCCAGCCGCGACAATTTTGCGGGATCGAGGAAGCCGAGCGAGGCATTGGTCGGCGTCACCAGCCAGCCGCCGCCATCCAGCCTGACGCTGATATTGCCGGAGGAGCCGGGCGTCAGCCCACGTTCGAACAGGGACCGTCCGAAGCGGCAAATGTCTTCGCGCAGCAATGTCTCGTTGCTCATGGCCGTCATGTCCGTTTGTCTCACGCTTTGGCAGCGCGGCCAAGCCGTGTTATTCCGTTGCCAAGCTGCCGCAAAGGGCGGCCCTCCGGGAAACGTCGCAAGGATCAGTTGTATGTCCGCCTCCACGTCACAGAATCAGCGCATCGCCGTCATCGGGCTCGGCTCGATGGGGTTTGGCATGGCGACCTCGCTGAAGCGCGCCGGTCATGTCGTCACCGGCTGCGACGTCTCGGCCGATGCGGTCGCGCGTTTCGTGACGGAGGGCGGCGCCGGCGCCAAGACGCCGGCTGAAGCTGCCAAGGGCGCCGACATCGTCGTCAGCGTCGTCGTCAATGCGGCGCAGACCGAGACGATCCTGTTCGGCAAGGATGGCGTCGCCGAAACCATGGCCAAGGACAGCGTCTTCCTGTCGTCGGCGACCATGGATCCCGACGTGGCGCGGCGTCTCGCCAAGCAGTTGGAGGCGACCGGCCGGCACTATCTGGATGCGCCGATCTCCGGCGGGGCGCAGCGCGCAGCGCAGGGCGAGCTGACAATTCTCGCTTCCGGCAGTCCGGCTGCGTTTGAGAAGGCGCGGCCCGCGCTCGATGCCATGGCCGCAAAGCTCTACGAGCTCGGGGATGCCGCAGGCCAGGGCGCCGCCTTCAAGATGATCAACCAGTTGCTCGCCGGCGTTCATATCGCCGCCGCCAGCGAGGCGATCGCGTTCGCGGCCAAGCAGGGTCTCGATATCCGCAAGGTCTATGAGGTGATCACGGCGTCCGCCGGAAACTCCTGGATGTTCGAGAACCGCATGCCGCACGTGCTCGACGGCGATTACACGCCGCGCAGTGCGGTCGAGATCTTCGTCAAGGACCTCGGCATTATCCAGGACATGGCGCGCAGTGCCAGATTCCCGGTCCCGGTCTCCGCCGCAGCGCTCCAGATGTTCTTGATGACATCAGCCGCCGGCATGGGCCGCGACGATGATGCGTCGGTAGCGCGGATGTATGCGCAGGTCACCGGCGTCAAGCTGCCCGGCGACAAATAGACAAGAGGATTCCCATGCCCCGTTTTGCCGCCAATCTCTCGATGATGTTCACCGAGGTGCCGTTCCTCGACCGCTTCGATGCCGCTGCGGCAGCCGGCTTCACCGCCGTCGAGTTTCTCTTTCCCTATGAGCATCCGGCCGAAGCCGTCGGCGAGCGGCTCAAGCGCAACGGCTTGACCCAGGCGCTGTTCAACCTGCCGCCGGGCGACTGGAATGCCGGCGAGAAGGGCTTTGCGGCGCTCCCGTCGCGATTCCCCGAGCTCAAGGCGAGCTTGGAGACCGCGCTGCCCTACGCCAAGGCGACCGGCGTCAAGCGGCTGCATTTGATGGCAGGCATCGCCAACCGTGGCGAGCGCGTCGCGATCGAGGCGTTCTACAAATCGGTGGCGTGGGCCGCCGAGTTCTTTGCGCCGCACAGCATCGACATCGTGCTCGAGCCGATCAATGCGCGCAACGTGCCCGGCTATTTCCTCAACGATTTCGGCTTCGCGCGCGACCTGATCCAGGAGCTGCGGCTTCCGAACCTAAAACTGCAGTTCGACATTTATCACTGCCAGATCATCCATGGCGACGTCACGATGCGGCTGCGCGAGATGATGCCGGTGATCGGCCACATCCAGATCGCCAGCATCCCCTCGCGCAACGAGCCTGATGGCGAGGAGCTGAACTATCCGTTCCTGTTCGACGAACTCGACCGGCTCGGCTATGCCGGCTTCGTCGGCTGCGAATATAATCCCCGCGGCAAGACCACCGACGGCCTTGCCTGGTTCAGGCCTTATGCGGGAGTGAAGCCGTGACACTTGCAGCGAAAATATCTCTTGGCTGCATCGCCGACGACTACACCGGCGCCTCCGACCTCGCCAACACGCTGACACGCGCCGGCCTGCGCACCGTGCAGACCATCGGCGTGCCCGCGGACGATCTCGCGCTGCCCGAGGTCGACGCCGTCGTGGTGTCCTTGAAGAGCCGTTCGATCGAGGCCGGCCTTGCCGTGTCGCGCTCGCGCGCGGCTGACAAATGGCTGCGCGGCCGTGGCGCCGGCCACGTGCTGTTCAAGATCTGCTCGACCTTCGATTCCACCGATGCCGGCAATATCGGCCCGGTGATGGATGCGCTGCGCGCCGATTGCGGCGAGGCGACCGTGCTGGTGACGCCGGCCTTCCCGGAGACTGGCCGCACCGTCTACCAGGGCAATCTGTTTGTCGGCGCCGTGCCGTTGAACGAGAGCCCGCTGAAGGACCATCCGCTCAACCCGATGCACGATTCCAACCTGGTGCGCATCCTGGCGCGCCAGAGCAAAACGCAAATCGGCCTCGTCGACCTCGCCACCGTCACGCGCGGCGCGGATGCCGTGCGGACGCGGCTCGCCGAACTTGCGGGCAAGGGCATTGGCGCGGCGATCATCGACGCCGTGTTCGACCGCGACCTTGAGACCATCGGCCTCGTCGCTGTCCAGCATCGGCTGTCGGTCGGCGCCTCCGGCATGGGCCTTGGGCTGGCGCGGGCGCTGGTGTCGACAGGCAAGGTCACATCGACAGCGGCGAGCAGCGAGGCGAGGGCTGCCGTCGGCGGACCGGCGGCGTGCCTTGCCGGAAGCTGCTCGCAGGCGACGCTTCAGCAGATTGCCAATGCCGAGCGTGTCATGCCGGTGCTGCATCTCGATCCGGGCCGTATTACTACGGGCGAGGACGAGGCGCAGCGCGCGCTGGCCTGGGCGAAACCGCGACTGGCCGACGGTCCGGTCCTGATCGCATCGAGCTCGACGCCGGATCAGGTCGCCGCGCTCCAGGCGCGCCATGGTCGCGACGCGGCCGGTCACGCCATCGAGCAGGCGATGGCCGATATCGCCGAGGGTCTGGTGCTGGGCGGGGTGAAGCGCCTGGTCGTCGCCGGCGGGGAGACATCCGGCGCCGTGGTCGACCGGTTGAAGATTCCCGGATTTCTCGTGGGAGTAGAGATCGCGGCGGGCGTCCCGGTGCTGCGCGCGGTCGGTGCTGAAAAAGGCGACATGTTGCTTGCCTTGAAGTCCGGCAATTTCGGCGGCCCGGAGTTTTTCTCCGACGCGCTTGGGCTCATGCGCTGAGCGCAGGGCATTCTTAGCTGCCTGTTCATTTGTTTCAGGCTCGGTACTCGTGCGGAGTCGTTATTAACATCTGCTCAGGTGCTCTGGTGTTTGATTTCGGTACTGCTCCTTTTGGTTGATTCGTAAAATTCCGGACGCGCCGCCGCGCCAGCACAAAGAGACCCGATTATGCTCGCCACCATTTCCATTCGCGCCAAGATCATCAGTGTCGTGGCGTTCCTGCTGGTCGCGATGGCCGGCATGGGCCTGCTCGCCGTCATGAAGATGCGGTCGATGAACGCCAATACCACCGAGATCACCACGAGCTGGATGCCCAGCGTGCGGGTGCTGGGCGAGCTCCGGGCATCAGTCATCACCTACCGCAACGTGGTTCGTCAGCACATGCTGTCGGAAACCCTTGAAGACAAGCTCGCCAACGAGAAGACGGGCGCCACGGTGATCGAGGCGCTCGCCAAGGCCCGCAAGGCCTACGAGCCGATGATCACCTCGCCCGAAGAACGGAAGCTCTACAACGATTGGGCCAAGCTCTGGGACGACTATAAGAAGGGCACCGAAGACGTCATGGCGCTCTCGCGCAAGGAGGCCGGCAAGGTCCCGCATGAGGCCCAGGAGCTGAACACCAAGACGGTCAACAAGATCGGTCTCGAGGCGGACGCGATCCTGACCAAGGACATCGAGCTCAATACCAAGGGCGGAGACCAGGCCGCGCAGGACGCTGCGGATAGCTACAATTATGCCTTCATGCTGGTCTCGATCATCCTCGGCGCGGCCGTCGTCGTCGGGGTCGGCGTCGGCTTCTACCTGGTCCGGGACGTCTCCAGCGGCATCAACTCGATCATCGAGCCGATGCAGGCGCTGGGCAAGGGCGAGCTTTCCGCCGAAGTTCCTCATCGCGGTGAGAAGACCGAGATCGGCGCCATGGCCGATGTGCTCCAGATCTTCAAGGAAGCGCTGATCGCCAAGAAGGCCGCCGACGAGGCTGCCGCCGCCGATGCCGAAGCCAAGATCGAGCGCGGCCGCCGCGTCGACAACATCACCCGCGAATTCGAGACGATGATCGGCGAGATTGTCCAGACCGTGTCGTCGGCCTCGACTCAGTTAGAGGCCTCCGCCTCGACGCTGACCTCGACCGCCGACCGCTCCCAGCGGCTGGCGACCACCGTTGCCGGAGCGTCGGAGGAAGCCTCGACCAACGTGCAGTCGGTCGCTTCGGCGACCGAGGAGATGGCCTCGTCGGTGAGCGAGATCAGCCGCCAGGTCCAGGAATCGGCGCGAATGGCGGGCGACGCCGTCGGCCAGGCGCGCTCCACCACCGAGCGCGTCAGCGAGCTCTCCAAGGCGGCCTCGCGCATCGGCGACGTCGTCGAGCTCATCAACACCATCGCCGGCCAGACCAATTTGTTGGCGCTCAACGCGACCATCGAAGCCGCACGCGCCGGCGAAGCCGGCCGCGGCTTTGCGGTCGTGGCCTCCGAGGTGAAGGCGCTCGCCGAGCAGACCGCGAAGGCGACCGGTGAAATCGGCCAGCAGATCTCCGGCATCCAGGCGGCGACCAACGACTCGGTCGGCGCCATCAAGGAGATCTCGTCGACCATCGAGCGTCTGTCGGAGATTTCCTCGGCGATCGCGGCGGCCGTGGAAGAGCAGGGCGCCGCGACCCAGGAGATCGCCCGCAACGTCCAGCAGGCGGCGCAGGGCACCCAGCAGGTCTCATCCAACATCACCGACGTGCAGCGCGGCGCAACCGAGACCGGCACGGCCTCCTCGCAGGTTCTGTCGGCGGCACAGATGCTGTCCAACGACTCGGGCCGGCTCAAGACCGAGGTCAGCAAGTTCCTGACCAACGTTCGCGCGGCGTAGCTACGTCCGCGCGGCGTAACGACGGACGCGCGAGGTGTAAACTCCCGCGTCAACATCCATTGACGAACGAGCGGCGCCTCAAGCGCCGCTCTTTTTTTGAGCGCCGGTAGCCTGATGTCGGTAGCAGGTACCATCATGGGGTTCCGCGGAAGATGGACGGGTGCCTTCTTCATCGATAGTTAAATTCGGCTTACGAGAATGGTCACAAGGACCGCCGGTAGCAGCCCTGATTGGAATCGCCGCTTATTTCATCCAACTTTTGGGGCTCGCATGCGCAAGAATTTACCCGTCACCGAGGTCGAATATTCCGTCAGCGATGAGACGCTGATCGTCTCCCGGACTGACCTCAAGGGCAAGCTCACCTACTTCAACGACGACTTCCTTGCTGCAGCCGGCTTCACGTCCGCGGAGCTGATGGGCCAGCCGCACAACATCGTCCGTCACCCCGACATGCCGCCGGAGGTATTCGACAATCTCTGGGACACGCTGAAGGCCGGCAAGCCGTGGCTCGGCGCGGTGAAGAACCGCCGCAAGAACGGCGATTTCTACTGGGTGCTGGCGACGGCATCGCCCATTCGCGAGAACGGGCAGGTCACGGGCTTTACGTCGATCCGCACCAGATTGCCGGCCGACCAGCGCAAGCTGGCCGAAGAGGTCTACGCCGCGATCCGCGAGAAGAAGCCGCATGGTTATCGCGTCGATGCCGGCATCATCCGCCGCCGCTCGCTGCTCGACCATTTTGCGATCTTCACCAGAACGCTGAAGGCGCGCCTGGTCACCACGATGGCGCTGCAGCTGCTGTTCGTGCTTGGGCTTGGCATCGGCGGCGCGCTCTCGACCGGCGGCACGACCAGCCTGAGCCTGGCGCTGCTGGCCGCCGCCGGCGCTGCCGTCCTCGGCTTCGCCGGCCTTACGACCATGCGCGCCGTCCAGGGGCCAATGCAGCAGCTCAACGACACCTTGGTCAACCTCGTCCAGGACAAGCTGGACAATCGCATCGTGATCCAGCGCGACGACGAGATTGGCGAGGCGCTACGCAACCTGCAGACGGTGCAGACCATCATCCGTTTCAGCCGCGGCGAGGTCCAGGCCGTGCAGCTGCGCTCAGAGGCGCAGCGCAAGGCCGAGATGGCAAAGCTCGCGGACGCCTTCGAGGCCGCTATCGGCGAGATCGTGGAAACGGTCTCGTCAGCCGCGACCGAGTTGGAAGCGTCTGCTTCGACGCTGTCCACCACGGCGGGTCGCGCGATGGAGCTCGCTACCGTGGTCGCGGCAGGCTCCGAAGAAGCCTCAGCCAACGTGGATTCTGTCGCCTCTGCCGCGGAGGAGATGGCGGCTTCGGTTCGCGAGATCAGCCGCCAGGTTCAGGACTCGGCGCGGATCGCAGGCGAGGCCGTCAGCCAGGCGCAGATCACCACCGAACGCGTCAGCGAGCTGTCGCGCGCCGCGTCACGCATCGGCGATGTGGTAGAACTCATCAACGCGATCGCCGGTCAGACCAATCTTCTGGCGCTCAATGCCACAATCGAGGCCGCGCGCGCCGGCGAAGCCGGTCGCGGCTTCGCGGTCGTTGCCTCCGAGGTCAAGGCACTCGCCGAGCAGACGGCAAAGGCAACCGGCGAGATTGGCCAGCAGGTTGGCGGCATTCAGACGGCAACGCAGGACTCGGTCGGCGCGATTGGTCAGATCAGCGGCACGATCGCGCAATTGTCCGAGATTTCCTCGGCGATCGCGGCCGCCGTGGAAGAGCAGGGCGCAGCCACCCGGGAGATCGCTCGCAACGTGCAGCACGCGGCGGAGGGCACGCAGCAGGTGTCCTCGAACGTCGCCGAGGTCGAGCGCGGCGCCACCGAAACCGGGTCGGCCTCCTCACAGGTACTGTCGGCGGCACAGATGCTCTCGCGCGATTCCAACCGGCTGAAGCTCGAAGTGGGCAAGTTCCTCGGGTCGGTCCGCGCCGCATGAGGCGGCCGCATGGCCGCAGTGCGTGTTCTGCAGTGCGGTAGCAGGGAATTGAATGCAGGAAACCCGCCGGAGATTAGCGTTTCCGGCGGTGCTCGGGTAAAGGGTAAAGAGGATCCCCGTGGGGGCGGATTCCGTATCCTCGCTTGACCTGGAATTTCCCGGCGAATGATTGCTCTGGTCCGTATTGCCCTGAGCCGGCCCTACACGTTTGTCGTGCTCGCGCTCCTGCTCCTGATCATCGGACCGCTGGCGGCGCTGCGGACGCCGACCGACATCTTCCCGGACATCCGCATTCCCGTGATCGGCGTGGTCTGGCAGTACACCGGCCTGCCGCCCGACCAGATGTCGGGCCGCATCACCACGCCGTTTCAGCGCGCGCTGACCACGACGGTCAACGACATCGAGCACATCACCGCCAATTCCTATAACGGCTTTGGCATCATCAAGATCTTCTTCCAGCCGAACGTCGACATCCGCACCGCCAATGCGCAGGTCACCGCGATCTCGCAGACGCTGATCAAGCAGATGCCGCCGGGCGCGACGCCGCCTCTGATCCTGAATTACTCCGCCTCCACCGTGCCGATCGTCCAGGTGGCGCTGTCGGGTGACGGGCTGACCGAGCAGAACCTCGCCGATATCGGCATCAACCAGCTCCGCACGCCGCTGGTCACCGTGCCGGGTGCTGCGATCCCGTATCCCTTCGGCGGCAAGCAGCGCCAGATCCAGATCGACCTCGACCCCACCGCGCTCCAGGCCCGCGGCCTGTCCGGCCAGGACGTCGCCAATGCGCTGGCTGCGCAGAACCTGATCACGCCTGTCGGCACCCAGAAGATCGGCACCTTCGAGTACAACATCCAGCTCAACAATTCGCCCCTGAAGATCGACGAGCTCGGCAATCTGCCCATCAAGACCGTCAACGGCGCGATGGTCTATGTGCGCGACGTCGCGACTGTGCGGGACGGCAACCCGCCGCAGACCAACATCGTCCATGTCGACGGCAACCGCTCGGTGCTGATGATGGTGCTGAAGGCGGGCGCGACCTCGACGCTCGACATCATCGCCGGCATCAAGCAGAAGGTGATCGACGTCAAGGACCAGCTGCCGGACGCGCTCAAGATCGGCTTCATCGGCGATCAGTCGGTGTTCGTCCGCGGCGCCATCGAAGGCGTCGCGTTTGAAGGCGTGATCGCGGCGCTGCTCACCAGCGTCATGATCCTGCTGTTCCTCGGCAGCTGGCGCTCGACCGTCATCATCGCGGTCTCGATCCCGCTCTCCGTGCTCGGCGCCATCATCATGCTGTCGGCGATCGGCGAGACGCTGAACATCATGACGCTCGGCGGCCTGGCGCTCGCGGTCGGCATTCTCGTCGACGATGCCACCGTCACGATCGAGAACATCAACTACCATCTGGAGCAGGGCAAGCCGGTCGAGCAGTCGATCCTCGACGGCGCCAACCAGATCGTGACGCCGGCCTTCGTCTCGCTGCTCTGCATCTGCATCGTGTTCGTGCCGATGTTCTTCCTCACCGGCGTGGCGCGCTTCCTGTTCGTGCCGATGGCGGAAGCGGTGATGTTCGCGATGATCTGGTCATTCCTGCTGTCGCGTACCTTGGTGCCGACCATGGCCAACTATCTGTTGCAGGCACATGTCCATCACGAGGACGGCCCGCCGAAGTCGCGCAATCCCCTGGTCTGGTTCCAGCGCGGCTTCGAGGCTCGCTTCGAGCGCATTCGCGGCGGCTACCATAATTTCCTCGGGCTCGCGCTGGCGCACCGTCCGGTGTTCGTGATCGGCTTCCTTTGCGTGGTCGCCGCCTCCTTCGCGCTGGTGCCCTTCCTCGGGCGCAACTTCTTCCCCGCGGTCGATGCCGGCAACATCCTGATGCACGTCCGCACCCAGGTCGGCACCCGCGTGGAGGAGACCGCGAACCAGCTCGCCGACGTGCAGAAGGCGATCCGCAAGCTGATCCCGGGCGAGATCGAAACGCTGACCGACAACATCGGCATGCCGATCTCCGGCATCAACATGACCTACAACAACACCGGCGTGATCGGCCCGCAGGATGGCGACATCCAGATCAAGCTGAAGGAAGGCCACAAGCCGACCGAGGAGCATGTGCGCGTGCTGCGTGAGCAACTGCCGCGGCTGTTCCCCGGCGTCAGCTTCGCCTTCCTGCCGGCCGACATCGTCAGCCAGATCCTGAACTTCGGCGCGCCGGCGCCGATCGACCTGCAGATCCGCGGCGCCAATCTCAGCGCCAACTTCGCGTATGCCAACAATCTGCTGGCCAAGGTCCGCAGGATTCCCGGCGTCGCGGATGCGCGCATCCAGCAATCGCCGAACAATCCGACCTTCAACATCGACGTCGACCGCACCCGCGCGCAATATGTCGGCCTGACCGAGCGCGACGTCACCAACAGTCTCGTGGTCAACCTTGCCGGCTCCTCGCAGGTGGCGCCCACCTACTACCTCAACCCGGATAACGGCGTGTCCTATTCGATCGTGATGCAGACGCCGCAATACCAGATGGATTCGCTCAGCGCGCTGCAGACGCTGCCGATCACGGCTGCCGGAAATTCGCAGTCGCCGATCCTCGGCGGCATCGCCGACATCAAGCGCTCGACCTCGAGCGCGGTGGTCTCGCAATACGACATCCAGTCGATGGTGCAGATCTTCGCCACCACCTCGGGCCGCGATCTCGGTGCGGTCGCGACCGACATCCGCCAGGTGATCGCCGACACCGCCAGGGAGGTGCCGAAAGGCTCTTCCGTCGTGCTGCTCGGCCAGGTGCAGACCATGAACAGCGCCTTCACCGGCTTGTTGTTCGGCCTGCTCGGCGCGGTCGTCCTGATCTATTTCCTGATCGTCGTGAACTTCCAGTCCTGGTCCGATCCCTTCGTGATCATCACGGCGCTGCCGGCCGCGCTCGCCGGCATCGTCTGGATGCTGTTCGCCACTGAGACGACGCTGTCGGTGCCGGCGCTGACCGGCGCCATCATGTGCATGGGCGTTGCCACCGCCAACAGCGTGCTCGTGATCTCGTTCGCGCGCGAGCGCTACGAAGAGCTCGGCGATCCCATCGCCGCGGCGCTGGAAGCCGGCTTCGTCCGGTTCCGCCCGGTGCTGATGACCGCGCTCGCCATGATCATCGGCATGGCGCCCATGGCCCTGGGGCTCGGCGAGGGTGGCGAGCAGAATGCGCCGCTCGGCCGCGCCGTGATCGGCGGCCTGATCTTTGCAACCTTCGCCACGCTGATGTTCGTTCCCGTGGTGTTCAGTATGGTACACAAGAAGCAAGGCGGCAAAGCCGCCGCCCCTTTGGAGACTCCGCATGTCGCCCACTGAATCCCGCTCCCCGGTGTCGCACCGGAAACTGGGCATTTTCGGCGTGGTGGCGCTGATCGCGGCAGGCCTGGTCGTGGGCACCGGCATCCGCGCGCGCGAGGAGCAGGGCTCCAAACTGAAGGCATGGACCGATGATCAGGCTGTTCCGAGCGTCGCGGTGACGCTGCCTAATGCCAAGGCTCTCAATACGACCATCGACTTGCCGGGCCGTCTCGAAGCCTATTATCGCGCGCCGATCTTTGCCCGCGTTCCCGGCTATCTCAAGAGCTGGAGCGCCGACATCGGTGCGCGGGTGAAGGCCGGTCAGGTGATCGCCGAGATCGAGGCGCCCGACCTCGACCAGCAACTGCTTCAGGCCCGCGCCGACCTCGCCAGCCAGCAGTCCAGTGCCAGGCTGTCGGAAGCCACCCTCAACCGCCGCAAGACGCTGGTCGCCTCCAACTTCGTCTCCGCGCAGGAGATCGACGAGCGTACCGCCGATCTCTCCAACAAGAACGCGGCGGTTCGCTCGGGCCAGGCCAATGTCGAGCGCCTCGAAGCGCTGGCCGGTTACAAGAAGATCACCGCTCCGTTTGACGGTGTGGTCACGGCGCGCGACACCGACGTCGGTGCGCTGATCAATTCAGGCGGCGGCTCGGGCCCGGCGATGTTCGTGGTCTCCGACATCACCAAGCTGCGCGTCTACATCAACGTGCCCCAGAACTACGTGCCCGCGATCAAGATCGGCGCCAAGGCCGCCATTGTGCTGCCGGAGTATCCGAACCGGACCTTCCAGGCGACGGTGGAAGCCTCCTCGCAGGCGGTTGACGTCGCCTCCGGCACGACGCGCATGCAACTTGGTCTCGACAATTCCTCGGGCGAGCTGATGCCCGGCGGCTACGCCAGCGTGAAGCTCAACCTGCAGCGCGACTCCGCGCCGCTCAGCATTCCCGCCAGTGCGCTGATCTTCAACGGCAGCGGCCTGCGCGTCGCAACCGTCGGTCCGGACGACAAGGTCCTGTTCAAGGCCGTGACCATCGCCCGCGACCTCGGCCGCGAGATCGAGCTCGCCTCGGGCATTGCAGCCGATGACCGCGTCATCACGGCACCACCGGACGGCCTGTCCGACGGCGACCAGGTCCGTGTGACCGGCGCCGGTGCCAAGGGCAAGCCGGCGACGGCGTCCGAGAAGCAGGCGCCGAAGGGGTAGGGTGAGTTTGTAGGGTGGGGTTTCGGAGCGGTTACCCCCCCCTGGGGTTGAGCGGTGACCAAAACCGGGGGGTTAAGGGTGGGGACCCCCCCCACGCCCCCCCC
>NZ_JBVVPM010000085.1:12354-21912 GCF_055811255.1 Bradyrhizobium sp. MI1.11
CCGGGGGGGGGGCCGGGGGGGGGGGCCCTGGGCACCGCGGGCGCGGGCGCCCCAGACCCCGCCGCCTCGGGGTTTGGGTGAGTTTGTAGGGTGGGTTAGCGAAGCGTAACCCACCACTTCGGTTACCGCGTAGACAAAAGCGGTGGGTTACGCTTCGCTAACCCACCCTACGCCACCCGCCACTCCGGGACGCCATCCGCGGCCGTCGTGATCTCGCCCAGCGAACCCACCGGCGTGCGGTCCATGTTCAGCACTTGCGCCAACGTCGCCGTGTCGCCCGCGGGAATCCGCGCCAGCGTGCGCCTGTCGTCTTCCGTCCGCAGCATCACCACGCCATGCTCGACATCGCCGCTGCGGCCATAGAGCACCGTAAAGCTCTCGACCTTGCCCATGCCGCTCGGCTCCGTCACGAACTCCGGCACCGCGCGCTTGTTGCGGTCCGCCGCCGCCTGCACGCTCGTCTCCTGTGCCAATGCTTCACGCGGCGGCGCCTTCGACACCACCAGCGCATGATGCTTGGTGACGAAGCCGCCCTGGCCGTAGAGCAGGCCGAGCTTGGCGCCGTTGCGCAGGCGCCGCACCATCGCGCAGGCAGCATGGGTCATGTAGGTGTTGAGCGGCGCCCCGAAGAAGGTGAGGCCGCCTGTTACGGTCGGCTGCACGTCCGCACCCAGGCCCAGCGTCCGCCGCGCCATTTTGGGCACGCACGGGAAGCAGCTATAGAGCTCGATCGCGTCGAAATTCTTGCCGTCGCCGTCGGCGAGATCCATCACGGCCTTCAAAACGGCGTTCTGCGAATGGCTCTCGTAAAACTGGTCGCGCAAAAGATAGTCGCGCGGTTCTTCCGCCGAAGCGCCGCCGAGCGGGTAGACGAGCTTGTCCTCGGCGATGCCTGCCGCACGCGCCCTGGCGAGGCTGGTGAGCAGCAGCGCGCCGCCCATGTTGACGCTCGGGTTGGCAACCATGAGCTTGTTGTAGGGCCAGGCGATCAGGCGGTTGTCCCCGGTCGGCGTCGTGATTTCGTCGGGCGCATAGCGCCGCTTCAGCCAGGCATTTGGATTTTGCGCGGCGGCTTCTGAATAGCGCGACCACAGCACGCCTGACTCCGCCATCGCTTCGCGCGGCGTCTGGCCCCAATGCGCCGAGGAGGCGGCCTCGTAGAATGGATACACCGTGACGGGCCGGAACACCCCGAGCTTCTGCGCCAGCGGCTTCTGGTACGCTGCGCCGCGTTTCGGCTCCTCGACGTCACGGGCGAACGACGTCCATGGCAGCTTCGCGCCGGCGCGCTCCGCCTTGGTCGCCGTCGACTGTGCCTCCGCGCCGCAGACAGCGGCAACACTGCATTCACCGCGCGCAATGCGCTTTGCTGCCTCGTGGATATAGCGGATCGGGCTCTCGCCGCCGACGGGGCCGTAATAGCAATGCGCGGGCGAGATGCCGAGTCGTTGCGCCAGCAACTGCTCCGGATCGCGATAGCGCCAGCTCAGGAAGTTGACGACGTCGAGTGACTGCACCTCGCCGAGCAGCTTTGCCCCGGCATCTGCTTCTGCCCGCCGCACCGCCTGTTCGAGCAGGTCGAGCGGCTCGAGGCCGTCGGTGATCTTCTTGGGACGGTCGACGATCTCGCCGACGCCGACGATGACGGGGATGCGGTCTTCGGGGGTATTTTTCTTGTCTGTCATGCTTCAGTTCACGATGTCAGTTGTTTCGTCATTGCGAGCGCAGCGAAGCAATCCAGGATCTGTCCGCGGTGAGAGTCTGGATTGCTTCGCTGCGCTCGCAATGACGGTGTGCGGCGATCACTCCGCCACCAGCGCATTCATATGCTCGACGGCTTCGGCGAAATCTTCCTTGAACTCCTGCACCACCGCGCCGGCCGACTTTACGCTGTCGATCAGCCCGACGCCCTGGCCGACGAAGTAGCTCACGAGATCGCGCGCCTTCGCGTTGCCGCCCGCTGCTGCGCGGTCGATCGCGTTGAAGGCGTCGCGGCTGACGATGCTTTGCAGCGGCATCGGCAATGCGCCGGGGCTCTCGGGTGCGCGGTCCCAGGCGTCGGTCCAGACCGAGCGAAGCTGCCGTGCCGGTTTCCCGGTGCGGCCCTTCGAGCGGATCGCATCGCGCGACGATGCCGCGATCATCTTCTCGCGAAAGATCTCCGTGGTCTCGGACTCGACGGTGGCAAGCCACACCGAGCCGGTCCAGGCACCTGCGGCACCCATCGCCATGCAGGCTGCCATCTGCCGTCCCGTCATGATGCCGCCGGCCGCCAGCACCGGCACGTCGCGGATCTTCTTGATCGCCTTGATCACCTCGGGCACCAGCACCATGGTCGAGACCTCGCCGCAATGGCCGCCGGCCTCGGTGCCCTGGACCACGAGGATATCGACGCCGGCCGCGACCTGGCGCAGCGCGTGCTCCTTGGCGCCGACCAGTGCTGCGACCGGCACGCCGTGCTTCCTGCCCATCTCGATCATGGCCTTCGGCGGCACGCCCAAGGCATTGGCGATCAGGCGGATCGGGTGCTTGAACGAGACCTCCAGCAGCTCTAGCGCGGTCCTGCCATCGAACGGCTGCGGCTGGTTGTCGGCGACCTCGGTGGTCGTGAGTTCGATGTCGAATTTCTTCAGGAGATTGCGCGTGTAGTCGCGGTGCTCCTGAGGCACGCGCGCTTCAAGGCTCTTCCAGGTGACGTCCTTTTCGCCCGCCGTCGAGATGTTTTCGGGGATCAGCACGTCGACGCCGTAGGGCTTGCCGTCGACGTGATCGTCGATCCATTTGAGCTCGCGCTCCAGCGTATCCGGCGTGTGCACGGTGGCACCTAACACGCCAAAGCCTCCGGCCCGGCTGACGGCGGCGACGACATCGCGGCAATGGCTGAAGGCGAGCAGGGGGAAATCGATGCCCAGCATGTCGCAGATCGGCGATTTCATCGTTCCCTCCGGCGGGCCTTCGCGTTGCTGTTGTCGCAATCTTGAGCGAAGGCTCATCGACGCTAGACCATCGTCTTGCGCTATGCCAATCCGGATTTGGCGGCGCATCTTGCGTGCACACGCCGTGTTACGCGAAGCCGCACGCATGGCTCGACAGATGCGGCCTCTGGTGCAGGTCGTCCTCGGCAACGTCGGATGCATGACGCGGCCTCGAGGCCCGCGCCGGACGCAGGGCCGGCAGGGCTTGCCATCGGCCGTCCGTGGGCTAATTAATGCAGACGCATCTTTTCGCCGGAGCCCCCTCATGACCGACACCCCCGCCTACGTGCCGCCCAAAGTCTGGACCTGGAACAAGGAGAACGGCGGGCAGTTCGCCAGCATCAACCGTCCCATCGCCGGTCCCACTCACGACAAGGAGCTGCCGGTCGGCAAGCATCCCTTCCAGCTCTATTCGCTGGCGACGCCGAACGGGGTCAAGGTCACCGTGATGCTGGAGGAGCTTCTGGCGCTCGGCCACAAGGGCGCGGAATACGACGCTTGGCTGATCAGAATAGGCAACGGCGACCAGTTCGGCAGCGGCTTTGTCGACATCAATCCGAATTCCAAGATCCCGGCGCTGATGGACCGCTCCGGCCCGGAGCCGATCCGGGTGTTCGAGTCCGGCTCGATCCTGTTCTACCTCGCCGAAAAGTTCGGCGCCTTCCTGCCGAAGGACATCAAGAGCCGCACTGAAGCGATGTCGTGGCTGTTCTGGCAGATGGGCAGCGCGCCCTATCTCGGCGGTGGCTTCGGCCACTTCTACGCCTACGCGCCGACCAAGATCGAATACGCCATCGACCGTTTCGCGATGGAGACCAAGCGCCAGCTCGACGTGCTCGACCGCCGGCTCGCCGACAACGAATATCTCGCCGGCAGCGAATACACCATTGCCGACATGGCGGTGTGGCCCTGGTACGGCGCGCTCGCCAAGGGGCTGGTCTATGGCGCGGGCGAATTCCTCTCCGTGCAGGACTACAAGCACGTGCAGCGCTGGACCGACCAGATCGCCAAGCGTCCGGCCGTCAAGCGCGGCCGCATGGTCAACCGTGTCTCCGGCGATCCCGCCAGCCAGCTCCACGAGCGTCACGACGCCAGCGACTTCGAGACCAGGACGCAGGACAAGGTCGGCGAGGTGGCCGCGTCGTAGGCGCATCGCTGAACATCGCAGTATTGTAGGGTGGGTTAGCGCTAGCGTAACCCACCTCTTTCGCTTCCCCGGAGACGAACAGTGTTGGGTTACGCTTCGCTAACCCACCCTACGGCAGGGCCGCGCTTGGCGAGACCTCACGCCATGCTCAGCTCGTGGCGTCCCACCACCATCCAGTGCACCTCGTCCGGACCATCCGCGAAGCGCAGGTGACGGACGTCCTGGTACATTTCGGCGAGCGGGGTCCAGTGCGAGATGCCCGTGGCGCCGTGCATCTGGATCGACTGGTCGATAATCTTGCAGGCGCGCTCCGGCACCATGGCCTTGACCATGGACACCCAGACGCGAGCTTCCTTGTTGCCGAGCACGTCCATGGCCTTGGCGGCCTTCAGCACCATCAGTCGCATCGCCTCGATCTCGCAGCGCGCCTGCGCGATGATCTGCATGTTGCCGCCGAGATGGGCGATCTTCTTGCCGAAGGCTTCACGGGTGAGGCCACGCTGCACCATCAGGTCGAGTGCCTTCTCGGCCTTGCCGATGGTGCGCATGCAGTGATGGATGCGGCCGGGGCCCAGCCGAAGCTGCGAGATCTCGAAGCCGCGGCCTTCGCCGAGCAGAATGTTCTCCTTGGGCACGCGCACGTTGTTGAAGCGCATGTGCATGTGGCCGCGCGGCGCGTGGTCCTGGCCGAACACGTACATGGGGCCGAGCACCTCGACGCCGGGCGTGTCGCGCGGCACCAGGATCTGCGACTGCTGCTTGCTCGGCGCCGCATCCGGATTGGTCTTCACCATCACGATGAGGATCTTGCAGCGGGGATCGCCGACGCCGGAGATGTAATACTTCTCGCCGTTGATGACCCATTCGTCGCCGACGAGCTTGGCGGTGGTCGAGATGTTCTTGGCATCGGAGGAGGCGACGTTCGGCTCGGTCATGACATAGGCCGAGCGGATCTCGCCGTTCATCAGCGGCTTCAGCCACTTCTCCTTCTGCTCCTTCGTGCCGACGCGCTCCAGCACCTCCATGTTGCCGGTGTCAGGCGCCGAGCAGTTCATGCTCTCCGAGGCCAACGGGCTCTTGCCGAGCTCGGATGCGATATAGGCGTAGTCGAGATTCTTCAGGCCCTGGCCGGTCTCGTCGTCGGGCAGGAAGAAGTTCCAGAGGCCTTCCTGCTTGGCCTTGTTCTTGGCCTTCTCCAGCACCTCGAGCTGCTTCGGCGTGAAGCTCCAGCGGTCTTGTTTCCCTTCGCCGGCCTTGGCGAATTCGATCGACATCGGTTCGACGGTGTCGCGGATGAACTTCCTGACGTGATCATAGAGCGGCCGGACCTGGTCCGACATCCTGAGGTCGTTGAGCTCGTCCCCGGGATTGAGGGTGTAGTTGGTGGTGCGGGGAATATAGGTGTGTTTTGTCATTGTTCCTCCCGGGGTCGCTGAGATCGCATTGAGCCGGAGAATAGTCGCAGCGTCGGCAAAGTGCGAGCGCGCATTTTCTAGAGCGAGCCATGCCATGCGATGGAATATCGCAGGGCGTTTGAAATGTTGTTTGAATGGGACGGTTGCCGCGAGCGCTGCTGTCATCGCCCGCTAAGGCGGGCGATCCAGTAATCCGACGCGTCGGTGATTCATGGAGAAGCCGCGGCGTACTGGATGCCCCGGTCAAGCCGGGGCATGACAGCGGTGGTTGCGGCCGGCTCAGCTCGCCATCCGATGCATCGCGCAGATCTTATTGCCGTCGAGGTCGCGCAAATACGCAATATAGAGGTTGACGCCCGGGCCTTGGCGGATGCCGGGCGGATCTTCGCAAGGAACGCCGCCGGCAGCGATGCCGGCCGTATGCCATGCATTGACCTGCTCCGGCGAGTTGGCGGCAAAGCCGATGGTGCCGCCATTCGCAGGCGTCGCCGCTTCGCCGTTGATAGGCTTGGTCACCGAGAACACGCCGGTCTTGGTGATGTAGAAGATGCGATGGCCGTCGACCCGCGCCGGCCGCACCTCGAGCGTGGACAGCAAATTGTCGTAGAAGGCCTTGGCCTTGTCGAGGTCGTTGGTGCCGATCATCACGTGTGAAAACATTTTTGCCCTATTTCCCTCATCTTGTAGCCCGGATGGAGCGCAGCGTAATCCGGGTCTTGTTTGCTTTTGGCCGTCCCGGATTGTGCTGCGCTCCATCCGGGCTACGAGAATCAAAACGCCGTATAGCCGCCGTCGATCACAAACGTATCCGCGGTGTGGTACGACGACGCCTTGCTCATCAGATACACTGCGATGCCGCCGAAATCGCTGGCTTCGCCAAAGCGGCGCACCGGAATGCGCGGCATCACGTTTGCGACGAATTTCTCGTTGGCCATCAGGCCCGAGGTCATGTCGCTCTTGATCCAGCCGGGCAGGATCGCGTTCGCGGTGGCGCCGTGGCGCGCCAGCTCAACGCCGAGCGCGCGCACCAGCGCGTTGATCGCGGCCTTGGTCGCCGCGTAGTGCTCGTTGCGGGCGGTACCGAAGATCGAGGCGAGACTCGAAGTCGCCACCAGCCGACCGAAGGGATCGCCCGCATTGGCGCGCTCGGTCATGTGTTTTGCGGCCGCCTGGAACGCGTGGAACACGCCGTCGAGATTGGTCGCAAACATCCCACGCCATTCCTCTTCGGTGCGTTCGATGAAGGAGCGCCGGCCGCCGCCGCCGATGCCGGCATTGGCGAAGCAGCCGTCGACCCGGCCGAACATGTCGAGCGTGGCCTTCATCGCGGCATTGACCGAGGCCGGGTCGGAGACGTCGCAGACCCGCGCGTCGACCTTGCCTGATAGCCCGGCCAGGCTCGCGGCAGCGCTGCTGTTCTTGTCAGGATTGCGACCCCAGATCGAGACGTTGCAGCCCTGGCCGGCGAGCGCCTGCGCGATGCCTAGCCCGATGCCGCCATTGCCGCCGGTGATCACGGCGACCCGTCCCGAAAGGTCGAAAAGGTTCATGGCGCGTTTCCTGTTTTTGCTTGGGTCGCGCATCAGCCGCTGCGCGCAAGATTGCTTGCTATGCTCTGATCACCATGGACAAGACCGTGCCAAAAATCAAATATGCGCCCCGGCAAAAGTAATTCCGGTCTGCGAAACTGGCGCAGGCCGCAACTCACGAGGAAACCATGCAGTTCAAACACGTCACGCTCGATCTCGATGGCTCGGTCGCGATCCTCAAGCTCGACCACCAGGAGGTGATGAACGCGGTCTCCGTCGACATGCTGGGCGGTCTCGCGGAAGCGCTCGACACGATCGAGGAGAAGAAGGACGAGGTGCGCTGCGTCGTGCTCACCGGCGCGGGGCGGGCGTTCTGCACCGGCGCGAATCTCCAGGGCCGCAACAACCAGTCGAAGAAGACCAAGGCCGGCCTGACGCTTGAGACCGGCTTCCATCCCTTCCTGCGCCGCATCCGCAATCTGCATTGCCCGATCGTGACCGCGGTCAACGGCCCCGCGGCCGGCGCCGGCATGAGCTTCGCGCTGCTCGGCGACATGATTTTATGCGCGCGGTCCTCTTACTTTCTTCAAGCCTTCCGCCGTATCGGCCTGGTGCCGGATTGTGGCTCGACCTGGCTCTTGCCGCGGCTGATCGGCAAGGCGCGCTCGATCGAATTGTCGCTGATGGGCGAGCGGCTCCCAGCCGAGAAGGCGCTGGAATGGGGCCTCGTCAACCGCGTCTATGATGACGGCGTGCTGATGGAGGAGGCGATGAAGCTCGCGCATGACCTCGCCAGCGGCCCGACGGTCGCGCTGTCGCTGATCCGCAAGCTCTACTGGGACAGCCCGGAAAATTCCTTCGAGGATCAGCTCAATCTCGAATTCCAGTGCCAGCTCCGCGCCGGCGACACGGATGATTTCCGCGAAGGCGTCGGCGCCTTCTTGGAGAAGCGGCCGGCCAAATTCAACGGCAGGTGATCAAGGGCAAATGATCGAGGCCGAACTCTCCCGCAGCGTTGCGCGCTGGTGCCCGGGCGCAACTGGTGTCGCTGGCGTGGCAAGACTGTCCGGCGGCGCCAGCCAGGAAACCTGGCGCTTCGACATCGTGCATCCCGATGGGCCGATCGGTGCGATCCTGCGCCGCTCGCCGAAGGGGTATGGCGCGGCGCCGACGCGCGCGGCGGGTCTCGGCGCGGAAGCGCAGCTGATGCAGCTTGCCTATCAGGCCGGCGTGCCGTCGCCGCGCGTGATGCATGTGCTCGCGCCGGACGACGATCTCGGCACCGGCTTCATCATGCAGCGGGTCGAGGGCGAGACCATCGCGCGCAAGATTCTTCGCGATGATGAATTCGCCGCGGCACGGCCGCTTCTCGCGCGGCAGCTTGGCGCCGTGCTCGCGAAGCTGCACAGGCTGCCGCTGGACAAATTGCCCGAGCTGCGCAGCCGGTCCGCGACCCAGGAGATCGCCGAGTTCGAGCGCGATTATCGCAGTCTGGACTGGCCCAAACCCGTGTTCGAGCTGGCGCTGCGCTGGCTGCGCGACCACGATCCGGGCCCTGCGGCCGAGACGACGCTGGTGCACGGCGATTTCCGCAACGGCAATCTCATCATCGGCGCCGACGGCGTGCGCGCGGTGCTTGACTGGGAGCTCGCTCATCTCGGCGATCCCATGGAGGATCTCGGCTGGGTCTGCGTTAACTCCTGGCGCTTTGGTGAGATCGACAAGCCTGTCGGCGGGTTTGGCTCGCGTGAGGAGCTGTTCGCCGGCTATGAGGCCGCAGGCCGCAAGGTCGATCCATCACGTGTCAAATTCTGGGAAGTGATGGGCACGCTGCGCTGGGGCATCATGTGCGGCGGCATGATGCAGCGATTTCGAGAAAGTCCGGACCATTCGATGGAACGCGCCATGATCGGACGCCGTGCCTCCGAGACCGAGATCGATCTGTTGCGGCTGCTGGTGCCGCGGGGGAGTTGACCATGCAGGACGAGCCGACCCCGATCGAGCTGACCAAGTCAGTCGCCGATTTCCTCCGCAACGATATCGCGCCGCTGATCTCCGGCCACCAGGCTTTCAAGCTGCGCGTCGCCATCAATATTCTTGATCTCGTGACACGGCAGTTGACGCTGGAGGAGGGGAGCGACGCCGCGGAGGTGGACCGCCTGCGCGCGTTGCTCGGCATGGACGGCGCGGTCACCGATCTCAACCGCGTACTCGCCGAGCGTATTGCGAGCGGCGAGGTCGATCTCGCGACGCCGGGGTTGGCCGAGCATCTGTGGGCGACCACGATGGACAAGCTTGCGGTCGACCAGCCGAATTATGCATCGTACAAGCGGGAGCTGTCGCGCGGCGGGTAGACCTCTCCTCGTCATTGCGAGGAGCGTAGCGACGAAGCAATCCAGACCGTCTCAGCGGAAAGATTCTGAGCCTCCCCTAAATCGGTGGACACCTATAGCTTAGACAGCAAGAGGTGTCAGATGACGAAACGGCAGCGA
>NZ_JBVVPM010000086.1:0-21826 GCF_055811255.1 Bradyrhizobium sp. MI1.11
GATATGGTCACGCTTCGGTTGAACTACCGCTTCGGTGGATACGGCGCACCGGTCGCGGCAAGATATTGATCGCACCCGACTTGGTAAACCAAAGCCCCGGCACGCCGGGGCTTTTTTGTGGTTATGATTTTCTTGGCCTTTGCTACCTCGCGGTGTCTGAGTTGGAAGCGCACGTTCGACCGTATCAATCATCGCGGCCACATTCGTTAAGCAAGCAATCCGAGCCGCTGAGCTATGGTGACCAGCTCTGCCAGAGACCGCACTTTCATCTTCTCCGTCACTCGATGACGATGTGCCTTGATTGTCCGCGCGTACCGGCGCTGGCACCGAGGCTCGCGGCGGGACAATCTGCCCGCACGAAACTTGTGTTGTTGGGCACCACCGGCGGTCCGCCCTTGCAGGTTGGGCGAGCTGCACCTTCAAATGCCATTGTAGCCGCGGGCTCCCTTTACGTTATTGATTGTGGCAACGGCGTTGCCCGATAGATCGTGCAAGCTGCGCTTAGGCTAAACGCATTAAAAAGCATTTCATTACGCATCAGCATTCGGACCACAATCTAGATTACGGAAACTTGTTCTATTTGCCTGGTATTCGAGTCTGCGGAAGCCGGTGGATTCTTATGGCCCGCCACCATTGGCGGAAATGACAAAGAAGGTTTTTGAGTTGAATGCTTTCGACATCGACATTCGAATCCGCGATGAAGGCAAGCCCGCTCCTAGGGCAATGCTTGTTCCGCACGAGATAGAGTTGGCCGGGATTGTGATGCAAGACGAGAATGTGAAAGGTCAGTTGTGCCTTGGCTGACCATCCACCCCTTCCGGTCGCGCTATCGTATCGCTTTGACACTGCAGATCGCCGTGTCGGCGCTGCCGTGCAAGAGCAACCACACGGGGCGAATCCGTGAAGACGGCGGCCGCCGCCTCCCGCTCGATTCCGCCCCCAATCAACAGCATCCGAAACACATCGTGACTGAAGTAATTGCATACGCAGCAATTTGACGGCGGCCGGGGCTTGCTTCAGTTCGTTCCGTATCCGGAACGAACTGAAGGAAAGTCGCTGGCGTTGCAGATTTACAACCCGCACAGCCGACCGAAATACTAAGCTCGGCCATTGAGACAACCGAAACATATTTCATTCTTAGTTCAATATGGTCAGCGGGGACGAACGATGTTTGATATCTATCGCAATGACAAGCGCGGCTTGCTCGTTCTAAGTACAGGCTCTGCCGTACCTGCGCTTTACTCTGCACATACCTGGCGCAAGAGCAGAAAACGAGTTCTCAAGGTTAGCAACGAAATCAAGTCAGCCGTTCAGGCACAAGGCTATTACATCCGCAGCCTGCGGGCCACTAAGGAACGAATGATCTACGTCAAGTAGGTCGGCGGCTGGTGTTCCCCATTTGCAAATCTCTATGACATCGGCAGGAGCCAATCCGCCACGATCGCGCTTCGTCCACTGTCGACGCCCGCGCTTCGATGCCACGGACAAGTCTGTTTGGTTGGTTGGGACTGATCGCCGCTTGCTCGGATCTGACCGCCAACGTGACCGCGCGCTTTCCGACAGAGGTGAACGCTCGAGGCCGGTGATGTCCCAGGGTGGAAGGTCGACGCAGCAGCCAGCGGCCCCTCCTGCAACAACGGAACTGAATGCCCAGTAACCACATTTCGGTTCCAGCGAAGTATTTTTCGCCATCCGGACGAATTTAGCGCTAAAACTTCGACGCCGGGGCTGGCCCGATATTTTACTTGTCCATTGTGACCCGGCGTTTTGACCACGCGCGGGCCGCCGCGAGTTTTCCTCGCTGCGGCCTTCGTGCTTTTCCACCGCGTGGACCGGCGGCCTCGCTTAGAAGTCTCAGATAGCCTGCCGACCGTTTGCAGTGATCGCTCACGATTCCGTAGCTCACCCTCACGTGCTGCCAAGCTGCTGAAGTCGTCCACGGCGGAAATGTATGTCCGTCCGCCGTCCCCCTTGCTGTTTTGAACCAACTCACAGACGCACACCTCCCGCTGCAAAATGCAGTCGCGAACTTGCCAGGGCGTAGTGAGGACGAGACGGCGTCGAGCTGGGGTTCGGTGACATTTTCGAAGTGAGAAGCCGCCGGCGCCTCATCGGGTTGACTATGCCCTTCACTCGGCCAGTTCGCATGATCCGCGTTAACCCTGTCTTTGATCTTCTCCCATAGCAGCGCTTCCCGGTTCACCTCTGCCGCTAAGCGGCCTTATTGGACCTTTGCAATCCGTCCTTGATTTCTGGAGCTCATTTCTAAGAGGATTTGAGTGAGGTTTCTCGTTCGGAGAGCGTGAAATCAGATGAGAGTAGCTCTCTTCCTAATTGGCCTCGGTACACTCGCCGTGATGAAGCTCGAGGCGCCGCCGCGCATCACAGACCCTGTGAACGAGCCGCCGGCTCTGGCAACGGTCGGATTACGTCCCTCACACGATACACTGACCAAGGCAGACCGGTTCGACATTCCGCAATTCGAAGCGTCGCCGCAGCCGCTTTCCTCGAGCGAACTGACGCATCCGCCGGACCACATTGCGATCGTTGCACGAGCACATTCGGAGATCGTCGAGCAGAAAGGCAACGCAAGCGGAAAATCCGCGATCATGCTGCCCAGACCTCCGCCCCGGCACGGAATTTCCAAGGCAAGCGCAGGCGCCAGTCGCGCCAAACCAATCGCGGAGGCAAAGCCGTGCCTGTCAGGTGCCTTCGATGGCGTTTTGAAAGCATTAAACCTGCAGACGCGATGCCAGACCTAGAGCACGGATTTCTCTACGTTGGGACGACAGCCGATGGCAACCCGCGGCTCCCGCCGCATGTGTCAGAGCAAACACGCCGCGACGAGGAAATCCGACCGCCTCGCCCCGACGAGCGTGGATCCGTTGTCGCCGCGCGGAAGTGGTTGTCCGCGGAATTCATCACGCTCGTTGTTGGACTGGCAATCGGCCTGGCTTTCGTCGTAAGTTTCGTCCTTTTTCGCGATGTTCAATTGAAGGGGAAATCGATCGACAGAGCGGCTGCGAAGGCATTGGTCGAGCGCATTATCATAGCCGAGTCCAACGGTGACCCGAATGCAAAGAACAAGCGGTCGAGCGCCACTGGCGCCGCCCAGTTTCTCGATCATACGTGGCTCGAAGCCGTTCGAAGGCACCGACGCGATCTGATCCAAGGCCGCAGCGACAAGGGAGTCTTGGACCTGCGGGGAGATGCCGAGCTTACGCGCGACATTGCCGCACGGCTGGTCGAGGAACATGCCGCGATGCTGACCAAGCGCGGTCTGCCCGTGACGGCCGGTTCTCTCTACCTTGCCCATTTCGCGGGACCGGCGGGCGCCGTGGCGCTATTATCCGGGGCAGAAAGTGCCGACGCTGCTTTAGTTATGGCCGCCGCTGACATGACGGGTCGGACCACACGCGAAAAGCTGGTCAACGCCAATACGTTCCTCAAGGCGATGACAGTCGGCGATATCAAGAGCTGGGCCGATCGCAAAATGGCGGCGGGCACTCGGCCTGGCCAAGAGCGGCTCAGGTAACTGGCGATTTCGGGGTCGCGAAGCTCTCGGCCATAAACCAGTTTGCGTATCCGGACGCGAAAATAGCACCCAGACTGACCGGAAAGGCACCGATACTGCTCCGGTCGAGCAGCTAAGCCACTCGCGGCAGCAGGGTTGGTGAGGAGAGACGATGACGAAGTGGTCATTCAGGATGGAGTCGCCTCGATGTCGATTGAGTTATCCGAGCGGTCGTTCAAAGTCGATCAACACTGCGGTCATGTGTGCGACGCGTGTGCTGGTTTCCTCCAGCGTTGGAAGCCAAGTACAGGCCCCGAAGGAGATCACCATTCACCGTCGAATCGCTAGACAATCGTTATTGCCGCTCGCCGCGCGCCGTGACGCGGTCGCCGGCTGCGCAACGTACCTCGGTTATGAATAGAAGAGAGGACTGTCGCAGCACAATTCCCCGCGGGTATGAAAACTATTCGTATCGGGTATTGGAAACTTTCGTTCCGCGCTGCGACCAATAACAACTCACCGCCGCGGATTAATCGAATAACACCAGGGCAACCATTTCAGTCAACACGAAGCAGGAATCCGTGATGTCCGGCTCCTATCCGCTCCCTACTGAACCCGAAGGCATTGTCGCGCCGCTGCTCAAGCGATTTCACTCCGGTGAGATGAGCGCGATAATGCCCCCGTACGACGCAGAGGCCGTATTCATCGCGAGTAAGAGGGAACCATCACTGATCACACCGAAATCGCCGCCCGACTCGAGCGCGATCTCACGGTCTGATGGTGAAGGCCAAGGCGCGACGTGTGTTAGTTGCTGGCGATATTGCCCGATCGTGCTGGACCGTTCAATTGTGTGGCACAGGTCACGACGGCAAGCACCTCGGGGGCGGAGATTTATCATGCGCCGCGCCGGATATCGACGATTGCGCTACCTGATCGACAATATTCGAGGGAGGCTAATTCGAAAGGCCGCCGGATATATGCGCGGCACGGCAGCTCTCACCCATGCAGCCGCTCTTCGGCCTGGCGTCGACGATTAAAGCCAGTTGGTGAAAATACCTAATTGGAGAGTTTGGACCTGCGCGCCCGAATCTCCGGGAGACAACGGATGCACGGCTCGCTGCAACATCTGGCACCAGTGATCAACCAGGCTCACCGGGGCGGCACGCTCCGGCTCGCATTCGTATCCGCAGTAGTCTCGCTAGTGGTCTCGTTTGCCGCGGCGGCCGCTCCGATTCCCCTTTACAACATCTACCGGGCGGAGGACGGCTTCACGAATGTCGGCATCTCGATCGCTGTCGTCGCCTACGCCATCGGCACCATCGCCGCACTCTTGGGGCTGGGACGACTGTCCAATCATCTGGGCCGCCGGCTCACTGCGATCATTAGCCTCAGCCTGGTACTACTGGGCTGCGTGCTTTTGCTGAATGTGCACGACATCGCTACCCTGCTGGTCGGTCGCCTCCTCGTGGGTCTCGGTACCGGGTCGGCCAGCAGCAGCCTGACATCCTACATCGTCGACGCCGCACCCAGTAGACCGGAATGGTTGGCGTCCGTCGCCTCCAGCCAGGGACCGATGCTCGGCCTTACCGTCGGCGTCATCGCCTCCGGTGCCTTGGTCCAGTTCGGTCCCTGGCCACGCGACCTCATATACCTAGTTTGCATCGGCTTCCTATTATTGTCTGCCGGACTCATTGCCATCAGCCCTGAAACAGCAACTCCGACGCCAGGCGCTTGGCGATCACTGCTACCGCGGGTCAGCGTACCCGCCCGGGTCAGGCACCTGCTCCCTGTTGCGGCGGCGGTGTTCCTGGCCACATGGGCAACTGCGGGCTTCTACCAAGCATTTGTGCCCGCGCTAGTCGAAGATCAACTCCATACCCGCAGCCCCCTCATACTCGGACTGGTGTTCGCCGGCTATATGATCCTGAGCGTTCTCGGCGCTCCCATGGGGGCCCGGTTCACATCCGCGCAAGCCCAACGCGTCGGTATGATCATTTTTCTGGCCGGAATGATCGACCTCTGCAGGGCGGTCACCGCCAGCACACTGGTTTTGTTCATCATCGCAACCATCGTCGCCGGAGCCGGCCAGGGAATCGCCATTAGCGCCGCCGCCCGCGGCTTGCTGCATGGCAGCACGCCAGCCGAACGGGCGCCGATCTTCAGCGCGATCTACCTTATCTGCTACGGCGGTGCCGCCTTCCCTAGCCTTGTCTCCGGCCAACTTTCGAACACGTTCTCGCTACCGCAGATCACGCTCGGATACGGCGGACTTGCCGCCGTCGCAACTCTGTTCACTGTCGTCGGCGCACGCAATCCGCATACCGATATGACGGGAAGCAGCACCTGCGACAGCTCGAACGCGACCGGTTCATCAAACAGCGAACGCTCTCATAAGAATGGTCGCTGGCCTTGCCGTCACGATCGGTGAAGAAGGCTGCGTAGTGGGACGGGCCACAATCGACCAGCAATTCCGCCGCGCCCCGGTGTAGCGGCGAACCGTACCGCCGAGCGCGAGCTCAGGTTCTCGCCGGAGCACATCCAGTAAAGAGACAAATGATCGGAGAGAAATTATCATGCAGGCGATCGTTGTGACTGACCAGGCTGCGGGAACGGCCGGGATGAAACTGATGCAGCAGCCCGAGCCGCACGCGGCGATAAACGAGGTCATCGTTCAGGTTCATGCGTCGGGATTCACCTCCGGTGAGCTGACATGGCCTTCGACCTGGACCGATCGCCTCGACCGTGACCGGACGCCGACAATTCCCGGCCAGGAGCTGGCGGGTGTCGTCACCGCTCTCGGCTATGGCACGACCGGGCTGTCGGTGGGACAACGGGTGTTCGGTCTGTCGGACTCGTATCGCGGAGGGACCTTGGCTGAGTATGTGGCCGTGGAGGCACGCAACCTCGCGCCGCTTCCGGGCGACGTCGATTTCACGGTGGGTGCGGCCGTAGCGATGCCGGGCCTCACCGCGTGGCAGGGGCTGTTCGTGCACGGCCGCCTTGGGGCGGGGCAGAGCGTCCTCGTGCACGGCGCGGCCGGCGCAGTCGGTTCGATGGTGGCGCAGCTCGCACGTGAGGCCGGCGCCTACGTCATCGGCACCGGACGCGCTGCCGACCGCCAGAAGGCGCTCGACTTCGGCTCGCAGGAGTTCGTCGACCTCCAGAACGACGTCCTCGAAGACGTCGGCAGAGTCAATCTGGTTTTCGATGTCATCGGTGGCGACATCGCGAAGCGGTCCGCGGACCTGATTCAAGCCGGAGGAACGCTGGTAACCATCGCCGGGCCGATCGAGGCGCGGCCCACCGACGGCCGGGCGATCGATTTTGTCCTCGTGTCTGATCGCCGACAACTGGGTGAGATCGTCCAGCGGGTGCGGGACGGACGACTGCGTACAAACATCGGCAACATCGCGACCATCGAGGATGCGGTCGCCGTTTTGAATTCGACCAAGCGGACCAGCGGGAAAACCATCATCCGAGTTCGTCCGTGAGGAAACAGAAAAGGCGAAAGGTTCCCCTCTCCCAAATGGATTGTTGGCGCCCTCCCCTTTGGCCCGCCTGCGCTCCACGCGCCGCGGCGGTACTGCGAGGACCGCGCGCTAGGAAGGATTCCCAAAGATTGAAGCGAGGAGTCTATGATTGAAATCATCGCCGACGTGGAGACGACCATCAAGCAGGCGATACTGTCGTTCGTCGCGACAGTCAACGAGCACCGAACGCCCAATCGTTCGCCGAGGCGTCTCTGACCGTCACAGACGGCGTTCTCTACTACTCCGATATCGCATCCCCGGACCATACTAAACTTGAAACGCAATCCCGCCATCGAAATTAACGTGGTCGACATCTTTCCAGAGGCGCAGTTATCGATTCAAGGGCCGTGCGTTGATACTGCCGCCTGACCATGACAAGTCTTTGATGATCGCCAACTCAGTTCGCGTGACGAATGGCCAAGAATGTCCTGTTGATCACGTTGTCACAATCGAGACAGCTTCTATCACCCAGTTGCTGTCTCCAGCCCATGTCTTTGCCCACCCTCCTCGAAGTCAGGACGAAATCAGGAATAGCTACTATCCTAAGTACGGTGTGAAACCCCTCGGGACCTAGATGATGGCATAAACGAAAGCGACCGACACCTAAAGCGAGAAAGCCCATGAAGATCCGAACCATCATCGCCGCTAACTGCGCCGTCCTCGCCATCTTGATGGCCGGCCCCATGTACGTCCGTGATGCCGAAGCGCAAACCGTCACGAAGAACTTCGAGGCTGCAATTCCTAACATACCTGGCAAGTCGCTGATCGCCTTGGAAGTCGACTACGCACCCAACGCAGCCTCCGCGCCCCACACCCACGCGAGCTCAGCCTTCATCTACGCCTATGTGGTTTCGGGCGCGATTGTGTCGAAGGTGAACGATGGCGAGATGCGTATCTATCGGGCAGGTGAGAGCTGGTCCGAACCGCCCGGTGTGACCCATTCGATCAGCCGCAACGCGAGCACGACCGAGCCGGCGAAGCTGCTCGCTGTTTTCGTCCTCGACACCAATGACAAAGGGCTCACCACTCCCATCAAATAACGCTTGATACGCACTCGGCAGCGCCTAAGGATCGAGGCTCGCGGCGTGCAAGACCGGCCCTCCAAAAGGGCAGGGCAACCCTGGGGCCAGGAGTCGCGTAGCACTCCGCCGGGACGACGCATGCAGCGGTCGTTCGTTGACCCCGGCTTTGAAGCCTCGTGCTGGTCGTAACGAGGGTATAAAAGCCCGGCGACGGGACCGCTGTTGCAACGAAGCGGGTGTTAGTTCGGTCAAGTTGGTGTGCTCGGGAGCATACGCGCCTGCTCTGCCGTCGGCGTCGATCCGTGCGATCGTGGGCGGGGAAAGCAGGGGCACGATAACGCGCGAGCGGCGTTACCATCCGTCTAACGTGGGGTCCGCCGCAAACCCGGGCGTTCTCCCCCGGGTTCATTGTGTGCAGACGTCGGGATGTCGCCGCAACCCGTGACGAAGATGATCGTTTGCCGCAGCTACCTCGCGCTGGAAAAACGCGGCATCCCTCCAAGGTGTTGTTTCGCGATGTGCTGTTCGCGTGGCCCCACGCTCGGCTTGCGGCTGAACTGCGATCCCGTGGGCGAGATCGCCGCTGGGGAGGCTGCCCGTCAGCTCATGTATGCCCGTCGTATTCAGCGGTCTGCGGATCGAGCTAATGCCTTAGCTGCATCGTCGAGCGAAGCCTTCTCGGCTCGCCGCTCGTAGTAGTCGGCAAGAGCCTTAAGCTGAATCGCAACCGCTTGGTCAGTGATGGTTTCGGCAGTGCGCAGCAAAGTCTGCGCTGCCTTCAAGCATTCCTTGCCTCGTCGTGAAATCTGATTCCTCATGACGCGCTCGTGCGGTCTTCGGGCGTTTGGTCGAAAGCGATCAGGAACCCATTGTGGTCACTCTGGTGTGCCTTGAAGCGATCGATGCACTTCTTAGAGCAAAGCGGCGTTCGCCATGAATAATGCCGGACGAGACCAAAGTCGCCCTCACAGACTGCGCGTTGCCTGCCCTTGTCAGACCCAAGACGTTCGAAGCGGTAAGGCATTGTCTTCCCCTTAGCCTGTGTGCAAGTCGGATGCTCCAACACTAAGAGGATCGCCACTAACGGATCAATTGAGCACAGGTTGAGCTGGGGAAGTCCAAACAGGGCGTTGCGATGATACGAAAGCTTAGGGTGCTCGGACGAGACGTACAACGAGCCGGCTTGAAATGCCCCGGGACGACGGCGCGCTCGCAGTCACGAACTAGGAGCCGCGTCACCCGCTCGACAGGACGCCGCAAGAGCTATCCGGCCGGGGCACGGATCGGGGCGCGACGCATGGTGTTGTCCTGGCGTTGCGACCCGACATTGAGTCATCGCGAAGTGCTCTTTCATGTCCTCATACACCGCCCGACATCCCGAGTGCAGTACCACACTCGCCGGACGCCGGCGCGCATAGCGCTCTTGGCCGACGATATCTCTCGCCTATCGAATGCATATCCAAATGGAATTTCCAATTTCGTCCGCTGTAGCAAGAATCGCCGCCTATCACCGAAGCAGGCGACAACTACATTGCGCTGCCGTGCTACTTCTGAACCCGATCCAAGGAAGGATGTTGCCAATGGAAAGCGCAGGAAAGATCGGCGCGTTTATTGCGGTGCTCGTACTTGCGGGAGCAACAGCGAATCCCGGCTACGCACAGGACGCCGAGCACGGCAAAGCGATCTTCAAAGCCTGCGCTGCGTGCCATGCCACGGATCATGATAATCGCATCGGGCCGGGCCTGGAAGGAATCATAGGCAGAACGGCAGGTACGGTTCCCGGCTTCAGCTACAGTGACGCTATCAAGAATTCCGGCATCGTTTGGGAGGCAAAGATCCTCGATGCATATCTGGAATCGCCACAGAAGGTGGTTCCCGGAAACAGGATGCCCTACGCGGGGCTGAAGGAATCGAGGGACCGGGCAGACCTGGTTGCCTATCTTGCTACGTTGAAGTAGCAGCTTCTGGAAACAAGCGTCAGCAATGCGCCTGCGCGGACATGAGAGCATTCCGGTCCCGCACAGAAAAGATTCCTGAGTTGAGCGATACAGAAGCATTTCAGGAGCCCCCAGGCGTGTCGAGACAAGCCGCCGAGGTTTCAGAGCCTTCTCGGGAAGCGGAGTCCGATGTCGATTTGTTCGTGATTGGTGGTGGGTCAGGAGGGATCCGCGCTGCGCGCGTCGCGTCGGGACGTGGCGCGAGAGTAATGCTCGCGGAGGAGTACCGGCTGGGAGGAACGTGTGTCATCCGCGGCTGCGTACCAAAAAAACTGTTCGTCTACGCGAGCCGTTTCAGCGGCACGTTCGAGGAGGCCGCAGGATTCGGCTGGCGCTTGTCGGTCCCACATTTCGACTGGCCGTCATTGATTGCCGCTAAGGACCGCGAGATCACACGCCTGGAAGGGCTCTACGGCACCGGTCAGGAAAGTGCAGGCGTCGAGGTGGTGAGGTCTCGCGCCGTGCTCGAGGACGCAAATACGGTGCGCCTCCTCAGAAACGGCCGTCGCGTACGGGCACGCACGATCCTGATAGCGACAGGCGCACGGCCCGAATTGCCTCGCTTCGACGGCATCGAGCTCGGCATCACCTCGGATGCCGTTTTCGACTTGAAGACATTCCCGAGAAAACTTGTGATCGGCGGCGCCGGATACATCGCAATGGAGTTCGCTGGCCTGTTTGCCGCGCTGGGAAGCGACGTCACTGTCGTCTGCCGCGGAAGCAATGTCTTGCGCGGCTTTGACGAGGACGTGCGCCAGGCGGTCGCTGGGTCCTACACGAACCGTGGCATTAAGCTGATGTTTAGCGACAGCATCCGCCGCCTCGAACGGCGGGACGGGAACGTCCGCGACGGCGACCATGCAGGAAGGATCGACGTTACGACTGAACAGGGCGGAAGGTTGATGGCCGACCAGGTGCTGCTCGCCATCGGTCGCACGCCGAACACGACCGCGCTCGGGCTCGACCGCGCCGGGGTCAAGACTGGGGCAGACGGCGCTATCATTGTCGACGCGAGCTCCCGCACGAATATTCCGAGCATCTACGCTGTGGGTGACGTGTCGAACCAGTTCAACCTGACGCCCGTCGCGATTCGCGAGGGCCACGCGTTCGCCGACAGCCTGTTCGGCAAGAAAGCGTGGCAGGTCGACTATTCCAATGTGCCGACCGCGGTCTTCTCCAGCCCGGAGATCGGCTCCGTTGGCCTGACGGAGCTGGAGGCGAGGGCGCAGTACCCTGCCGTCGACGTCTACAAGGTTCGCTTTCGGTCACTGAAGGCCGCCGTGACGGGCGATTGCGAGACCGCGCTTCTGAAGGTCGTTGTGGATTGCGCAACAGACCGGATCCTCGGGGTCCATATCGTCGCCGAAGAGGCCAGCGAGATGATCCAGGTGCTCGCCATAGCGATCCGCAGCGGAGTTACCATGAAAGACTTCGCGTCAGTTATGGCCTTGCACCCGACGGTAGGTGAGGAGATCGTCGCAATGCGGACTCCGACGGTGCGGTACGATCGGCGCGACGCGTCGACACCGCTCGTCCCGAGCGCTGCCGTCTGATGCCAGCGGCGCGTGTTCGGAAGGCCCGCTCGGAAAGCCGCGGACCTTCGAGCAGCTCACTAATCTAGACTAAATGCTGCAGGCCTCATACAGACTGAATGAAATCGATAGCGCCACCCCGCGCCAGTGAGGAGTGCGCAAGCAGTGTCGCGCAGGATGCCTGAACCACCTGCCCCACGACTCGCCGCGTGTTTCGCTTGCGTGCCAACAGTCCGCAATCCTAAAGGTGAGCGCGATGAGTTCTTCCATTTCCACACGACGCCCAATCAGCCAAAGTCGTGGAGCAGTGGCGATAACTATGGGCTCCTATCGAAGTCGACACGAGCAGGGGCGAGCAACACCGCTGTCAATTCGCACCGTCAACCTCCAACGCAAGGTGCCCGCCATCGTCGACACCGAACCCTTGGTGGGAAAGGAGCAAGGTTTTCGTCTCGATCGACATTTTACTACCTCCACCGAGAGTCTTGCTGAGCTGGCGCGGCACCGGCGCCGCGAGCTCGTTCAACGGAAGGGGACTCGTGATCGAGCAAGTCGCCTGACACTGCGACACTCAGGTTCGAAAGCCGCCTGCCCCTAGTGTGTAAGGCAGCTGCCGGGCAGCTGCGACATTCCCATCAGCCGCTCAGCTTGAAGATGCGCGCGAGGGGCTTACTCAACTGGGTTCGACCTGGTGACGTCCCGCTGGTCGAAGGTAATGGGTATATTCCGTCGGGATCAATTATCTCGATCAACCTATCTGGTCGCATTCGGCGTTGTATGCCGGGCCGATAGCGGGCGCCACAACGGCCAGCCCACGATGATTGAAGCCAATGTCGTCGGCGAAAGCGAAGTATTTGCATTGCAAACCCGCATCTCCCGGCCAGCTAGCCCGAGCAAACGGAGCACAGAATGGGTCCGTCGCTACGCGATCGCGAAGGCCTTGCGTTAACTCGGTTGTGGCAAGCTCACGTACATCAAGCATCAGTCCACGGCCCGCCAAGCTGCGGCGATCGCTAACTCATCACTCTATGCGGCGCGCGGCCCTCTGATTAATCATCCTACTTCAACAGCGTCATCCGGCTGATCGACCGATTTCGCTCGGCCGAGGTAGGACGTGCCAGCGCATCTCCTACACTTAGGTATGCTCTTCTCAGCCGAAGTACCACACGGATCAACCTTCTGTGCAATGGTGTTGGCAATCTCCTTGTGACTACGCTTGGGGTACAGCCGCACCGACTTATCGAACCGCAAGACGATGGCCAAGAGTTCACCCATGACAATCATAGATGACTCCGCGTTGTTTGGTTTTGTCCTCAAGACGGCTAAGTCAGCCTCCGACATCGCCGAGGTCGTTCGCAATCTGTTCATGGACGTGCGCGACTGTTACCGGCCCGGGCTGCACTACATGCGCGGCCCCGGCTTTAAACGGCGCACCAACCATCAGGCCTGGCTAGTAGATTCTGAAGCCGTACCGCTGCCCGGGCAGCACCAGCCGCCGCCGGTGTACATACGCCCCTGCGACGCGGCAAACCCGGCTCGATAACCCGGCCAAGGTTCTAACATGTTCGTCCTATGGGGTATCCTGTTTGCCGTCTCGGTCTCGAGTAATCTGGCGACATGTATTGTAACCTCTGCCCGTAATAGTTGGGTGGCAACTCGAGGCTGGATGCGGCACGGCGTCGCCGCCATTTGCATCGCATTGCTCGGCCCGGCGACGACGCCGGCTGGTTCGGCGGGTGCCGGGGTCACCCTCGAATTGCGCAAATTGCCGATGAAGTTTAGCTGGATTGCTTGCCAGCCGAATTGCCGAGGTTGGGTCAGCGCGGTCGGCATCGTGACCGCCGATACTCCGAGGGTTTTCGACGAATTCGCGCTAGGTCGACAGCTTGACGGCGCGACCATCGTGCTGGATTCCAGCGGCGGTGCGGTCAATGAAGCGATCGCGCTCGGGCGGCGCTGGCGCGATCTGGGGGCGCTGACCACCGTTGGCGTCAGCGTTCAGACCAACACTGCACAGAGCGCTCCTTCCGACAAGGCTCCCGTGGCTTATTGCGAATCGATGTGCGTGTTCCTGCTGCTCTCGGGCAAGACGCGTTTCGTGCCCGAGACTGCCCATGTTCGGGTGCATCAGATCTGGATCGGTGACCGCGCCAATGATGCCAAAGCCGCGACCTACAGCGCGGATGATCTGATGATCGTGGAACGCGATATCGGTCGTCTCGCGAAATACACTTTCGACATGGGCGGCGCGGGTGATTTGTTGTCGCTGTCGCTGAACGTGCCGCCCTGGGAAGATCTGCATGAACTGTCGCAGGAGGAGTTGCGGCTCACCGGGCTGGTCACGACCCGTATGCGTGATCAGCCGGGCAACAAGGCAGCGGTGGTCGAGCTGACGCGCAAACCGGTGCGGGGGCGCTTCGTAAGCAGCGCGGTCGCGACCAAGACAAATCCAGAGCCGGCAGTATCGACCAAGTCGGCTGAAGCTATGGGGCCCGCGGGCAGCGTGAGCGCTGTGGGCCCGCTTGGGCAGGACTAGCGGGTACCATGTTGAGGACCGATTGAGGAATTCCAGCAAAGCCAACCAAGCGAACGAAATATTCACGCTAGATTTCCGAAACAGTCTCGGTCGTGTGAGCGGCTCGCTGGACGTCGACCCTAGCGCTCATATCAACAGATCCCCCCGATTACCCGAACAACGTTTCCGACGTGCCGTGCCCATTACCGCGGCGAATTAAGCGGGTGCACATGCCGATTGCTTCGCGGCAGCAGCCCTCCCCAATTAGCCGAAGGGTTGGTATCCGCATTGCAACTTTCGAGACCTGCTCAGGGTCTCCCCAACAGTGTGGCTCACAAGAAGCTTCTTTCCGACTTGAAGATCGAGGCAGCCAAGCGGTTGATCTCGCCAGCAAGGTTCGCGTGCTGGTTGCGCTGATTTGCGGCTTCGAGGATCAAGATTAATTCACGCGCGCTCTCTCGCGCGGCGTGGGCGGCAGCCCAGGCTCGTGGCGCAGGCCGATGGATAATCGGCGCGTTTCTTACGTAGGCTTGATCATATCCCGTGCATAGGCCAAACCGATACCGTATCCGCCGCCGTGAGCCTCCACGATTGCTCGCGCTCCGTCATAGGTCTCGTGCCGGGTCCAGTCGCGCTGGAGTTCCAGAAGGACCTGGATCCACGACGTCGGCTTTGCGCCCGCCGCCTCCATCCGTCGCATCGACAGATCGTGACTGACCGGAGTGAGCCCGCCGCAAGCGTCGCCGACGACGTGCACCTCATACCCCTCCGCGCGAGCGGAGAGCACCGGAAAAGTCACACACGCTTCCGTCAACAGCCCCGAAAAGATCAGCTTCCGTCGTCCCGTCGCCACGATAGCAGCGCGCGCAGCGTGGTCCTCCCACATGTTCATGTTGCGGCGCTCGATCGCGACTACTTCAGGAATCGCAGCGTGGATCGCTGGCATCAGAGGACCGCTGTAGACCTTTGTGGCGGACGTGGAAGCCACGATCGGCATGCCGAAAACGGTGGCAGTGCGCGCTAGAGCGATCACGTTGTTCAGAAGCGTTTGGCGATCGATCGACCCGACGCCGAAAGCAAGCCCGGCCTGCTGATCGACCAGCACCAAGGTGCAATCCTTCGGCTTGATCAGGATGTCGGACATCGCCGTTTCAGGTCCTTGTGTCATGTTTCGTTAACTCGGGACATCGGGGAGTTATCGTGGCGGCTTCGCTTCTGTTCCGACAGCCTAGCGGTAAACGTGATCTCAATGAGCTGTTCAGGAAAGGCCAGTCTCAGCACACCTATCAGGTTGCTGGCGCACTGAGGTCGTGCCGTGCCGTAGGCCTCCTTGCGCACCCTGCCCGCAACGGCGAATGCGGCACCGACATCGAGGACATACAGCGTCTCCTCGACGACATTGTCCAACGTCGCCCCGAAGCGCGCCAAAAGCTTGGCGGCATTGGCGTAAGTCGCCCGCATCTGCTGTTCCATCATCGAGAACTCGGCCGGCTTGCCGGAGTCATCGAGAGAAGCAGGCGCGATTAGGTTCCCGTTCTCGTCGTGGCTGAGCTGACCGGAGACATGGATCGTGTCACCAACCTTGATCGCCTGTGCGTATCCGTAGGCATCTTCCCACGGCACATCGAAATAGACGGTCTCCTTACAGTTTATTGCGGCGGCAGTTATCTCGTCGCGTTGCATATGGAACCTCCTGGCTTCTCAATCCCGTCTCGATGGCGGCACTGACTTTCGTTAGGACGATGCTTTGGAGAATGACCTTGCAAAGCCGACGAAGGAAATCACCTCTCGTCATAGATTCGATAGACCATCGTTAGCGCCGTCGCGCCGCGTGATCTAGTAACGGGAAATGCCACCAGCCCCGCCTGCAGAGAGTTCCCATTGTCGCCGGCGCTGAAAAACGAGGACGAGCCAAAGGAGAGTTGAGTGAGACATCCCACTCGCGCCGATACGTGGAACGAACGTTGACGGGTTGTGGATGCGTGCATCGCGCAAGCCGCGCAGATGCGACCTGGCCGGTCGCGACGCTCGTATTCGACGCTTCGCGGAAAATGTCTTTTAAACGGATATTCGTCAGAGTGAACTGAAGGTCTCGGTTGGCTCCAAAAGACGACCTAACTCGTCGGATCAGCTCAGATCGAGCGGCGGGCCGGGCGAATAGCTGTGCCATCACACCAGACCTGAGGGTGCAAAAACAGATTGATCGTGGCGCGCGCCAAATCCCCCGTAGGAGTGCGTCATGGTCGAGGAGGCGGCGCGCTGCCACCCGTGATCTGGATTGCTCCCAGGCAGCCAACGAAAATCTCTTCATGTGCGTCTGGTGACGTTCCTCGCTGCGGAGTCACGCGGCGCGGCGGCAATAACGATCGTCTATCGAATCGATGGCGAGAGGTGATTTCCTTCGCAGGCGTTGCAAGGGCATTCTGCAAAGCATCGTCGGGCGCGCTTTCGAGCAACGCTGGACAACGACGTCGAGGGGACGGAGAGTCGGATGAAGTCATACACCGCTACGGCCATGCCGCTTCGGACAGCCGCTCCGGATGACCCCGCTCTGGCGCGGGTGTTAGCGGCTTACGTAGCGTCGGCGACAATCTGGCTTGTATTGACCACGGCCGTAGGAGTCTTAGTCAGCTTCAAGTTCGCCTATCCGGATTTTGCGACGACGCCGGCGCTGTCGTTTGGACGGTTGCGGGCGATCCACACCAACGGAACATTTTATGCCTGGGCGAGCCAGGCGCTGATCGGACTTGCGCTGTTCGTGGCAGCGCGCAGTTCGGGCGCGCGGCTCTACAGCGAGCGACTCGCATGGATCAGTCTTGCGCTCCTTAATGTCGCCGCTGTGCTGGGCACCGTTACACTCGATTTCGGTTTCAACTACGGCCAGGAGTATCGCGAGTGGCTGTGGTGGATTCGCGTAATCCTCGGGCTTGGTTTGATCACTGCGGTCTGGAATATGATCGCCACTGTCGAGCAGCGGGATGCCGAGGATATCTACATTTCTAACTGGTATACTATCGGAGGCACGCTGTGGACGATTGTCATGGTCGTGGTGTCGCTTCTGCCATGGTACCAGTTCGGACTGGGTCAGGTCGCGGTACAGGCCTTCTTCATGCATAACGCCGTCGGACTATGGTTCACGCCCCTATCGCTCGGTGTGTCCTACTATGCGCTGCCGAAGCTCCTGAACCGTCCGATCTATTCGTATTCTCTTGGCGTCTTTGCATTCTGGACCAATCTCATCTTCTATCCGATCGTCGGCGCCCATCATTTTGAATTCAGTCCATTACCGTGGTGGCTGCAGACTACGGCCATCGTCTTCAGCGTGGCCATGCTGGTCCCTGTGCTGAGCGGCACTGCGAACTTCCTTCTCACCTTCCGGGGGACTCACGAATGGATATATCGCTCGCCCGCGGTGTTCATCCTCGTCGCCGTCTACGGCTATCTACTGGGTTCGACGCAAGGCACATTTGAGGCGTTCCGCTCGCTGCAGCAGCTGTGGCATCTGACCAATTACACGGTAGGGCACTCGCACCTGACGATGTATGGCTTCGTTACCTTCGCGATCTGGGGCGGAGTCTACGCACTCTTGCCGCGCGCCACCGGCAAGTATCCCTACAACCTGACTATGGGCATCCATTTCTGGCTTTCCGCAGTCGGTGTTGTCATCTACGTTGCGGCGCTGTCGGCCGCAGGAACCATTCAGGGGCTCGATTGGTTTCGAGGACTCACCTTCATCCAGTCGGTCGAAGATGCCGCGCCATATTGGTTGTGGCGCTCCGTCGGTGGCTCGCTGATGTTCGCCGGCCATCTCGTCTTCGCTTTCAATGTCTGGACAATGACCTACGGCAGGTCCTACGCCGAGCTTGCCGCAGCCAAGACGGTGGCGGTATGAATAGGTTGTTGGCGATTTCCGGTGGTTCAACGCTGATCTACACCGGATTGGCGGTTCTTATGGGCGTGCTGCCGGGCATCTGGCTATCGAAGGTACCTCCGACGCCGGGCCTTAAGCCACTGACCCCCCTAGAGGCGCGAGGGCGGGATGTTTATGTCTCCGAAGGTTGCTTCTATTGCCATACCCAGCAAGTACGCCCCCTCTCTGGAGATAAGTCCTTTGGCCGTCCGTCCGCACCGGGCGATTATGCTTACCAGACGACGGAATTGCTAGGTTCGGAGCGCAACGGTCCGGACTTGAGCAATATCGGCACGCGGCAATCGAGCAGCATATGGCAGTTCATCCATCTCTATCAGCCGCGCGCAGTGGTGCCGCAATCGATCATGCCAGCTTACCCTTGGCTATTCAGCGTTGTGGACAAATTACCTCCCGAAGAGAAAGCGGTGTCATTGCCGCCTGAGTTCGCGCCAGGCGGTACCGTGATTCCTAATGACGACGGCAAGGCGCTGGTGGCCTATCTGTTGTCGCTGAAGCAGCCCGCGCTCGCTCCAACGCGGCCCCGCACCGTGCCATTGAGTCGCTCGAGCGGGCCGCTAGGGTTTGATGCCGGCAAAGGTGCAGCATTGTTCGCCAACAACTGCGCATCCTGCCACGGCGCGGAAGGCAAGGGTGTGCCCGGAACGTTTCCGCCGCTCGCCGGAGATCCGGTGGTTAACGCCGCCAATCCGACGGCACACATTGGCGCTGTGCTGCATGGACTTAGCGGAAACGTGATCAATGGCCAAAAATATGAAGCTCCGATGCCCGCGTTCGCGGATCAATTGTCGGATCAGGAGATCGCCGATATCATCAACCACGAGCGCTCCTCATGGGGCAATCGTGGTGCCTTGATTAGCGCGGCTGATGTCGTCGCGGCGCGCGCCAACGAACCACTGCAGAAGCAGCCGACGAAACCGGTCTCGCCGATAGCGGCCCCGGCACCGACATTCGATCCCGCGGAAGGATCGAAGCTGTTCGCCGAGAACTGCGCCGCCTGTCACGGTGCAGAGGGCAAAGGTGTGCCCGGCACGTTTCCGCCGCTTGCGGGCGATCAGGTCGTTAACGCCAGTGACCCTGCCGAACACATCACCACCATGCTGCGCGGCCTTGGTGGGAAGGCGATCAACGGCCAGAAGTACGAAGTAGAGATGCCGCCGTTCGCTGACAGACTATCTGATCAGCAGATCGCTGATATCATCAATCACGAGCGCACGTCATGGGGCAACCACGGGCCGCTGGTGACGCTCGCGGACATCACGAAGCTCCGCGCCAAGAAATAGGAGGCGACGATGACTGATACGATTACCGCTTGGATCCTCTCGGCGCTTGGCTATCTCTGCACTACGCCTGCGATCGCTAATGCTGCTGGCGATCATAGTCTTACCGGACCACTACTTGGCAACGTGCTGGTGGCGGGCGGGGCTGGGCTCGTGACCCTTAGCTGCATCGTGGCGGCGCTGTGGATGCTCTTCGACCCCGGCGAACGGGATCCCAATCATCCAAAGTATCGCGTCTTGGACACCGACCGTTAGAGGAATGCAACACGTGCCCGACCCGCGCATCCGCATCTATCTAGACGACACCCCAGATCCGGTCGCCGATCAGCGGCCGCCGACCGAGATAGCGCTCGACACGAAGAGCCTTGCCGACGGCGAGCACGGCCTGCGCATCGAAGCCCAAGATGCCACCGGCCAGGTCGGGGTCCGGCGCCTTCGATTCCAAGTCCGCAACGGCCCCGGGATCACGGTCACCGGGCTTGGTGATGGTGCCGTCGTCCACGGTACCGTGCGCCTCATGGTCAACGCGTTTGGAGCGGAAGAGCCGTTCGAGCCGCACCGAGCGGAATCGCCCTCGCCGACGCCGGTCTGGGTGTGGGTGCTGATGCTACTGATCGTTGCTTGGACCGCTTGGTATGTCGCAACTCTTTGGAACGTTCCGGCGGATTACGCGAAAACACCAACTTATTCCTCGTCGATGAATCCATTCAAATAGCGCGCCCCAAGATCGAACGAGTCAACGCTGTGGCTGCTGACCCATCCGGATCTCCGCAAGTGAAGACGAATATGCTCGTGCATGATCCATTGCGTGAGGCGAAGGTACGCGGTCTCATCGACAGGCGTTCGCTCTTGACGACGGAGGCGTCTACTTAAGTTAGCGTGATGCCGCACGTAAAGTTTCGACACCGTTCGATCACCTTGATCGTTCCGGTATAAACACAGGTGATGGCAGCTCGCTGCGGCGTTTGAGCTCGACCGCTTGAAGTTGAAGCGATGTACGGACGCATTCAGCGCGCTTGACATCCGAAAGGTGCGCAAGCTCCATTCTCCAGGAGCCCGCACCCTTCTCGACTTAGTCCAGTGCCTTTATAAAGTTGCGAGCTATTGGCTGCTTCTCCGTTTTCGGGGCGACTGTGGATAGATGTGAATATGGCGTGAGAGAAGATATCCATGCAAAGACTACCACACCAGAGTCACGCTGTGCGGCTAAATGAGTAGGCGCTGATCATAGCTAGTTGCGCAACGCTATAGGTTCGCGAACTGCTGAAGAAGCAAGAGGTTTCATTGTGGAAATTCGACTCGGCACCAGGCGTAGTGATTTGGCCATCTGGCAAGCCAGTCACGTCGCCGACCTTATTCGTGGCGTCGAGCCGGCCGCTGAGGTGCGCTTGGTCTTCGTGAGCTCGGTTGGCGATAAAGATCGAAGGTCGGCCTTTCATCAGCTTGGCGGCATCGGAGCGTTCACGAAGGAGAGCGAAGACACGCTTCTGCGCAACGAAGTTGACCTGGTCGTTCATTCCCTCAAGGATCTTCCAACCAAATTGCAGCCCGGCTTGGTATTGGCAGCCGTTCCCAAAAGAGAGGATCCTCGGGACGCGATTTGTGGCGTTACACTAAGTCAGCTACGGCCGGGGCTGCGCGTCGGCACTGGATCAATTCGCCGTAAAGCTCAACTTCTCGAGTTATGCAATGGTCTCGATATTCGACCTATCCGAGGGAACGTTTCTCCAAGGCTGTATAAGGCAAAGAACCGACAGGGAATAGACGCGACTCTATTGGCGGCGGCCGGGTTGTCCCGACTAGGATTGCTGCATGAGGCTTCACAGATTTTAGACGCTCGTGTTTTCCCGTATGCAGTCGGTCAAGGTGCTCTCGCGGCCGAAGCTCGCGAAGAGGATACGGCGCTTATAGCGCTGCTTCAAAAGATTGAAGACCGGCAATCGCGCTCCGAAGTGGATGCAGAGCGCGCATTGATGAGAAGTCTCGATGCGGGTTGCAGCCTCCCCGTCGGGGTCTCTGCCACATGGCTCGCCGGGACATTAACACTTCGAGGACAAGTGACTCATCCGGATGGCCAAAGGAAGATCGCCGATGAAAGTGTGGGTCTGGCCGATCAAGCCGACGCAATAGGCAGAAGTCTCGGGCATAAACTTCTTCAGCAAGGCGCCGAAGAGATATTGAAGGCTGCGCTCCGTACCGTGGAAGAGCAAAGGACAATCTGAATTCGCTAGTTGACATGACGACTTATGCTCTTGGGAAGCCAGCATAGCGCAGGCGCTCGGCCTTCTTGAGCAGTGTGGAACCGATTACTGTTGCGCGAATTGCAACGGCCCGGCTGGCGTTCTCCATTAACGATCTGCACCTGTGCCGCAGGGCAGTTGCCGCAGCTTCGTCAAATCAGGGAACTGAACCGCCCCGGGTTTGCCGGAGGCTCCAACTCCTGAGAGGATGGAGCCATGACAAGCAAGACCACGAACAAGTTTTCGCCTGAAGTCCGCGACCGTGCGG
>NZ_JBVVPM010000087.1:0-21547 GCF_055811255.1 Bradyrhizobium sp. MI1.11
GACCTGGGGGGCGGCGTGGTGGGGCATCTGCTGCTGGAGGGCCATCCGGCAGTGGCGGCGGATCCGGCGGAGCGGCCGGTGGCAAAGGACCTTTCGCGACGGGAGGGAACTCCGGAGATCCGACCGCATATGGAGGGGTCGATTGTGCAGATGAAGAAGACGACGAGCGGAGGCACAAGCCCGAGTGCGAGCGAGCCGCCACTCGACTTTCGAGCGCAACCCGCTCCGAGCATTAACAACGGTTCGACCCGCTGTTGTTGCATGCTGAGCAGCCTGGCCCAATGGAGCGTGCCGCGCCTGGGCACATGAGTACTCTATTAACGCGCCGCCGCATCGTTATCGGCAACGCAGCATCCGAATGTTAGTCGCGTTTTTCTCTGATTGCATATTTTTTTGCCCACCATCGAAGCTGGCGGAATTCTCGCGGACATATTGCCAGGAGACCTCACATGAAAATCTGCGCTCGAGTGGACAACCCCGCTGCTGTTCTTCGCCAGCGTCTCGAAGCGCTTGCCTCCCAACTCGCGGAACTTGAGAGTCTCAGGGACCGAGTGGATCGAGAAGAGAACCATCAGCGCGAGCTGCGCCGGTCGGGCTATCTCGGACGGCGCGCGAGCTCAGAGCGCAACCCTGCAACGTCGCAGATTTAAAGCTTATGCCTGCTCCGCCTGGTCGCAACCCATCAAATTATTCAGCGAGAGTCCGAAAGCGAACGGATGGTTCGAATTTAATCGATCATATTTGGCTCGGCGGGGGGCGAGCGGTTCATCCGCAGCAGCATTCCGTCACGCCGAGAACAGGGGCGCTAGTTTTCTGGCGCTGTACGTGCGGGGAGCGGGGGGTCTTCAATCTACTAACTAGTTTCGCTTGAAAGGATGAAAGCTCGTGAATGATGCCAATGTGAAAGTCGAAACGCAGGCCGATCCGGTGAATGAGAACGCGAATGGTGCAAAACCAAGGTTCGATTTGCCGCTTTTGAATTTCCAGGAACTCCTCCGTGGCTTCGCCGAGCAGGGCGCCGCACAGACCAAGAAAAATATCGCGAGCATGAAAGCGACTTCCGAGGAGATCAGCGACATTCTCCGTGAAGCCTGCTCGATGAACGCCAGAGGGGCCGTTGATTACGGCGCCAAGGTCATCGAGATTTCCAAAGACAATACCAGCGCCACCCTGGAGTTTTTATCCCGGCTCGCTGAGACTAGGTCGCTGCTGGATATCGTGCATCTTTCGACCGCCCGAAGCCGCGAGGCTTTCGAAGTTGTCTCCGCACAGAATCGGGAGCTTTGGGAGCTCGCGCAGAAAGTTGCGATCGAGACGACCGAGCCCATCAAGACCAGCTTCAACAGAGTGCTGCACAAGGCCGTCTGAACCGAGGCTACCGGCCGCGCGGATCGACTGGACAGGCGTTTCCGCGACGAGGGGACGCTCGGTCCAGTCGATGGCGGGCCAGCGTGCTCAGGGTCCGCAACAGATTGCAGGAAACGAAGATGGGTGTGGTAATGATCAAATGCCCGGAAACGGGCGACGCTATTTCGACGGGTATCGAGACTGATCGCGAAAGGTTTCGCTGCAGCGCGGTATTCTTCTCGCGCACCTATTGTCGGGTCTGCGCGGCTACACACGAGTGGTTCGCGCGAGAGGCCTGGGTCTACGAGCCTGCCCTGGATAGTCGGTCGCCGGGCGGCTGGCGGGCGTCTCGCGCCGGCGCGGCTTGAATAAGTCCTGCTCCGCCACGCGAAATTATCCGATCGATCCTGCGGCTCATCACCTTGTAGCACTCGCATGCCACGGCTTCGAGCCGCGGCCGGTCAATCTCGAGCTGACCCCGGCGGTTGGATTTCAACGCTCTTGACGCGCGCAACGCCCTCACAACATGCGTGACCGTGGTGCGTCGGACGCCCAGTAGCTCCGACATAGTCTCCTGGGTCAAGGGGAGGAGATTGCTGCCATTCGCCCGGTCGTGAATTTGAAGCAGCCAGCAGGCCATCCGGGCTTCGACGGAATGCAGTGCATTGCAAGCCGCGACGTGCTGAACCTGCGTCAGCAGCGATCTCGTGAAAATCTGCACCATGGATGCGATCGCGGCGCTGCGCCCCAGAGCTGACAAAAATTGCGCCGCCGGAATCTGCAGCACGGGCCCCGGTACGCGGACGACTACCGTCACGGATGAGTGGGATGTGCCAAGCGCCAACGTTAGACCGATCGCACCTTCACGACCGATCACCGCTATGGCGGCAGTCTGCCCGTTCGGCAAGTCCACGATGTAGGAAATCGCGCCGCCACAGGGGAAGAGAAGGTGCTCGATTCGATCTCCCGATCGGACCAGTACGGCGTCGCGCTTGAGTACGACTTTCCGCAGGTGAGGCGCAAGCAAAGCGAAATCCGCCGCCGGCAACGCTGCTAACAATCGATTACCAACTCTTGTCGCGTGGTCCATCATGGGATTCGTCCCCCACGGAGGTCCGGCGCTAGGTCTCCTGCCGGCTGGTGCCGGCTGGTCTGCACTACTCAACAGCGCTCCAATCGATCACCGGAGATATGGTTCCAATTGGGAGTCGTGCGTGTGCGACGGCACCGCCACGCACGATCCCGCTAGATCCTGCGATTGGCTCCAACTGGAGACCGGCAGGCTCGCGGCATTGCAGTTGATGTCGGCCACGCCTATCGCTCGTCCGCCTTCTCGGGAACCGGAAAGAGTGTCATCGAAGCGGACGCTCTATGCCTGTGCGACGGATGCCAATTTTCGGCCGAGTATGCTCAGGCGGCGACCGCCTAATCATTGAACGTTCTTAACTCGTGGCTGACTCTTAATCAGCGGGTCCCAGGTTTGGGCCCCGCCCACCGCACCTCGCAAAGCCTTAGGCCGATCCACGGTTTGAGAAGACCGAACTAAAACGGTTTTTCAAACGGTGCTTTTTGGATCCCACCGGACGGTTGCTCCCGACAACGTGATCGGCGGTGCCGGTGACAAAGCGGCTCGCCGAGCGGCTTCCCCACTAAGTCACCATTTGCCGAACGAGTGTGCCGCAAGTTCGAACGACCCTGCTATTGAGCAGATCGGCCCTTGGTGCGGCTTCCTATTTTAGGCGAATTGCTTGTGACGTTCACGGAGGGAATCCATCCACAGGGTGAGATCCTGCACGTGCTTGAACATATCTTCGGGAGGCGGCGAAGCGGCATTTCGCCCGCGGGAAAGATCGTGAGCGTCCGTGATATCGCAACAAAGTTTGAATCCTGCCTCCCAAGCGGTGACGTCAGCGGCTTTCGGGTGCGGCGCTTCAGCGCCTGCTGGAGACGCGCGACGCGCTGGCGCGTCAATCTCGTCGCCAAGGCCTTGCGAGAAAGCAACCAGATCAACGACGAAATCAGCCGCGCTCTTGGTTGTGACTCCGCATCCTCGTTTTCGCAGGCTTTCACCCGTCACATAGCTGGGCGCCTGGCCCGTGTCGCAAAGGCTTTCACCTGTCAGACGTGGTCCAATGATTGTCTGTCGCGTATGCTTCTGACACAAATTTACAGGCCGAATCTACCGAATGCGCAACGTCTGGAACAGTCTGACGATCCGTCCCATCGGTATGAATTGCCGGCGGTTCGTCTCAAAGTATTTGATTAGCTCGTCGAGTTCGTCTTGCGTGGGCTGTCGGTTACGCTCTTTGCTCTTTCCAACCAATTGAGGTGACTTAACGCGACGCGTGCGAGGCGGGCTTCCTCGGCTGAAATCTCGACACCGTGCACGGCGGCGGCGTGCGTTATGATTGTACGGAGAAGGACAAATCGATTGCCAGTGTCGCGGGGGCCAGCGCCCAGCTTGGCGCGCTTTCTTCCGAACTCGATCAGCGACTCTCTGTTGAGAGCGGGCAGCTTCACACTGCCGAGTTCGGTCTTGAGCTAGGCCATCACAGCAGCTTTTGATCGGCGAGGGGGCTTACCGACCTCGCGCATGTCTTGGTCGTGCAAGTCAATCAGATCGCCAAACGTGCGAACGTTCCGGACCACGCGTGGCTTCGACGATCCATTACGGTCAATGTTGCGCTCCATTTCGAGCGCCCATTCTTCCTTCGCCATCCTTGCGTCTTCGGAACGTCTCGGCCACATAACGGGTCTTGCGCCGGACTTGGACGCGCCGGTTTCCGGATGCAATTTGTGTAGGTCGCCACGCGTGTGCACTCCGGCTTTCGTGTGCACGACGTGTGCACCGGGAGATCCAGAAAAATCCATTAGGCGCAAGCCTGCAGGGCCCGCCCTTTCATGCCAATGAAACAGCCTTGACGTTCGGAAGCTTTTGACGCGAAGCAGGCCTGCGAACGATGCTACTTGCCTTCGTTCCAGATATCGGTGGCGAGCTTCCAATCATTTCCGACCTTTTCCCAAACCACGACATATTTTCCAGTCACTTCCTGTGGTGTCGGTCCCTTGGTCTTCAGCACGAAGGTGCCGATCTCGCGTGCCGCCATAGGGCCAAGCGGCTTAACGTCAACGGTGGTAAGTTTCGGATCGCCAACTTGCTCCGCCATGCCTTTCCACATTGTCTCGATGGCTGCTCGGCCCTGCACCATCGCAGAGCCGGGCGGGAATGCAGTCGCATCCGTGCTGTAGAGTGACCCAATTCCAGAGAAGTCGCCCTTGTTGAACATTTCAATCCATTTGGCGTTGATCACTTCAATTTCGGCCTTCTGGGCCGATGCTAGGCCGGTCAACGAAATCACGAATGCGATCACCAGTGCTATGCTGCGCATGATCATCTCCAATTCTGATGTAGATACGAATGCGAGCGGCAATTGTCCTGACGTCGAGTGGATGCGCTGAACGCCGCATCCCAGACCGCGTTTGGCGAAACAGCAACTCCGGAGGACTACCGTCAACAACATTGACAGGTAAGAACAAGGCCGCACCGGGTGCGATCGAGCGACGAGGTTGATTGCTCGTTATCGAAGGTTCACCGATAGAGTGACAGGCCGCAAGCCACCGGTCCAACAAAGAGCGTTCCCATGTTGCTGAACGTCGTACTTCGACTGAGAAGGGAGAAGTGCCACTCTTGATGTGCCTGATCGCATTCTGCCCTTGAGGCGCGGTCGATACTCCGACAAGGGATCGCTTTGTAGCGATGTCATGGAAGCCCGCGCCTCACCTCGTGGAGATTAGTAGCCGAGCATCAAGCGGCCACCCCGGCGCGTCTTGTGGCGGGCAGTCTTACAGGCGGACACCGGTTGTAGCAAACGCTTGGGCAACTGGTTTCTGCACCTGATCCAAGAGCGCCATTGCTGCAATTGCGATCACAACGGCAGCAGCGCAACCGAGCAGAAAAGCCTTCATGCGCGAACTCCATCATTTACAAGCGGTACTCATCTTACGATGCCGCTTCCTGTGAGTAACTGTGGCGAACGATCTCAAGCTCGCCCGCAGTTGCTGCCGGCTCTAGGGGCTCTTAAAAACCGGGTCGATCGAAAATGCATCGCTCATCAACCCCAGCGATTGAAGGTCGGCGCTTTGCAAGTCCACTTCCAATATGACGAGGAGCAGCATGAGCACGACAACCGTAAAAGCGAGCAGAGGCGAGGCTTTTCGGGTAGCTGGCTCTGGAGCGATCAAGAACACGCGCATGGCGCGTAGCCATGAGATCATCCGCAGCAATGGCCTCGATTGCCCCAGCATGCCTTCTTCCTTGACATGACGAGCAAAAACCAAGGCTAGGACTCGCGCTGCCGCGATTCAAGGGAAGATTGCGGGCGGCGGGCGAACTGACGCAGTGCGCGTCGAGGAACGGATACCGATCCTTCCTCGTTGAAGCTTGCGCCCCAGAAGGAGGATCTGGCCGTGAAGGCACTGACATCCATACTATGCCTGGCAGCGGTCGTGGCCTTCGATAGTGCGCTCGCCCAATCCCGTCAGACGGGGGCGCCTGCGCCACAGACGGTTCCCGAAGAGAGGGGCCAGCCGCAGCCACAGGGCTGGACCGGCCCGGTTAATACGGGTTCGGGCGGCGCGCCCGCCGAGAGTCCGCAGGGCCAGAGCCCGCCCGGGATGCAGGCGGCGCCCGAGGGCTCGTCCAAGAAAGTCGTGGCGCCGAAGAAGTAAGCGCGGTGCCGCGGACACTTATTTCGGGCATTCTTGACGGCATAGAGTGACCATGGCTGGCAGTGATTGATGCGATGGGCTTCGTGCGCCCGGGTTGCCGCAACCCTCCTGGAGATTGTTGCTGCGTCAGCGGCGCACGCGCAGCTTGCGGGTCACGGCGGCCCCGTCCGTGCGCTCGCCGTTTCGGCTGATGGCGACAGCCTGTTGTCGGGCAGCTTCGACACTTCCGTCATCCGCTGGTCGCTTAAGACCAACGCGGCGGGCGAGGTGCTAAGGTATCATGCGGACGCCGTTAACGCCGTTGCTTTCCTGCAGGACGGCCGCATGGTCACCGCGGGGTCCGACGCCCGGCTGGCGGTATGGACAGCCGGTCGCCAACAGCCTGATCAAGTCCTCGAGGGGCATACCGCTCCCGTCGTGGCAATCGCCGTGGCGTCGGACGGATCGAGCCTCGCCTCGGCCTCTTGGGACCATAGCGTGCGCCTTTGGTCGTTGGCTGATGGCGCCGCCCGGGTGTTCGAAGGTCACGCGCAGAATGTGAACGGTGTGGCCTTCGCTCCGGACGGCATGTCGCTCGTTAGCGTCGGCTATGATCGTGCGTTGCGCATCTGGCGCTTGCCCGAGGGCCGGCCTGAGACGGTGGAATTGCCAGCGCCATTGAACGCCGTCGCCATCGCGCCCGATGGCGAGATCGTCGCGGCAGGGGCTGACGGCAAGCTGCGCATGTTGACGAGGGACGGGGAGCTGGAGGGCCAGGTGGCCGCGGGCTTGGCACCGATCGTCGCTTTGGCGCTTTCCGATGAAGGGATGCTGATCGCCGCCGCAGGCATCGACGGCACGGTTGCCATTGTGCAGCGCAAGCCGCGGAGAGTGTTGCGGACGCTCGTGGGCCCCGTTTTCCCGATCTGGTCGGTCGTGTTTCTGCATGATGCAGCAACGCTCGTGACCGGAGGTGCGGACGGAAAGATCCGGCGCTGGAACGTGTATACCGGTGAGCCCGTCGATTCGAACCTGTTCGGGACATCAGCGGATCCGCTGGCCGCTTATGCGGGCGATCATGGTGCCGATATTTTTCGCGCTTGCGTTGCCTGCCACACGCTGTCGGACAAGGAGCCGCAACGTGCAGGGCCAACGCTTGCCGGATTGTTCGGACGGAAAATCGCCTCGCTCTCGGGCTATCGGTTTTCCGAGGCGCTCAAGACGATGGATATCGTCTGGAGCCCCGAGACCGTCGCAAAGCTGTTTGAAGTCGGGCCCAACGCCTACACGCCGGGAACGAAGATGCCGGAGCAGCGCATCGGATCGGCCGAAGACCGCCGGGCGTTGACCGACTTCCTGGCCCGGGCGACCTCGCAATAGGCGAGGCCCTAACCTGGACGAGGGACGTCGCGCCTACGTCTTGCTGTCCGGCCGGCGCAAATAATCCTCGGTGGTTCGGGGCGGCGCGCGTTCGGGCACGCCCTCAAACGGATCGAACCGCTGTTCGCTCATCACGATCACACGGCAATCCGCGCACATCCTGACGGCGTCGAGGCGCTTGGTGCCGGCCGGATACATCCAATGCCGGCCCTCGAGCTTGGCCACTATGCGATCGATCGTGCTCTTGACGCCGAACGGCGCGCCGCAGCGGATGCAAAGGGCAGGCTCTTCCTCCTTGATCACAATCGCCGGCGCGCGGCCTGCGCGGAAATCGATCTGGGGCTTCAGCGTGATGACCTTCTCGGGACAGGTGCTCTGGCAGAGACCGCATTGCACGCAGGCATCCTCGACGAATTTGAGCACTGGACGGTCGGGATCGTCGCGGAGCGCGCCCGTCGGGCAAACGGAAACGCAGGACAGGCACAGCGTGCATCCACCGGTATCAACACTCACCGCGCCAATCGGAGCGCCCTGAGGCAAGGCAATGACGTCGACCGGCTTCGGTGCGAGCCGATGCAGTTCGCCCAACGCGAAGCGAAGCAGGTCGCGCCGCTTGCCGACTGTCTTGAAGGTCGCAGGCGTGTTCACCGCAGCAAGCTGCTCGATGCTCCTCAGTTGCTCCAGCATCGAATCCGGATCGTCAGTTTCGATCGCAGTAACCCGGCGCTCTTCAAATCCGAGGCCCGCAAGGATGGTCTCTGCCATGTCGATCGTTTGGGTCAGTCCAGCCACGTCATGCCGTGGCTTGCCGCGGAGCAAAAACCGGAACGCGGCCGCTCCGTAGGCAAAGGCACCGATGACAGCCTCAAGCCCAACCTGCGTCACCTCGTTGACGGCCAGAGGGATGACGTGGGCAGGCAGGCCATCGCCGTGCCGCGCCAGCGCGTCGATCAACGGCGTGCCGCGTTGGCGGTCGTGCAGCAACAGCACGGGGTTCGATCCACCCGCCTGATGATAGGCGAGCAGCATGGCGCGGATGGTCTGAAGCTGGGTGTCCGCGGGCGGCAACGCGTAGGACGCGGCGCCCGTCGGGCAGGCGGCGGCACACTGGCCGCAGCCGGCGCACATCTCGGCATCGACGGCCACATGGTTGCCGGCTGGCGTGATCGCATTCGTCGGGCATAGATCAAGACAGCGATGGCAGCCAGTCAGATTCGAGCGTGAATGGGCGCAAAGATCGGGCGTGAACTCGACATATCTAGGCTTGTCAAAACGCCCGACGAGATCGCGCGCGCTCAGGACGGCGCGGAGCATGGCGCCTGGCTCCCTGGGATCGGCCCGCAAGTAACCGTCGCGCAGATCATGCGTCTGGAACAGCGGCCTCTCTCCCGATAGGTCAAGGACGATGTCGCAACGCGAGGTGGCGCCGTTGCGTGGAGTTTCAAAGACGTAGTGATCGCGCGAGGAGGGGTGCGGGCGAGCGTAGTCATCGATGGTGAGCTCGAAAGCGCCAAAATGTCCTCTGGCGTTACGGATGGTTCCTTTAACGACCGGGAAGGGCGTTGCCACAGGCGAGATGATCGCGCCCGGCTCCCTCAGCATCACGGTCACATCGAGGTGATCCGAAAGCAGCAGCCCGGCTTCGATCGCCGCCGCGTCCCGGCCATAGATCAGGATGACGCCGTCGCTGGCAAGCGTGACAAGTGGATAATCGGGCGCCTGCACGGCGCTGGCTGCGAGCAGCGCTGCCATTTTGGGGCCCGCATGCGTGCCTTCGGTCGACCAGCCTGCCGTCTCGCGAATGTTCACGAAAGCAATCGGCGCGGAACGATCGCCGGCTTGCTCCGCAAACAAGGATTGCTGATACGTGCAGGCAACGGTCAGAGGGCCCTCTGCCTTTGCGCATGCGCCAAAGTGGTCGAGCTCGGCGCCGCACAGGTGACGAAAACTCCTGATGTCGCCATTGCCGCATCCGCGCTTGATCGCGGCCACGTCAAGCCGCATCGTGTCTTCACACGAGCAAATCAGGATGGTCTTCGCTGGCTGCTCCAGGTTCATCCCTCCGAGAAGGCGACGAATGACGGGCTCGCTCCGATCCTTCGCTTCGTATAGATATTGTCAATCGGGAAAAAGGAGAAATTGGAGGAAGGCCTGCGGTCGATCCCAACCAGCCTCGCTTCTACGGCGGAATGGATCCAATTGCCGCCGCCCTTTGCCTTGGTCCGGTTGCGCGAGAGCGGAGACGCGTTCGCCCATGCATGCTGCATTGCACCCGAAAGCGGTGCCGGCACGCTGGTCTATGTAGGGCGGTTCGACGTCGCCGAGTTCGCGGTGGTGCTGGAGCCGACGGAGCCGCTGACCACCGCACGCCGCGCCTTTTACGCCGGCATGGTCGCCCTGACCGACGCCCTGCGCGCCTGTGCGCCGCCGGCCAAGGAGGTTGCGATCGGTTGGCCCGATGCGGTGAGGATTGACGGTGGACTCGTAGGGGGACGGCTTGGCTGGCCTGCATCCGCGGACGAGGATGAGCCGCCGGATTGGCTCGTATTTGGGGCCATGATTCGAACAGTCATGATCAACGATCATGATCCCGGTGTTCGCCCGCTTGCCTCCGCCCTCGATGAGGAAGGGTTCGGCGAGGCCGGCGCTGTACAGATGACAGAGAGCTTTGCGCGGCACCTGATGCGGGCGATCGACAGTTGGCAGGTCGATGGATTTGACAGCGTCGCGCGCGAATATCTCAGCCGTATCCCTCGCGAGCGGCAAACGCTCCGACGCATCGATGATCGCGGCGATCTGCTCACGCGCCGCACGGGTCGTGATACGACCGAGCGGGCAGCTCTCGTCGACGCGCTGGCCTCGCCATCCTGGCTCGATCCGACGCTTGGAGGGCCGAGGCGGTGAAAAAGACTATCAAACTTCTACGCACGATCGCCCTGGATCCCTCCGACACCTTCGTGTTCGACGTGCCGGCAATGCCAGGCGAGTGGGCCGTCTCCGGCGCCTTCCGCTTCTGCGGTCAGGATCCGGCGGAGCTGAGCCGAAAGGCACGTGCCGCCTTCCGCAGCGGCTTTCTTGGCGTGCAATCCTGGGGATGGTCGACGCTCGCGCAGATCGTTCCGGCAACCGAGGACGATTGCCAGGTGCTGATCGAGCTCCTTGCCAGACAACTTGTCGATCGGTTCGGCGCACCGGACATGGCAATTGCGAGGGCCGCTGCGGAAGAGGAAGTCACCTTTGCACAGTCGCTCTGCTCGCACCCGGTCAGCTCGCTCATTGCGGTCCACCGCTCGGGCGGCGACGGCGACGTCCACGAGAGCTTCCGTAAGCTGCAATTGCGGGAAGGGCAGCGGCACGGCAAGGCATTCTCGTTCATGGAAATCGAGGATGATGTCAAAGCCGACAGCGATCTTAACTGATGGGGGCCAGGAGCGGCTCCTCCGATGAGTGATTTTTGGATCGCATGCGGCCATCATCTGCTCGATCGCGACGAGAGCGGCGGGCTTCGTGTCACCGACGAATTCTTGAAGGCTTATTTTGCCCGTCCCGAGCTGATGCCGCCGAAGGACGCGTGCCCGGTCGAACAAAGACTGCATCGTGAGATGCTTGCTGATCCGCGCCGGGCGGTCGCAGCCGACGAGGTCGCTGCGATCGCCGATGAGGACGCGCGGGAGAACTGGCGCTTCGTGGTGGGGTTTCGCGATCTCATGTTGCGGCACCCGACGCTCGAAGCTGCGTATCTCGCAGTTCTGAGTTCGTCGTCAAACGTCCTGCCGCCGCTGTTCATCAATCAGCTCGTGCATGTGATCTTGCGCAATGCGCTTGACGCCAACGACGATGTGTTCGTGCTGCGCGCCGCCGAGCTGTTTTTCCGGCCGCAGCGGATCCTTCCACATGAACAGGCCTTGCTGCTTGGCGATGAAGAGGTTGTCGGCGATCGCAGTCCGACGCCTATCTTGTCGCTGATCTCGATGCTGGGCACCAAGACTGACGCCCAGCTCGATGTGCTGAGCGAGGAAAATGCCGAGAGTTATTGGCAACGCAGCGACCAGTTCGATATGGCCCTCGATCTCACCGCGGGTGGGCGAGGCCCTCGCGCGCTGGCACAGGCGATGACGCGCTGGGTCTCCCATCTGCTCGGGATCGATGTTCGCATTGAACCGCTGACGGAACTACGCGAGGTAAAGCTGGCCTGGTATATCGGGTTGGACGCTGACGCCACCAAGATGGGCGATCGGCTTTGGCATGGCGAGGAGCTCGACGGGCTCAGCGCAGGGCGAGTTCTTTCGCTGTTTCGCCTGACCTTTGCGGATCCTCAACTCGCCCTAGAGACCTTGCGGGGCGAGCCGGTCTATCTGATCCTAGCGATGACAGCCGATCGGAAGCTCCGCATGAAACCGCAGAACCTGTTGAGGGGACTCCCGATCAGGCGCCTGGAGGCCATCTCATGAGTGTTGCCCTGCCACTCCAGCGTATTCCCGTCGGTATCGTCGTCGAACGGCGCAAGGTGGATTCGCCGTGGGGCGATTTCATCTGGCGGAGCGCCGCCGTGTTGCCTGACAAACCGGACACGGAGCCCTGGACAATCTTGCGCGAACAGGGCGGCACCACCTGGTTCTATGCCGGCAGCGCAACGGTTGATCTGTACGTGTCGGAAACTGCGCGTTACCGCGACAATATTGCCTCCGGCACGCCGAGCCTCTGGGTGGTCTTGAGCCCATCCGAGGGAGCTTGGCCTTATGCGATCGCCGCCACGACCGCTGATCCCGCGGAAGGAGAGGGGTTTACCGAGGCCGCTGACAATCTGGTTGAAGCCGTACCGATGCCCGAGGTAGTGCGCGAGCTGATTGAAAGCTTCATTGCCGAACACCACGTCGAGCGAGAGTTCGTCAAACGCGAGCGACGGCGCGCCGACCCCGAGGCTTTGGCGCGTCGGCAGCATGAAGGCGGGCAAGAATGACTGAGGAAGAGTTTCTCGCACGTTGGTCCCGTCGCAAGCGCGAGTCGAATTCGAACGTTCCGCCAGCGGAAACAGCCGGGCCGGCCGGTGCAGCCGCGGTGCCATCCGCCGCGGCCGAGCCCGAACCGGACGTGGATCTCGGCAGCTTGCCGTCGATCGACGCGATCGCGGCGGGAACCGACATCACCGCGTTCCTGCGCAAAGGTATTCCGCCCGAATTGATGCAAGCGGCCCTTCGCCGCGCCTGGACGGCCGATCCGGCGATCCGCGATTTCGTGGGGCTCGCCGAGAACGCCTGGGACTTTAACGATCCGAATGCCATGCCGGGCTTTGGACCGCTCGATTGCTCGCAGGCGGAGCTGGCAGCCTGGGTCGACCGGATCGTCGGGGGTCTGCGTGACGCCGCAGAGACTCAGCCTGACACGCCGACGCAATTGCAGAAGTCCTCGGACGTTCCGAATGGGGATATTGTGCACTCCGCTGGGCTTACCGAGACGCCTGATGAAGCCGGTCCCACAGAGATCGCGGCTCCCGTTGCATCGCAACCGGCCATAGAGCCCGATACTGTTCCGCGCCGCGTACATGGCAGTGCCCTGCCTCAATAGTGTTGCTACCAAAGGCTATAGCCTCAACCTATTGAGCGGCGATTGACCGTCTGCGGAACCAGGTCTAGGTTTGCTAGCGCTTTGTTGCGCAAGTAAAATTGCTCGCTCGAGGGTCTCAGGCAACGGAGGTCCATGTGCGTGACGCCGGGCTCTATCGCGCCATTGACGCCGCAGGCGGCGTGGCCCAGCTTGCGCGCAAAATCCACATCAGCCAGCCCTCGATTTCGAACTGGAGCAAGATACCCGCTCAGCGGGTGATTGCGGTCGAAGCTGCAACAGGTGTTCCTCGGGCCGAGCTGCGGCCTGATCTCTATCCCGATCACCATCACGAACACACGGCATCGCAAGACAGCATCGATCCGATCGATGTTGCGCGAGCGCAGGAATATGTCCTTCTCGCCGCCTTGCTCGCAGCTGCGCCGTCCAAGCGCTTGCTCGATCGGCTTACGGGTTTGAGCGGAGACGGCACGCCACTCGGTCAGGCTCACGCCGGCTTGGCGGAAGCCGCTTCGCACACGACCGCAGCTCAGGTCGAACGTGAATATTTCGACCTTTTTGTCGGTCTCGGCCGCGGTGAGTTGCTGCCCTACGCCTCCTACTATTTGACCGGCTTCCTCAACGAGCGGCCGTTGTCACGTTTGCGGACGGATCTCGCGGAGCTCGGCATCGCGCGCGCCGAGGGCAATTCCGAGCCTGAGGATCATGCCGCCATCCTCTGCGCGATCATGGCCGGAATGGCTGATGGCCGCTGGGAAGCGCCGTTCGTTGCGCAGCGTGCGCTGTTCGAGAAACACGTTTCGTCCTGGATGGGACGTCTGTTTGGCGACATGGAGCAGGCGGCGAGCGCAAGGTTCTACCGCACGGTCGGCACGTTCGGCCGCCTGTTTATCGAGATCGAGAGGCAAGGATTTTCGTTCGCGAAGTGGCCATGCGAGGCTGGTCCGGGAGAGGTGCGATGAGCGATGAAAAGAAAGCGATCGTCGGACGGCGCGACTTCCTCCGCAGGGTTGGCATCGGCACGGTAGGCGCTGGGGCCATGTTGGCGACGCCACTCGTCGGTTCCGCGCAGGCCGACAGCGAGAATGACGATGAGAAGCGCAAGTCGCGCTACAAGGAATCCGATCACGTGAAGGCCTATTACCGCGTCAACCGCTATCCCGCCTGAGGGAGGCCGCCCGTGCTTATCAAGCGAACACAAGAGCATTCCGGATCCGTCCGCCGCGGCTCGGTCGCCGACACCATGGCAAGGCAGACCGGCGGTCTCGATCGCCGCGCCTTCCTGCGCCGGTCCGGTCTTGCGGGTGGCGCGCTCGCAGCACTCGGGACCATGCCGATTTCCGGCGTGCGCAAGGCGGAAGCGGCCGTGGCGGGTCCGCTGACCGCCGGGGCCACCGTCAAGAAAAGCATCTGCACGCATTGTTCGGTCGGATGCACCGTGACCGCGGAGGTGTTGAACGGGGTCTGGATCGGCCAGGAGCCGAGCTGGGATTCCCCCATCAATCGAGGATCTCATTGCGCGAAGGGAGCTTCCGTACGCGAGCTGGTGCACAGCGAGCGGCGTTTGCGCTATCCGATGAAGCTCTTAAACGGGCAATGGACGCGCGTCTCCTGGGAGACTGCGATCAACGAGATCGGCGACAAGATCATCGAAGTTCGCGAAAAATCGGGTCCCGATTCCGTTTATTGGCTCGGCTCGGCCAAGATGACCAATGAAGGCGCTTATCTGTTCCGCAAGCTCGGGGCGTTCTGGGGCACCAACAACACCGACCATCAGGCACGCATCTGCCATTCGACCACTGTCACCGGCGTCGCCAATACTTGGGGCTATGGCGCGATGACCAATAGCTACAACGATATCCGCAACGCCAAGACCCAGATGATCATGGGCGGCAATCCGGCCGAGGCGCATCCGGTTTCGTTGCAGCATCTGCTCGAGGGCAAGGAACTGCAAAAGGCCAACTTCATCGTCATCGACCCGCGCATGACACGCACCGCTGCGCACGCCACGGAATATGTGCGGATGCGTCCGGGCACCGACATTCCGGTGCTCTACGGCATCATGTGGCACATCCTTCAGAACGGTTGGGAGGACAAGGAATTCATCAGGCAGCGCGTCTACGGCTTCGACGATCTCCGCAAGGAAGTGGAGAAATGGAATCCGAATGAGGTGGAGCGCGTCACCGGCATTCCAGGCGAACAGCTCAAGCGGGTCGCCAAGCTGTTCGCCACCGAGAAGCCGTCGACCTTGATCTGGGCCATGGGCCAGACCCAGAAGACCGTCGGCACCGCCAATGTGAGGGCGAGCTGCATCCTGTTGCTCTTGACCGGCAATGTGGGTGGACCGGGCATGGGTGCCAACATCTTCCGCGGCCACGACAACGTGCAGGGGGCGACCGACGTTGGGCTCGATATTGTGACGTTGCCGTTCTACTACGGTCTCGCCGAGGGCGCGTGGAAGCACTGGTCGCGGGTCTGGGACGTTGACTACGAATTCCTGAAGTCGCGCTTCGATTCCAAGCAGATCATGGAGACTCCCGGCATTCCTCTGACCCGCTGGTTCGAGGCAGTAACGCTGCCGAAAGATCAGGTCGCTCAGAAGGACAACGTGCGGGCAGTGTTCGTCCAGGGACACGCCAGCAACAGCATCACACGCATTCCGGAGTCTCTCAAAGGCCTGAAGGCGCTGGACCTGCTTGTCATTGCCGACCCGCATCCCACGACCTGGGCATCGCTGGCGGTCGAGGCCGGCCGCAAGGATGGCGTCTACATTCTTCCGGTGGCCACGCAATTCGAGTGCAAGGGATCGCGCGTCGCCTCGAACCGCTCGCTGCAATGGGGCGAGCAGATCGTCAAACCGATCTTCGAATCCAAGGACGATCTCGAGGTCATCTATCTGATGGCCAAGAAGCTCGGCTTCGCCGACCAGATGTTCAAGAAAATCAAGGTCGAGAACGATCTGCCTGAAGCAGAAGATGTGCTGCGCGAAATGAACCGCGGCAGCTGGTCGACCGGCTATTGCGGGCAATCGCCTGAGCGGCTTAAGGCGCACATGAAGAATCAGGCGAAGTTCGACATGCTGACGATGCGAGCCCCCAAGGACGATCCAGAGGTCGGTGGCGATTATTACGGTCTGCCGTGGCCATGCTGGGGCTCGCCGGAGGTCCGGCATCCCGGCACGCCGCTGCTCTACAACACCAATCTCGCGGTGATGGACGGCGGCGGCACGTTCCGGCCGCGCTTCGGTATCGAACGCGAGGAGAAGCTGCCAGACGGGTCCACGCGCAAGGTCAGCCTGCTGGCCGACAAATCGTACTCTAAGGATTCCGAGATCCAGGACGGCTATCCCGAATTCACGCTGGCGAGCCTGAAGAAGCTTGGCTGGGACACGGATCTCACCGAAGCGGAGATGGCCACGATCATGAAGATCAATCCGACCAATCCGGATTCGGTGTCCTGGTCGCTCGATCTCTCAGGGGGCATCCAGCGGGTCGCGCTCAAACACGGCTGCGTGCCGTACGGCAACGGCAAGGCACGCATGAACGCCTTCGGCCTGCCCGATCCGATTCCGGTCCATCGCGAGCCGATCTACACGCCACGTGTAGATCTTGTCGAGAAATATCCGACGCTGCCCAATGCCAAGCAGTTTCGCATGCCCAACATCGGCTTCTCGGTGCAGAAGGCTGCTGTGGAGAAGGGGATTGCCAAGCAGTTCCCGCTCATCCTCTCGTCGGGCCGTCTGGTCGAGTATGAGGGGGGTGGGGAGGAGACGCGTACCAATCCGTGGCTTGCCGAACTACAGCAGGAGATGTTCATCGAAATCAACCCGGCCGATGCTGCTGATCGCGGCGTCAAGGATGGCGGCTGGGTCTGGGTCACCGGCGCAGAGAACAATTCCAGAGCGAGGATGAAAGCGCTCGTCACCGAGCGTGTCGGCAAGGGCGTCGCCTGGATGCCCTTCCATTTCGGCGGCTGGCTGGCAGGGAAGGATCTTCGCAGCGCCTATCCGAAGGGGACAGATCCGATCGTTCTCGGCGAAAGCGCGAACACCATCACGACCTACGGATATGATCCCGCGACGGGCATGCAAGAACCGAAGGTCACTCTTTGCCAAATCGCGGCGGCATAAGGAGCAACGACGATGGCCCGTATGAAATTCCTCTGCGACGCCGACCGTTGCATCGAGTGCAATGCCTGCGTCACCGCCTGCAAGAACGAGCATGAGGTGCCCTGGGGTATCAACCGGCGCCGCGTGGTCACCATACATGATGGCAAGCCAGGCGAGCGTTCGATCTCGATGGCCTGTATGCACTGCACCGACGCGCCCTGCGCAGCCGTGTGCCCCGTGAACTGTTTCTACACCACCGCCGATGGCGTGGTGCTGCACTCCAAGGACCTCTGCATCGGCTGCGGCTATTGCTTCTACGCCTGTCCGTTCGGCGCGCCGCAATATCCCAAGGTCGGGAACTTCGGCTCACGCGGCAAGATGGACAAATGCACCTACTGCGCCGGCGGCCCCGAGGCCGATGGCAGCAAGGAGGAATACGAGAAGTACGGCGCGAACCGGCTGGCGGAGGGCAAGTTGCCGCTGTGTGCCGAAATGTGTTCGACGAAGTCATTGCTCGCCGGCGACGGGGAGATCATCGCCCAGATCTACAAGGAACGCGTGATGAAGCGCGGCTACGGCTCCGGCGCGTGGGGCTGGAAGACCGCGTATCGCGAGACGATCGAGTCCTGACGCGGACGACAGTCAAGGACGCGATACCGGGAGGCGCAGATGGCGTCATTTGGAAGATTCATTCGCCTGGCATTTAGCGCATGCGCACTGCTTCTGGTGATCATGGCGGCTCCAGCGAGCACCCAGCAGGTCAATCCGACCGCAAGCTCCGTCAAGGAGCAGCAGTTGCTGCAGGAGCTGAACCGAATCCAGGGCCGTGTCAGCATTCCGGATCAGAGATCGGGCGTGCTTGAGCAGCCACAGGGACGCGAATGGCGGGAGTTTCGCAATGTCACGCTGCGCTGGATCGGGGGCGTCGCGATTATCGGCATGCTGGCTTTGCTCGTGATCTTCTATCTCACCCGTGGCATGGTGCGGCTTGAAAGCGGGCGATCGGGGCGCACCATTGTGCGCTTCACGCTGTTTGAGCGCTTCGTGCATTGGATGACAGCGACCTGCTTCATCATCCTCGCCATCTCGGGTCTGAACATCACCTTCGGGCGGCCGTTGTTATTGCCGTTGATCGGTTTTGAAGCGTTCTCCGAATGGTCACAATGGGCGAAGTATGCCCACAACTATCTGAGTTTCCCGTTCACCGTCGGCGTCGTCCTGATCTTCCTGATGTGGATCGCGGGAAATCTTCCGAACAAGGTGGACGTCGCCTGGATCAAACGGGGAGGGGGCATTGTCGGCCATGATCATCCACCGGCCTATCGCTTCAACGCCGGCCAGAAGATGATTTACTGGATCGTCGTAATCGGGGGCGGCCTCGTTGCAGCGACGGGATACGAGCTGATGTTCCCGTTCTACGTCAGCGGCATTGAAGGCATGCAGATGGCCCAGATCATCCACTCCGTGGTTGCCGTGCTATTCGTGGCCGCAATGATAGCGCATATCTACATCGGCACGATCGGGATGGAGGGGGCTTTCGAGGCCATGGGTTCGGGTGAGGTCGACCTCAACTGGGCACGCGAACATCATAGCCTCTGGCTCGACGAACAGAGTGGGCGAACCGGGCCGAACGATCAAAAGCCGCAACCAGTGACCGCTGCGGCGGAATGAGGGGGAGCGGCTGAAGAGGGCCGGTCAGGTGTGCTCTATTGCGTGCGCCCTCTGGCAAACAGAACGGACCGGTCCTCGATCTCCTGCTCGGCCAGCGTGCTCGCCTGGGCTGTCTGCAGCTCTTGAATGTTTGGCATGCCGCTCTGTGCAGAGTGAAGAAGTGCATGCGGTCTGAGCACGCTGGTCGCCGCACCGATGACGAGCAGGGCCGTGACGAGCGAAAGCATAAGGCGTTTCATTCGACATCTCCGTCCGGTGTTGTATCCGCCAAGACGGCGTAGGCTCTAATTGGTCCCGGTGATGTGAGCCGCCTCACATCGTTCGAGCCTTTTTTCCGGTTCCGACGGCTGAACGAAGGTCGGGCAGTCCATCGATGGTTTGCGCCGCCAAACAAGAAGTATGGACCGCGCACGTGTTCCGGAGCTTAGAAGGGCCGAAGGTCCAACAATGGAAGACAGCTGCGAGTTGCCGACCTATATCGCCATCTCATCTTGCCCTGTCACGACACCTGGAAGGTCGCAATCATGTCGGACGGACAGCAAGATGCGGGGAGGTGATCGGAGCGATCGTGGGCCGGCTGCGCACCGAGTACGACTTGAAAAAACTGAACCAGCGGCTTCACGCGTACTCAGGTCGTCCAGGACCTCGCCAAACTTCCGTATCACGGTTGCGTTTCCGAAGTGGCCCATCGCCGCATCCCCGCTGCGGCTGAAGGCGACCGCGCTGAGAGCTTTCGCGAAAGCGCCTCGGCCTTTATCACAGAGGTGTAATCAGGCCAGCAAGGCCGCGTCCCTCCGCCATCCCGCTGCCGCAGGAACCTTGGACCTGCTTGCCCCTCACGGGCAGCGCGGGCCGCGCCGTCCGGGGCGGCCCCATCGCTGACGATGGCGAGAACAACGTTACCAGGGCTTTTCAGCCAGGAACGGAGCCGGGAGCTCAACATGGCCATGGAAGATCGCGAAACCTTCAGCTTGATCGGAAGCGACAAGGTCGAAGGCATTGAACGTCTACGGGGCCGACGGGGAAAAGGTGGGCTACATCGAGCGGGTCATGATCGACAAGGTCAGCGGCAAAGTGTCGTACGCGGTGCTCAGCTTCCGGGGGGCTGCTCGGCATTGGCGACGATCACTATCCGTTGCCATGGCAGGCGCTGAGATACGACATCAACCTCGGCGGCTACGTCACCGGCATCACCCAGGACCAGCTCCGCGGCGCCCCGAAATACGCCGACGAGAGCAGCTGGAATTGGAGTGACCCCGCGACCACGCGCTCCGTGAAGGCTTACTACGGTGTGCCGGTGGGCTGAGGCGCACGACATTTGCGGGTCGACGCACTTACCGTCACGCGAGACGACCGCATCGGTCGCCGAGGCGAGTAATGCCATTCGTGTTCTGGTCGTGGAGGATGAAGCTCGGATCTGCAGCTTGACCGAGGACGCCTTTTCGACGGCGGTTTCGAAGTGCCTACTTGGTCAATTCGGGGGGACGGTCGCGCGGACGACGAACGGGCCGCGCGAGTAGCCGGCGGAAACCGAGGCTCGCAATCCTCGACCTGCGCCTCGAGGAGCCCGTTCGCGACAATGAGCGCCTTGACCGCCTCCCGGGTGTCTCGACCGCAGGCAGCGATGGCCTCGTCAGCGGCAGCCTCCAATTCGAACGGTACCGATCGGGATGGCTCCCGATCCCGATTCACTAACCCAAGTCTACCTAAGTATGGTCACTTCATACCTGTGCGCGATGGCGCCGACCAAGGGCTAATGTTACCGATACATCCAGACTGAAAAGCAACGGAACCGGCCCTGCGAGCCGGCAGTTGCGGGACGAGACCGGCGGCGTAGCGCCCGCCGGCCCTTCTCCCGATCTAGCGGCGCTTCGCCGCTCAACTGACGCTTACGGCCGTAGTTAGTGCAGAGAGTCCGCCATGAGAAACATCGCCGACCTCCTGATGCGGTTCAGACGGGGAAGCCAACGCGTGTCCAATACTCAGGTTGCAGCTATGGCTGAAAACCAAGATCGATCCAGCATGGCTGATTTTGTCCGGATCCTGCAGGCCTACGATCAAGCCCAGTAGGGCAGGGGTTTGGTGCGAGCGCGTCAGTCCGTGATGCGGACGTCCGAGCAAACCAAAGCCAAGACCTCACACCACACCGCGTCCAGCTGTTTATGCCTAGCATGTCCGTTCAGGGTCAAACGGCGACAAGAGCAGAAGACATTTGCAGCTTCGGGCAAACTGCGGAAGTCACTCGGCTCCAGCCTTGGTTCAGTTCGGCGCTGATGTCAGTCAGCCCCAACGGTTCGGGCGCCGCATACAATGAAACGAGCGCGGGATTCTGCTAGGCCCGGGCCGGGCCCAGCAACCGCCTGCTGAGACATCCAATGACTTCGCACCCTTGCATTGGCCCCCGCGCCGCGCTGCCAGCAACATGAACCGCCTGCATGTCCTGTCCCTGCAAGGCACCCGCCGCATTGACAACGACATCAACGCCGGCAAGAGCGTCCTCCCATTTCGAAGCGTCGGTGGTCCGACCATATCGAGGGTGATGTGGTGCGTATCAGGTGCCGCCGGGTGGCGCGATACCAATACGCATTCGGGCCCTTCGGCGGACGGTCTGGCCTGGATTGCCGATCGAACAAGCCCCGTGCCACCAACGAGACGGATGCGCATTGACTGGTCCTTCGATCGGCGGCGGCGGCTTGTAACCCTACGCGGTAGGCCGCAGCGCGCTGATCTTTCCAGTTAACCGTTAGAGCTCGTCGGACTCCTCGGTTTTCG